>CAYRIB010000265.1:0-1510 GCA_964424165.1 uncultured Myxococcales bacterium | reverse complement strand
GAACCTGAAAGCTGGTAATCACCAATGTACCCATAATCAGTGCTCATTTTGTAATACCGAATTCCACAATCAAAAAACGGAAGCGCTTTACTGTCGGGACCTCCAAAAACATAGCCGATTTGTGGCCCAATACCTATCCCATTGGATTTATAATCTCCTTGTGATTCAACAGAAAACTCGATTCCTCCTCCAATGAAAAAATTCTTTGTAATAAAATGATTGATATTTGGGGTAAAGGTGATTCTGTTAGCAGGATTGCCATCTTCATCCTCAAATAGATCTCCACCTTGGCTCATAAAACTGCCATACCCAGAGATAATTGTAGCTTTTTTGTCTGTAGCGTATTGCTGTGCTGAAACAGAAAAACATAGGCTACTTAAGCAAAAAATAAAAATTAAGTTTCTAGTTTTCATGTCGTTAATTATTAATATTAGTGATACTTGCTTATGCTATAATAATTACCTCCCACGGTTGAATATATGGCCAGTAAGGGATTGCGGGGATTTTCCCTATCAAGCTACACGAAAAGTTGAAGCGGGCTACAACTCTTCGCACACTTTTGAAACTCTTATTGGCTATATTGCTTGTTGGGCTTTCGTTGTTATCTTTTCATATTAGCCTTCACAATACTATTTATTTTTTCAACTTCAATTGGAAAGCTTCTAATCCAAAAGTTTAAAAATGCGCTTTTTACAACAATCTCAGAGACAAAGCCGATTCTCCTTCCTAACTGTGAGAAAAGCAAATGATAATCTCTATTAGTTATTCTAACGTCTTTAATAATCTTTTTTATTTCGTCTTGCATTTCATAAGGTTTATGCAATGAAACTGTAAGTTCTCCAATTATTGAATCAGTTTGTGAATCTATTTTCTCTAAAATCTTGTCATAGATATATGATTCAGGATAGTCTCCAGGCAATCTAAATACATTATCAGACTCAGATTCAAGTTGAGAAGAGTCCCCGTCAATAAAACAAAGGGATTTATACCGAAGAGAGGGATTTAGATTATGATACTTATTCACTAAAACCGCATTTCCATCACCTTCCATTCTATGAATCTCTAATTCTTCATGAAAGATTTTTGGGTCTGAAGTTAAGACAGTCTCAATCCATAATTTTGCAAAATCATCTTCTACAAAGATTGCAAGCTGGGTTTCTATTTGACCAGTAATTGCACGAAGAGATCGAACATCTAATTTGCCTTGGAAAAATTTATCATTAGTAGCTGACCAAATTGCTTTAGCTGGTAATGGCAATAAAGCGTCATTGCTATGTGTAGTAAAAATAGCTTGAGCCTTTTTTCTAATTGAAACATCAACTAAGTATTCAACCATTCGAATTGTTGCTATTGGATGTAATCCATTCTCAATTTCTTCGATTAAAATTAGTGAATTTTCTGGCAACGTTTCAATTTCAAGAACCATTTTAATTATGCTTGATTCTCCAGCTCCAAAATGAAATTCCGAAAATGTTATGCCATCAGAAGTTTGACCAGTCAATAATGTAAT
>CAYRIB010000264.1:0-1516 GCA_964424165.1 uncultured Myxococcales bacterium | reverse complement strand
ACATTCAGCTTCACTACAACACCGGGCTCACGACCATCGACTTCCGCAGCCTCGAGCAGATCACCACGGCCGGCATACACAGCATCAGTCTGTACCAGTCGGCGGTGGTGCCTGTGGTGCGCCTGGACAATCTTTGGCAGACGGCCGGAAACTTGCGGTTCGAGAACGGCCAGTTCCAGGAGATTTACGCTCCCCTGCTGTCGAGCATCGGAGGGACCCTGGGGGTAACTGGGAACAGTTTGCTGTCGGTCCTGGATCTGACCTCGCTGACCGCGGTCGGTGGGGATCCGATCCAGATTGCGGGAAATCCGCAACTGTGCAACGAACTCTACGTCTTTCCGTTGCAAAGCCGGATCACGGGTACGCATACATGGACCATCAGTGGCAACAAGAGTTGCCCATGACGGTGAATCCAGCGGAAGAAGTTCCTCATGGGCCTCGGGAAACAATGGGGGGCAGACCGGCTTCCCAACCGCAGTTCATGATGAGACCGTCCCCACTGAGGTGCCTTTGTGCCGCGCTGTTGTTGACTAGGCCCGCGAGTCGTTCACGTTCCTCTGTCGGAAACGCACGTTCCGGTTGACACCCCCGGCCGGTTTGGGGTACTTCGGAAGGCATGGATCGTCCGGCCAGACTCATCGTGTTCGTGGCGCCGTCGGGGGCGGGGAAGACCTCGGTGATCCATCGCTTTCTCGAACGTCACCCCGGCTTGGCCTACTCGGTGTCATGCACGACCCGGCCCATGCGGCCCGGGGAGGTGGATGGCCGTGACTATACGTTCCTGACCGACGAGACGTTTCGAACCGGGATCGCGGCAGGCCGCTTCGTGGAATGGGCCGAGGTGCACCGGCACTGGTACGGCACCCCCCGCGAACCCCTGGACCACGCTCTCGCCGAGGGGCGGGACGTGATGCTGGATCTGGACGTGGTGGGTGGCTTGCGGCTCAAGGCGATGTATGGCGATCGGGCCGTCACGTTCTTCATCGTGGCGCCGTCCACGGAAGAACTGAAGAAGCGCCTTGCGGCGCGGGGCACCGACAGTCCGGAGGTGCAGGCCATCCGCCTGCAGAACGCACTTACCGAGATGACGTTTTCGGACCGGTTCGATCACCGGGTCGTCAACGACGACCTTGACCGGGTGTGCGGCGAGATCGAATCCATCCTCAATTCTGACCGGGAGGACCAGGCGACATGACGCAGAACTTCCATATCGGCATCATGGGAAACCTGTTTTCGGGCAAGACCACGCTGATGCACGCGTTGTCGCGCGACCCCTACAAGGGCGAGCTCGAACGCCTGCTCGGTGGGGCCAGCTTGCACACGTTCGCCGAGCGCGTGGACAAGGGGTCCCTGACCGACGAGTGCCTGGGCCTGTTCTACCAGGACCGCGTGCACAACATCTTCCCCACGGAGCTGGCCTTCTTGTATATGCGCACCATGCAGCAGCGGGAGATCCGGCACCTGATGACGCGCGAGAGCCAGTACCCGGTGATCATCCTCGAGGACCGCCCCTTCA
>CAYRIB010000263.1:0-1523 GCA_964424165.1 uncultured Myxococcales bacterium | reverse complement strand
TGGGACTGGCCGAGCAGATGGCCCGCAGTCACGAGGCCCTTCCAGGGTGGCGCCACTATGCGGACAATGTCGTGCTGTCGGTCGTGCGCGACGCATTCACGGCCGCGCCCATGCAGGACCCTCCAACGCGGTCCACCCCCATCGACACCACGGTTTCGGTTCTTCCGGCAGCGGCCGGGGCGCGAGTGAACGTTCTGCTGGTCTTGCTCGAAGCCACGGCCTGGCGGGCCACCTCGTTCGCCCCCGGCATGAATCACCAGACGCCGTTCTTGTTGGAACTGGCCGAGGGCGGTCTGCACGCCACCAGCATGCGGACCGTGATGCCGCACACATCGAAGTCCCTGTTCTCGGTACTTTGCGGCCGCTATCCGGCCATGCAGCAAGAGATCCTCGAAACAGCCGACAATTACGACCGAATGTGCCTGGCCGAGATTCTGGCCCAACAGGGTTATGCCACGGCCTTCTTCCAAAGCGCGGACCGTCATTTCGAGGATCGGGCACGCCTTGTGCGCAACGCCGGATACCAGCACTTCGAGGCCCGGCAGGACCTGGACCCGCCGCTCGAACCGCTCGGCTACCTAGGGGGCGATGATCTTGGCCTGGTTCAACCTCTGCTTCGCTGGACCGCAAAACAGCAGGGGCCCTTCCTGGCCACGGTCCTGACGTCGACCGCGCACCATCCCTACGACCTGCCGACACGCCTGCTCGAGGACGAAGAACTGGCCGAGGCGCCTGACTGGCCCCAGTCCAAACGCTACTTCCGAATCGTGATCGAGGCCGACCGTGTGCTGCGACAGATCGTCGAAGGTCTGGCCGCGCAGGGCCACACGGATGACCTGATGATCGTGGTCATGGGCGACCACGGCGAGGCCTTTGGGGAACACGGGATCTTTCAGCACGACAACGTGTTCTGGGAAGAGGGTTTGCACGTGCCCTTCGTGATCCACCATCCCGCCCGTATTGCACCGGGAACCGTGATCACGGCCCCGCGTTCCCTGATCGATGTATCGCCCACCATCCTGGAGCTGCTGGGCATTCCCGTCGAGCCCTGGGCATTTGACGGCCACAGTGTGCTGTCACCACCACCCCTCCCGGACCGGCGCTATTTCGCGTGCTGGTACGACCAGTCGTGCGTAGGGTTCGTGGAGGGACGACACAAGCTCGTGTACTTGCCCTCGGCGCGCACCTGGCTGGCGTTCGATCTGGACACGGATCCGGACGAACGTCACGTGATCCAGAACGACCCGGCATGGGCTGAACAGGCCGACGAAGTCCGGAAATGGTACGATATGCATCGATACACGTGGCGGGGCCTGCGTTGGAGTGACGCTCCCCCCTAGGCGATGGCGACGGCGAATACGGCGATGGTGGAGGCGACGATGAAGCATTGCGTGCGGATGTGGCCGGGCATCGGTTGTATGGCGGTTCTGCTGGCCTGCGGTGGCAACTCCTCGAACGATCCCCTTCCCCCCGACAGCATGGCCTTGCCCGAGGCAGGCCTTGACGCCTTCGAAGAACAGGAC
>CAYRIB010000262.1:0-1524 GCA_964424165.1 uncultured Myxococcales bacterium | reverse complement strand
CACGAGCGCGACCCCGGGATGCTTCATCAGGGCGCCTGCGGACTCGATCGTGGGTTCGATCACCGAACAGATGAGGTTGTCCGGGGCCCCTGCCGACACCATGGCGGCATTGAGCATACCCACGAACTTCGCGGTCGTAACCTTGGCCGACGGGTGCGGATTGATGACCACGGCGTTGCCGCCCGAGATCATGCCGATCGCGTTGTTGAGCACCGTTTCACTGGGATTCGTGCACGGGGTGATCGAACAGATCACGCCGTAGGGGGCCCTTTCGGTTAGTGACAGTCCATTGTCCCCGGAAAAGGCATGCGGTACCAGGATCTCGGGCCCCGGGGTCTTTTCTGCGGCCAGGCGATTCTTCGCGATCTTGTCTTCCACGCGACCGAGGCCCGTTTCCTGGACCGCCATCACGGACAGGTCCTTCAGGTGAGCCAGGGTCACATCGCGCATCGCGCGGACCGCGTTGCGGCGGACGTCGAGGCCCATGGGAACCAGTTGTTCATGCGCCGCGCGGGCGGCCTTCACCGCTGCATCGACATCGGAAAACAACCCGTTCTTACCCGTCTCGATACGGGGCAAACCCACCGAAGGCCCCGTCCCTGCGGCCGGAACGTCCCGTCGAAGCTGTGACAGGACCTGTTCCACGATGGCCGCGACCTTCTGTTCATCCACCGCCATGGACCCACCTCACAACAGCGCCCCACCCGAACGCCCTGTAGGGCGCGGTCACCAGACCGCGCCGCCAAGGACCCGCCTCAATCCTTCAGGTACTTCCGTGCCCCCAGGACATCGACCTCGTCTACGATCGCCATGATCGTCGCATCGACCGGCCGATCCTTGGTCGCGACCGTCTGGCGCGCCGACGACCCGCTGCAGTACAGCACGACCTCGCCGACCCCGCAGCCGACCGAATCCGTGGCCACCACCATCTTGCCGGTCTCGCGCATGTCCTGGTCGAGTTCCCGCACGATCATGAACCGAAGGCCGCGCAGTTCGTCTTCCTTGCGTGTGGACACCACGGTGCCCACGACCTTGCCCATCAGCATCGAGGCCTCCCTCGCACCAACCGGGCCACACCCGTCGGCGCGACACATGGCAGGACGGGGGGATGCCCGAAATCCGGACATCCCGACCGCCCTCAGTTCGGGGGCCGCAGCCTATTCCTTGCTGCCGCCCTTCTTGCCGGTATGACGACCCAGCGGCAGGGCCTCGTCCACGTTCGCGTGCGGCCGCGGAATCACGTGCACGGACACCAGTTCGCCGACGCGTTCGGCCTGGCGCGCGCCGGCCTCGGTCGCGGCCTTCACCGCGGCCACGTCCCCGCGCACGATCGCGGTCACGTATCCACCACCAATCTTCTCGAACCCGATGAGTTCGACCTTCGCGGCCTTGACCATCGCATCCGCTGCCTCGACCATTGCCGTAAAGCCCTTCGTTTCGATCATTCCGAGCGCATCAGCCATCTTGAACATCCCTCCATCAGGATTCCAGAGCCCCTGCAGGGCCCCTGTAGGGCGCGGTCAC
>CAYRIB010000261.1:0-1532 GCA_964424165.1 uncultured Myxococcales bacterium | reverse complement strand
AAAGTCGATCGAGAAGTTCTCCATGTCGACCGACACCACCCGGATCTTGCTGGTGAAATAGTTGTAGGCCATGACCGCGGGAATCGCGGCAAGCAGCCCGATCGCCGTGGCCACCAAGGCCTGGGCGATGTGGGGCGTGACCGTTTCGAGGATGGGCCGGTCGGGCGAGATATAGGCAAACGCATTCATGATGCCCCACACGGTTCCGAACAGCCCGATGAACGGTGCCGAAGTCCCCGTGGTGGCCAGAAACGGCACCAGCCGTTCCAACCGGGTCGACTCGGCCTGGGCCGCACGCCGCAGCGCACGTTCGATGTTTTCGAAGCCGTAGGCCTTGGTGCCGACGAGCGCGGTGGTCGGCTGCTCCGCGCCCCCCTTCACCCGACCGAGTTCCGTGTACGCGGCACGAAAGACCCTGGCCACCGGACAGTGTCGCAGGGCGTCACTGGTCTTCCATACCGAATCCAACGTGTCGGACTGCCAGAAGGCCTCCAGGAACTCGTTGGTCTCGCGGCGAACGCGCCGAAACACCATCGACTTGTAAGCGATGATGAACCAGGAAAACAAAGACAGCCCGATGAGCACCAGCAGGACGATCAGGACCATCCCGCGCGACTGCACCACCTGTTCGAACACGTTGATTCCGTATTGCGGTTCCATCTAAGGCTCCTCGTCACGAGCACGCCGTGGGGAATTCTATCATGTCCCGGATTCGTTTCTTCGCGCGGGTCCGCAACTGTGGGAAGGTTCGGGGCGCGGTCACCAGGGACCGCGCCCCGATGCAGAGTCGACCTACGGTTCTTCGAGGAATCCCGGCACACGCCAGCCGTAGTGGCCAGCGATGTCGATCATGTCCTGCATCATGATGAGCATGGCTTCCACACGCTCGACTTCCATGAACTTCAGGCTGTCGATGTTGTAGATGCCATCCCAGTGTTCGTCGTTGCAGTGGGCCGGCGACGGCGGGCAGAACATGCTGTTGCAGTAGCAGGCCAACACTTCGTCGCAGGTGCGGCCCAGTTCCGTGTTCAGGGCCTTGACCGGCGCGCACTGTTCGATCTCTTCGGGCGTCATCTCGGCCTCGGCCTTGTCGCAGGTCGCCTTGAGCGCGGCGTTCGAGCAGTACCCGACCAGGTCGATTTTCTTGCGGATCAGGGCTGCATTCTTGATCAGCTGATACGAGATGCCCACCCCGTCGCGCGGCTTCACGGCCTGGTAGATCTTGGTGCCCATGGGGTTCAAGAACTCGACCACTTCCGCGCCTTCGGGAATGTCGAACCGATGGTTGCCGCCCTTGACCTGGCTGTCCATGCGTTCCGCGAGGTCATTGGTGTACCACGGGTGCGACGCGCCCATGATGCCGTAGAAGATCGGGTAGATCGCGAACAGGGCGTCCATGCCCGGCTGCACCGGCGCTTCGTCCGCACCGCACCGAGTGGGCTCCGTGTAGACCTCGGGCTCGCCCATCAAGCCGCCTGTGTACAGCCCCTCGAGCAGGTCCACCGGATACATCTTGAGCTGCGGCGGGTTCG
>CAYRIB010000260.1:0-1552 GCA_964424165.1 uncultured Myxococcales bacterium | reverse complement strand
AGGACCGGCGGTTCGTAGACCAGGGTGGAATTGAACATGAGGTCCGCCTCTTCCTGGAACTGGAAGATGTGCTTTTCCTCGCCCGCGCGGACCTTGGGCCACATGCGGATCGTGTCGGCCGCGCTGTAGCCGCGGAAATGCCGGTCCCGCACGATGCGGCGCAGCAGGCGGGCATCGGATGTGAAGATGCGGGTGTGGTCGTCGATCGAAAGCTGCGTCAGGGCGCTGACGTACATGCGGAACTTCTGCGATCGTGGCACGGCCTCGGTCAGGCGTTCGTTGAGGCCGTGAATGCCCTCGATCAGCAGCAGTTCCCCGGGATCGAGCGTCATGGGTACGGTCTTGTCGTCCCGCCGGCCGCGCACGAACGAGTACCGCGGGGTTTCCACGGTCTCACCGGCCAGAAGCTTGCCTAGATGCTCGTTGAGCAGGGGCAGGTCGATGGCCTCGAGGCACTCGAAGTCCGGTTCCCCGTTTTCGTCGGGCGGGGTCTGGTCCCGATCCACGTAGTAGTTGTCGAGGTTGAGTTCCTTGGGACGCACCCCGATGGCCAGCATCTGCATGCGCAGGCGTTTGACCGTGGTGGTCTTGCCCGATGACGAAGGACCGGCCACCAGCACCAGACGCGTGTTCTTGTTCTGCACGATGTTGTCCGCGATGGCTACCAGCTTGCGTTCGTGCAGGGCCTCGGCCACCCGAATGACCTCGCGGATGTGGCCGCTTACGACGGCGCGGTTCAGGTCGGCCACGGTCTCGATCCCGAGCAGCTTGTTCCAACTGCGGGTTTCGCGGTAGACCGAAAACAGACGGCCATGGTTCGTGGGTGGGTGTGGCGCCTCGTCGGCCGAATGGGGCGGCGGGAATCCGAGCACCATGCCTTCGGCGTACGGACTCAGCTTGAAGGCACGGATGCCTTCGACCGTGGGCAGCAGCGGGCCCAAGGCCAGGTCGATATGCTTGCCCATCGTGGCCACGGTCACGGTGTTGAACCGCATGGCCCGCACGATCTCGGCGCTGGCGGTCTGGCCGATGCTTTCGAAGGCCTCGATGGCTTCCTGTGTGGGCACGCGCAGGGTCGCGATGGCCTCTTTGCGATCCTGCATCGCGTGCATTTCAGCCTCGATGGCCACGATGTTTTCCTGGGTCAGGGGTGGATTGCGGAAAAAGCGGAAGTAGTAGCCATCGCCGAGCGACTGTCCGACCTGGACCTTGGCGTCCGGATACAGACGTGCCACGGCCTCGCACAACATCAGAGTCAAGGTGGCGCGATAGATACGGGCCCCCGACTTGCTGGCGTAGGTGACGGGCTCGAAGCGGCACGACGACGTGATCGGCGATTCCAGATCCATGAGCCGGTTGCCCACGATGGCGCCCAGGCACAACGGTTCCAGATCCGGGAAGTAGCGCCGCAAGAACGCCTTGACGCGCGTGCCCCGGGTCACGCTGAACTCGTTTCCGTTCACGTGCACCAGGATGGTCTGGGGAAGGTTCAAAGCCACGCCGCTCATCGTGCGCCCCTCGCGTTCTGTCCCAGCTAATGATAGGTCTTGCC
>CAYRIB010000259.1:0-1588 GCA_964424165.1 uncultured Myxococcales bacterium | reverse complement strand
TGAAATCATATGGCAGCAAAAAATTCAGGAAAAACATGGACAGATGAAGAAGTTAAAAAGCTAAAAAAACTAGCTGATAAAAACACTCCTACAGGTTTAATAGCTTGGAATTTAGGCAGGACCAAAAAAGCCGTAAACTCAAAAGCGCAAGAAAAGAAAATCAGTCTAAAGCCCGTGAATAGATCTCCATATAATCGGAGAAAAAAATAAAGGTCAAATAAAAAATGTGATCTAGTAGACTGCAATTGATCAACATGAGGAATTTAAACATGTCTGAGTCTTAAAATAAATGCTTTGTTGGAATATTGCCTGAAAGGCGCAACCTTTCACGACCCAGCTCTTTATGGTGCTGGTTTTTGTTTTGGATAAAAATAGAATATAATAATGATATATAAATAAAATAAATATATGAAAAAAAATAAGGGTTATAAAATTTTCTTTTTGCTGGCTTCGCTCGGCGGAGTATTGTTTTCAGGCTATATGAGCGCCGTTAAAATGTTTTCATCCGTCTGCGCTTTCGGAGAAACTTGCCCATTGTTTTTGGGCTTTCCGGCCTGCTATTACGGCTTTGTCATGTTCTCTCTGCTTTTTATTCTTTCCATCATCCTCTGCTTCAAGAAACAAGGAACAAAATGTCTGTCCAATCTTTTGTTTTTGTTTTCATTTTTGGGAGTTCTTTTTGCCGGCTATTTTTCTTTGGGAGAGCTGCCTTTATTTTTTGAAAATGGACCGAGCGCATATTTCTTCGGCCTGCCGACGTGCGTCATGGGTTCGATCTTTTTTATCTTTATTTTCATTGTTTCAATTTTTTTCAGAAAAAAACATAACCTCTGACTGGAAATAGGTGTTACGTAGCATGCTACGTAACAAATGCAATTGCAATAAGCAAAATCTTCAAAAAGCTAGGTTTTTTGGCGGGTGGTTATTGGCTAAAACAAGAGCAAAGCAGTCAGTTTGTCGGGGGCTTGACATATTTTATAGGTCGTGTAGAATAAACCATGTACTGGATTTCCCCAAACGGAATTTTTTGGGTTTGCCTTAAAAAGCAATTTAGTGTATAGTAAAAAAATACAATTTTTTGTAAATAAATCATCTTAATTAATCGCAAGGCGCAATGGTCAAAAAGACCTTAGGCCGCGAAAAAATCAATATGGCAGCAGAAAAATTTGAACGCACAAAACCACACGTTAACGTGGGAACAATCGGACATGTTGACCACGGCAAGACTACTCTTACCGCGGCTATTTTGCATTGTCTGAGCCTTAAAGGTTTTGCCAAAGAAAGAGGAGTCAACGAAATTGACAATGCTCCGGAAGAAAAAGAGCGCGGAATCACTATCGCTACTTCACACTGCGAATATGAGTCTGACATTCGTCACTATGCTCATGTAGACTGCCCAGGACATGCTGACTATATCAAAAACATGATTACTGGTGCCGCTCAAATGGATGGTTCAATCTTGGTTGTTAGCGCAACTGATGGCCCTATGCCTCAAACTCGCGAGCACATCCTGTTGGCTAAACAAGTAGGCGTGCCTGCAATCATTGTTTTCATCAACAAAGTTGATATGGTTGACGATCCTGAACTT
>CAYRIB010000258.1:0-1589 GCA_964424165.1 uncultured Myxococcales bacterium | reverse complement strand
GCCCCGATCATCCCGGCGTCGGTCGCCTTGGTCACCTGCTGGGCCTGCTGACTCACCGGCGCCCGGGTCTTCGTATCGATCATCTTCTTTTCGTCCATGCTCAACCTCAATCCCTCTACCGGTCTGCCTGTTTCGCCCGACCCATCATCTCCGCCGGGAAATGCTTCACGATCGACAAGAACGCGTTGGGGCTCGACTGCCCCAGCCCGCACTTCGACGCGATCTGCATCGTCTCGCCCAACTGGCGGAGTTCCTTGAGATACTGCATCGTGCAACGGCCGCTCAGCAGCATCTCAACCCCCTCGAGCAGCTTCACGTTGCCCCAGCGGCACGGGGTGCACTGCCCGCAGGATTCGTCGGTGAAGAACTCGAGGAAGTTTCGGGCCACTTCGAGCATGTCCCGCTGCGGCCCAAACACGATGATCGACCCGCCGGTCGGAATGTCCTCGAAGGCCAGGGCACGATGAAATTCAGAGGCGGGTACGCAGTGTCCGGACGCCCCGCCGACCTGAACGGCCTTTGCGTCTTCGCCACCGACCGCCTTGAGCATGTCCGCAATCTTGATGCCCAGCGGGAACTCATACACGCCCGGGTGGGTACAGTCGCCGGACACGGAAAACAGCTTCGGGCCCGCGGACTTGTCGGTCCCGATGCCCTTGAACCATGCCGCGCCCTTGGCAAAGATCGACGCTACCCAGCCGAAGGTTTCAACGTTGTTGACGATGGTCGGGCAGCCTAAGAACCCGGTGTTGACCGGGAACGGCGGCCGGTTCCGAGGCTCGCCACGGTGCCCTTCGAGCGATTCGATGAGGGCCGTTTCCTCGCCGCAGACGTAGGCGCCGGACCCCATGTGGATCGTGATGTCAAAGAAGAATCCCTCGCGCCCGCCCGCGTTCTGGCCCAGCAAACCGGCTTGCCGGCGCTCGCTCAGCACGTCCTCGAGATGCTTGCGCAGATACGTGTATTCACCGCGCAGATACACGATGCCGCGGCTCGCGCCGATCGTGTAGCCCCCGATCGTCATGCCCTCGAACACCAGGTTTGCATGGTTCTGCAGGATCACGCGATCCTTGAACGTGCCGGGCTCGCCCTCGTCAGCGTTGCACACCACGTATTTTTGATCGCCGTTCGCCGCGGCCGCAATGTTCCATTTCATGCTGGCCGGAAACCCCGCGCCCCCGCGCCCCTTGAGGCCAGACGCCGCCAGTTCGCCGATGATGTCGGCACGCGATAGGCCAAGCGCCTTCTTCAATCCCTTGCCCGCCTCGATGTCGGCAAAGGTCATTTCATTGATGCGGCTGGTAATCATGCGTGCGCCTCCTTCCCCTCGACCGCGTAGACCCCGAACGTTTGGCGGCATTCCTCGAGGATCTCGTGGACCTTGTCGGCCGTGACGTGGGTGTAAATGCGATCGTTGACCAGCAGGGCGGGCCCCTGGTCGCACATGCCCAGGCAATTCGCCCATTCGAGCGAGAACTTGCCGTCAGGCGTCGTTTCGCCGAACTGAATGCCCAGGTCGTTGCAAAGCTGGCGAGCCACGGCCCCCTTGTTCGCCATGTCGCACGAGATGGTGCGGCACAGGCGGATGA
>CAYRIB010000257.1:0-1590 GCA_964424165.1 uncultured Myxococcales bacterium | reverse complement strand
TCCAGTCCGTGGATGTGCCATACGGCGACATGGCCGGCCAGGACCTTCCCCCCGGGTGGGAGCCCGGCCAGATCCAGTACAACATCGAAATCTTTCTGTTGCACGACACGTCCATGCCCCTGGTCATCGGCTCGGGTCAAATGCAGTCCATCAATGCCAAGGTCATCGATTTCACCGTGGGTGGTCCGGCGGTCAGCGCTCCTATCTTCTACGAGATCACGGCGATTGCCGACATCGCGGGCAATCCGGTCGCGGACGGCGACGGACATCTCGAGGTGACCACCGTCTACACGGATACCAACGGGATTGCGTCGAACCGCTTCTCGGGAGGGATGGTGGGCGACCGGATCTACACGATGACCTTGTCCACCCCGGGCGCGGACAACCGTTCGATTCAGGTGGTGGTGGGTAGCCAGCCGTGCGGTTGTCTGAACCTCACTCTGTCGTATGAGGGCGGTTTCCCCGTATCATCGTTGTCCGGATTCACGTCCCAGATCTTCCCGTCGGACATCGCTTGCGACGAACTCTCGCCTCAGAAGCCGATGGTGTCGTTCCTGGCATCCAAGCCCGTGCCGCAGCTCAACAGCACCATCCAGTACGAGTGCCTGCCCGGCGACACCGACTACACGGTCTACGCCACGGGCGTCGGCCCCAACGGTTGCGTCACGGTTCGTGGTTGCGCCGAGGGCATTTACGCCAAGGCCGAGGAATGCCGCGACGTCACGCTCAAGACCTTCCTCGTCACGCTCAATCCCTCGGGTTCCTACGACTGCGTCGACCATTTCGATTTCAGCGGCCTGATCGCGAATTGCGCAGCCGGCATTACGGACCCACTGACCTGCTTCAGTGGCGGGCTCGACACGGGCACGCAGATCTGCTGCGTCGTGTACCAGCTCATCACGTTCTTCCACACGCCTGCAACCACGATCTACGCCCTGATCCAGGATATCGCCAAGCAGTTCTTGCCCACGATCATCGTGGACGCGGTGTTCGGTTTGTTCCAGGATGCGGTGGTCAAGATCGTGGACGAATACATCTTCAACAACAGTCCCGACTGGGTGCAGGACTTCTTCACCGTGGGCCAGGACATCCTGCAGGGGGTGACGAACCTCGAGCTGCTGTCGACCCTTCGCATCACCAAGCTGCAAAACGATTTCTCGGTCCAGGGCACCCATTTCTGGAAGGGGGTGGCCCTGTATTGGAAGCTCGGGTGCGACCCGCAAGCGGCGGACTACGCCACGTGCGGACGTTTTGAATTCTCGCTGGATCAGCTTCAGAACACGCAGTTCCCCATGGAATTGATCGAAGGCAACTTCACCGCGAGCGTCACGGACTTCGACCGTCTCATCATCAATCAGCACGCCATCAACGTCAGCTACGGCAAGCTCATTCTTTTCGTGCTCAACGAGATCGTCATCAAGAACATCACGGATGGTCAGGCCAACACCATGCAGGAAGCGGCGCATCTGTGGATCAACTGCGAGGCGATCGGGGGTGGGATCCTCGAGGAGATCACGAACTGGTTCGGGGGGTCTGAACAGGACCTGATCAATGTGTGCAACGCCACGGTCGACACCCTCATGGGCGGGC
>CAYRIB010000256.1:0-1597 GCA_964424165.1 uncultured Myxococcales bacterium | reverse complement strand
CTTCTGCGAGGATACGCGGCCATGACTCTTCCCGTGGTGACGTTGCATCGAGGCCGGGCCCGCCCCTTCTGGAGCGGCAACCCGATCCTGTTCTCCGGGGCCGTGGCCGAGGTCACCGGGGATCCGGGAGGCGGTGACCTCGTCGAGGTGTGCGACCGGGATGGCAAGCCCATCGGTCAGGGATTCTTCAACCCGTCATCGTCCTATCGGGTCCGCCTCGTTCGCCTGCAACGCGAGGAAGACCTTCCGCTCGACCCCGAGGGAATCATCACGGCCCGGATCGCAACTGCTGCGGCTTTGCGCAAGGGACTCGGTTTGCCGACCGCGGCAACCAACGCATACCGTCTGGTCAACAGCGAAGGGGACTACCTTTCGGGCCTGACCGTGGACCTCTTCGACCGAACGGCCGTGGTCATGGCGTCGGCCCTGTGGGTCGAGCGCTACCGTGACACGGTCTTTTCCGCCATCCGAAGCCTCGTTGGCGTTGACACCCAACTCGTGTATCGCGTGTCGAACGCGGTGCGCCGCGAGGAAGCGATGTCCGCCGCACCCGAGGCCGATCCTTGCGACCCGGTCGAGATCCTGGAATACGACCTCCGGTTTGCAGTCGATGCCCAGAAGGGACAGAAGACCGGGTTCTACCTGGATCAGCGCCACAATCGTCTGCGGGTCCGACATCTGGCCAAGGACCGCAGCGTGCTGGATCTGTACTGCTTCTCGGGCGGCTTCGGACTCAATGCCATGCGGGGCGGGGCTCGCCAGGTCCGCTGTGTGGACTCGTCCGAACCTGCCATCCGCCTGGCGCGTGACAACGCAGCGCGCAACGGGTTCGAAGGCATCTCGTTCGAGGTGGGGGACGTGGTCGATGTCCTGTCGCAATCCGAGCGCTTCGACATGGTCGTTTGTGACCCGCCGAAGTTCGCGGGCACGCGGCACGACTTGGATGCGGCCCTGACGCGTTACGCGCGCCTGAACCACGGGGCCATGCTCCTGCTGAACCCCGGGGGCATCCTGGTCACCTGTTCCTGTTCGGGCGTGGTGCGGCGGGACGACTTCATCGCCGTGGTGCGCGATGCCGCGGCCCAGGCGGGACGACGGGTAGCGATTATCGGCGTGCACGGAGCGGCCCCGGACCACGTGCTGAACCCGGCCTATCCGGAAGGCGAATACTTGAAGTGCGTGATCGGCGTGGTGTCGTAGTCTACTTGATCGGCGCAATCGCGGCCGCAATCACAAGGGCCGTGCCGATGATGAACGCAGCGACCACCAGGGCCACGGCCACGTTCTTCTCTTGGATGAGTTGCTCCTTCACGCTGTACGGCGTGATCAGTTCCCACAGATAGTAGGCGCCGATCAGCACCGCGATGCCAAGCGCGCCAACCACCACGGCCTCGACCATCCACAACAGGACCTGCGACGCCGCGCTCGGGGCGACCTCCCCTTCGGTCTGCCCCAACACCAGCACCGGAACACAGACCACGATCAAACTCAGGACCATCTTCAAGACCTTGCTCATCTCATCCCCCCCTTACAACGACGACAACTCGGCGTAATGCAGATCCATCTCTTCCGAGGTCAGCGATTCCTCGGGCGAGAC
>CAYRIB010000255.1:0-1612 GCA_964424165.1 uncultured Myxococcales bacterium | reverse complement strand
TTTGCAGCAGCGACAGGATCTGGGGGGCCTGTCGAGCCTCGTTCATGTCGTGATACGCCATGAATCGCCGGTCGCCGTGCGGCACACCGAGGCGCTTGAGCAGGATGCCCGTGTGCCGAGTGTCTTCGCAGGCGAGCACCAAGACCTCCTGCAAGATACGCAGGGCACGTGTGCTCAGGTCCTCGACGTTTCCGATGGGGGTGGCAACGACGTAGAGAGTGCCTGGCATCGTCGACTAGCCGGCCTTGGGCGCAACGGGCTCGTAGTAGGTCATCCAGGAATCGTAGCGCTTGTCCACGCCTTCGAGGATTTCGAAGAAGGTGGTCTGGAGCTTCTTGGTCACGGGGCCGGGGTGCCCGTCACCGATCGCCCGTCGATCCACCTCGCGGATCGGGGTGATTTCGGCCGCCGTGCCGGTAAAGAACATCTCGTCCGCGGTGTACAGTTCGTTGCGGGTCAGGCGCGTTTCGACCACCGTCAGGCCGAGGTCCTTCGCGATCTGGGTGATTGAGGCGCGCGTAATGCCCTTGAGGATCGCGGCATCGTCGCTGGGCGTGTACAAGACCCCGCCCTTGACCACGAACAGGTTCTCGCCCGAGCCCTCGCACACGTACCCGGACGGGTCAAGGAGGATGCCCTCGCTATAGCCTTCGCGCTTGGCCTCCATCTTGGCCAGCACGGAATTGACGTAGTGCCCGCAGACCTTTCCCTTGAGCAGCAGGGAGTTTGCATGGGCCTTGGTAAAGGTGGAAACCTTCACCCGGATCCCCGAGTTCAGGGCCTCGGGTCCGAGGTACGCACCCCACTTCCACGTGATGATCGACAAGCGCACGTCCGGGTTGTCGCCCGGGTAGACCCCGACCTCGCGATCGCCCAGGAATACCAACGGCCTCAGGTAGCCTTCAGCGAGGCCGTTTTGGGCCATGGTCTGGGTGCAGGCCGCACAGATGTCGGGGACCGAGAACGGCACCGCGAGTTCCAGGAGCTTGGCCGAGTCGTGCAGACGCTGGATATGTTCGGACAGGCGGAAGATTGCGCTTCGGCCGTTCTTGTGACGATAGGCCCGGATACCCTCGAACACCCCGTATCCATAATGGAGGGTATGCGACAGAACGTGCACCTTCGCGTCGTCCCAGGGAACCAGGTTGCCGTCCATCCAGATCCACGCTTCCTTGTTGATCATGACCATCTCCTTCCCATGCGATGCCACAAAAGACGCATCCTGCATCCTAGTGCCCCTTGCAAAACGGTGCAACCCCGAAGCAGTCACGATCATGACATCCGACCATGGATCGGGTGGAAAATGCGGTCAGCGGGACGGGGTTGCCGAAAGTCCGGCCCAGGATCGGAGCACGCGCTCGGGCTCGGGGTGATCGGACAAGAACTGCACCGCAAGAAGAACTGGCACACGACCGATGACCGCGGGCATGACCAGCCCGGCGACCCAAACCCGCAATTCCCTGCTCACCGCATCGCCACCCTGGGGCTGGGCGGCCGTCCACGCCGGCACCAAGCGATCCCCCTGCCCGAGTCCCATCAGCAGCACGGCGGCATCCGCGGAATCGGAAACGCGGGCATCCGCCACACCGGTGAATCGTACGTTGCGAGACAA
>CAYRIB010000254.1:0-1649 GCA_964424165.1 uncultured Myxococcales bacterium | reverse complement strand
AGTCCTTCTGATTCTTCTTGGGCGGCTTGGCCTTGCTGTGCTTGCCCTTCTTCTTGGCAACCTTGACGGCCCAGTCCACGCACTTCGAGTCCCCGACCGGGCAAGCCATCCGTACATGAAAGTGCTTGTTGTGCCCGCGAGCCCGGCGGATGATGCCTTCTTTCGAGGAACCGTCCTTGCTGCCCCCGAACACGCGCTGCAATTCACGACCATCTAGACCTGCTGCGCTGGCCGCTTGATAAAAGCCCGGAATCAGGGTCCGGTGCATGAAGATCATCTGCACCCGCCCCGTTTCGATCATGCTCGAGATCAGATGCCAGTTCTTCTTGAAATCGATCCCGAATTCCTTGACCTCGTCGTAGTTCTTGACCTCGCGATTGCCCTTCGTGAAGTACGCAATGTCGATGTCCCGGCCCGACCGATGTGACTTGTGGGGTCGCAACCGCCCCCCATTCTGGTTCGACAGCGACCCAATGACCGCGGGTGCCGTGTTGGGATACGCCAAAAGAACCTTGCCGATGCCGTGCATGAGTACCGCGATGGTTTCCGCCGTGGCGTAGTGCGATGAATGACCGTGAACAAAACCCGGGCCCGATGGCGGAAGGCACACGCCCTTGACCAGGCCGCCGCGGTTGGGCGAACCGACCGAATGGCCCTGGGGCCGGTACTCGAGGAACTCGGTCTCGCCCGAGAAGGTTTTGAACGTCAACCGACGCAGACCGGTCGCCGAATCATAGTCGGGCCCCGGCACGGGCTCGTCGTCTTCGGGTTCTGCGCAGGCCTGGGGCGCCGGAACGGACACCACCTCAGGGACCGGATCGGACACCGGCGCCGCCGGTTCCGCCACTGCCCCGGGAAGGGCCTCGCCACCCCGGACTTCGGCCATGCCCGGCCCGCACGACAAGGCGGCAGCCGACAGCACGATCAGTCCCAGGAGGCTTGCCTTGGATTCCGGTCGACCCAACTGTTCAACCCCGCGATTCCAATCCGTTTTCACGTCCGCAGCCGCGGACCGGAAAACCTATTGTAGCGAACTTGCAAGCGAATGGAAACTTTGTGCCCGAATCGCACCGTCAGCGCGCGGTCTTTTGTCGGTTGAAGAGGGGTTCGCCCATGCGGACCGAGGCACCCACCGGCGGCGCAGCAACGTCCCAAGCGCCGCCCTCGACCAGCATGACCACGGTCGAACCCAGGTTGAATATCCCGACCTCATCGCCCTTGCGTACGTCGATGGGGGGGGTGACGGGTCGAGACTCGCACGCACGGCCGCGGTTGGTTTCGAGGTCCACGTGCGTCATGGTCACGTGCCCAACCCCAATGGCACCGACGAGCACCAGGCTCACGTTGCCCCATTCGCCGCGCAGGCGCAGGGCCACCCGCTCGTTGCGCGGCAGCAGGCTATCAACCAGACGGGATGCCACCGGCGACACTGTAAAAAGCCGCCCTGGCATGTAGGCACAGTCGAGCAGAGTGCCGTCACACGGTGCATGGACCCGGTGATAGTCACGCGGGCTCAGATACACGGTCACGAACCATCCGCCCTCGTATCGCCGCGCCTCTTCGCCGCAACCAAGCAAGGTCTCAAGGGCGTAGGTCTGGCCCTTGGCCTGAACCAGCATGCCCGACGACACCTGGCCGATCGCCTGGAT
>CAYRIB010000253.1:0-1656 GCA_964424165.1 uncultured Myxococcales bacterium | reverse complement strand
ATCCGCCCTTCCACATCCGCTGGCAGGTCCGTGGACGTCCGGCGGATCAGTTCGAGCCCCCAGTCCCGGTATCCCCCCATGATGCCCTCCGATCAGCTGGTCAAGGTATTGTCCTTCAGTCGCTGCTGAGCTTCAAGCAGTTGCGCCCGCGCCGGCAAAGACGCGAGCACTCGAAGCCGCGAATCAGGTAGTCTTCGTGATACAGCAGGCTTGCCACGACCTCCTTCAGCGCCATGGCGTCCTTCTGATAAAGCGCATCACGGAACTGGTCGGCAGTGAGGCCGAAGACCTCGAAGGTCTGGATGCAATAGTCCATTTCCTTCTGCACCTGCGCCGCATAGTCAGACTCTTCGCGGTGCAGGCGATGGTCGTACTTCTTCACGATGCCATCGAACAGGTGATACAGGGGTGCGCCCACCGCCAGATCGCTTTCGGTCACATTCCACAACCCATTGATTTCCAGATTGAACTTGCGCAGAGCCAGGGCGAAATAGGTGAGCAGCGGAAACAGTGGGTTCTTGGCATCGCGCTGATGGTCGATCTGGTGAAGGGCTCGGAACGTGGCCTTGCCGGACTTCTTGAAGATCTTTTCAAGCGACAGAACCATCCGCGTGTCGAGCTTTCGCGACCGCATCTCGATCAGCAACTGCTTGGCATTGTTGAGAATGAACAGATTCTTGAAGCACTGGTAAATCTGCTCTTCCGCCACGTAATTGTCGATGGTTTCGATGTTGTGCATCCGGTCCGCCAGCTTCACCAGGGCCGCGCCCAGACGAACCTGCAGATCCGGGTGCGTGAAGATGCCCGAAATCGACTTGTAGTAAAGGTCCGCCTTGTGGCGGGTCAGCGTCCAGACGATCTCGACGATGCGTTCGGCCACGTCCCGCGGGAAATGAGCCCGGGTCGACGAGGCGATCAGGCTTTCGGCAAACTGCCCACGCAACAGGCGCAAGGCGATGTCCCGATCCTTCGGGGTCATGTCCGTGCGGTCGGACTCGAAGTCGGAGCGGTCCTCGAGCACGTCGTGCAGAAGTCCCGCCGCGATCACGTGTGCCTGCGCATGGGCCTCGCGCAAAAACATGGCGACGTTCGTGGGGTGGGCGAAGGAATCATCCCCGTTGCGGCGCTGCGGCAGTTTCTGGTAGACCGCCTGGACCATCTCGTACACGGCGCGAATCAGCTTTTCGTCGACCGGGTCCAGACCCGCCGTGATCTCGTCGATGCTGCTGGGGGCCTTTCGGTGTTCCCAGATCATCGCGGCATCGAACACCGTGCTTGTGTTGTCCATGACTGCCTCGTCGAACACCTCGCCCAAGACAGTATGGCATTCGGGGTGCCGGGTTTCAAGTTAGCGGCCTAAAGGCTCGACACGACCCGGTTGCGCCCCGTGCGCTTGGCCTGATAGAGGGCATCATCCGCAGGCTTGATCAGGTCCTCGGGCCCGCGCATCTGCGCCGTGAACGCGGCCACGCCCACCGACACCGTGAGGCTCAGGCGCAGCCCGCCCACGTTGACGACCACGGCCTCGCACAGGCGACGGATGCGCTCGGCTACCTCGACCGCACCCACCACGTCCGTGTAGGGCAGCACCACGCAGAACTCCTCGCCCCCGTAGCGCCCCCCGCTGTCGGACTCGCGCAGTGCATGCCCGATCGT
>CAYRIB010000252.1:0-1656 GCA_964424165.1 uncultured Myxococcales bacterium | reverse complement strand
GACATCATCTTCCTGCCCATGACCGATTCGATGGATCTGTACGCCTCGCGCAAGCAGGAACTGGTCGATGAGAAGGGGTCCTACACCCGCGAGATGGCCGCGCGGCACTATTCGCGCTACCTCGAAGGGGCGGAAAGCGACAACCTGCGCGAATTGAACTACCAGGACCGCAAGGCCATCCACAACCTCAAGTACTTCACCTGGATCGAGCAGCAGGGCAAGTCCAGCGAAGAACTCAATGCGATGTGGGACCCGGACTTCTGGACCGAGACGTGGGGCCAGGTCGAAGAGTGGGACAAGATGATCGTGGCGTTCAACGAGCGGACGGGGCTTTTGAAGAACCTTTGATCCGGGGTTTTCCGGGGCATCAATTTGACAGGAGGCATCACGAACATGTCCGAGAAAAAGCTGGCCATTCTGGCCGTCGGCGGCAATTCCCTGATTCTGGACGAGAAGCACAAGTCCGTGCAGGACCAGTATGATGCGGTGATCGCGACCAGTCGGCACATCGCCGGTCTTCTGAAGCAGGGCTACCGGGTCGTGGTCACGCACGGAAACGGCCCACAGGTCGGCTTCATCCTGCGCCGCAGCGAGTTGTCCCGCCACGAACTGCACGAGGTTCCGCTGGATTCGTGCGGCGCGGACACCCAGGGCGCGATTGGCTATCAGTTGCAGCAGGCCCTTTACAACGAGATGCGCAACTGGGACAACCCGCCGCCTGTGGCCACGGTGATCACCCAGACCCTGGTCGATCGTAACGACCCGTCTTTCCAGAAGCCTTCCAAGCCGATCGGGTCCTTCATGGCCAAGGAAATGGCCATGGAGCATCAGGCCAAAGACGGTTGGAACATCGTTGAGGACGCGGGCCGCGGGTATCGCCGGGTCGTGGCGTCGCCCAAGCCCATCCGAATCGTGGAACTGCCGGCTATCCAGCGACTGCTCGAAAACGATATTGTGGTCGTGGCCGTGGGCGGTGGCGGAATCCCCGTGACCGAAGCGGCGGACGGCAGTCTGGTTGGCGCGGACGCGGTGATCGACAAGGACCTGGCGACCAGTTTGCTGGCTCAAAATCTGAACGCGGACGTGCTGATCATCTCGACCGCGGTCAACCAGGTCAGCCTCAACTACAGAAAGCCCGACCAGAAGGACCTGGCCAGGATCACTCTGGCCGAGGCCAAGCAGTACCTGGCCGAAGGCCACTTTGCGCCGGGCAGCATGAAGCCGAAGATCGAGGCGGTCATTCAGTTCCTCGAAAATGGTGGCAAGTCCGCGTTGATCACGGACCCGCCGCATCTGGTGGACGCGATCGAGGGCCGGGACGGAACGTGGATTGTGGCATGAAAACGACACCTTCTGGACATGCGACGCACCTGGTCTGCGTGCGGTGCGGTGCTCGCGCGTCGATCGATGACACCACCTACGTCTGTCCTGCCTGCGGCGGGAACGTGCGGGTGCACTATGACCTGACGGCGGTCAAGTCGTCATGGTCACGCGAGGTCCTGGCAAAGAACCCCGATCGGACCATCTGGCGCTATCTGCCGATTCTGCCGGTAGCCGGGCGGTTGCCTGGCCCCCCCGTGGGATGCACGCCCCTGGTCGAGGCCACGAATCTGGCGGCCTCGCTGGGATTGAAGCGCCTGCGCATCAAGGACGACG
>CAYRIB010000251.1:0-1665 GCA_964424165.1 uncultured Myxococcales bacterium | reverse complement strand
GAGCGCGGCCTCTTGAAGTCCTTCTGTTTCTTCTTGGGCGGCTTGGCCTTGCTGTGCTTGCCCTTCTTCTTGGCAACCTTCACGGCCCAATCCACGCACTTCGAGTCCCCGACCGGGCAGGCCATGCGAACATGAAAGTGCTTGTTGTGCCCGCGAGCCCGGCGGATGATGCCCTCTTTCGAGGAACCGTCCTTGCTGCCCCCGAACACGCGCTGCAGTTCACGACCATCCAGACCTGCGGCACTGGCCGCTTGATAAAAGCCCGGAATCAGGGATCGGTGCATGAACACCATCTGCACCCGGCCCGTCTCGATCATGCTCGAGATCAGATGCCAAGTCTTCTTGAAATCAATCCCGAATTCCTTGACCTCGTGGTAGTTCTTCACTTCGCGATTGCCCTTCGTGAAGTACGCGATGTCGATGTCCCGTCCCGAGCGATGCGACTTGTGGGGTCGCAGGCGGCCCCCGTTCTGGTTCGACAGCGACCCGATCACCGCCGGAGCCGTGTTGGGATACGCCAGCAGGACCTTGCCGATGCCGTGCATGAGTACCGCGATGGTTTCCGCCGTGGCGTAGTGTGATGAATGGCCGTGAACAAAACCCGGGCCCGATGGCGGAAGACACACGCCCTTGACCAGGCTGCCGCGGTTGGGCGAACCGACCGAATGGCCCTGGGGCCGATATTCGATAAACTCGGTGTCGCCCGAGAAGGTCCGGAAGGTCAACCGACGCAAACCCGTCGCGGGATCGTAGTCGGGTCCCGGCACGGGCTCTTCGTCTTCGGGTTCTGCGCAGGCCTCGGGCACTGGGGCGGCCGGAACCTCGGGGACCGGGTCGGACACCGGCGCCGACGGTTCCTCGACAGCCCCGGGCAGGGCCTCGCCACCCCGGACCTCGGCCAGGCCCGGCCCGCACGACAAGGCTGCGGCCAGCAGCACGATCAATCCCAGGAGGCTTGCCTTGGATTCCGGTCGACCCAACTGTTCAACCCCGCGATTCCAATCCGTTTTCACGTCCGCGGCTGCGGACCGGAAGCATTATTGTAGCGAACTTGCAAGCGAATGGAAACTTTGTGCCCGGATCGCGGCGTCAGCGTGCGTTCTTGCGCCGGTTGAAGAGGGGTTCGCCCATGCGGACCGCGGCACCCACCGGCGGCGCAGCAACGTCCCAAGCCCCGCCCTCGACCAGCATGACCACGGTCGAGCCCAGATTGAAAACCCCGACCTCATCGCCCTTGCGCACGTCGACCGGGGGGGTGACCGGCCGGGACTCGCACGCCCGGCCGCGGTTGGTTTCAAGGTCCACGTGCGTCATGGTCACGTGCCCAACCCCGATGGCCCCGACGAGCACGAGGCTCACGTTGCCCCATTCGCCCCGCAGTCGCAGGGCCACCCGCTCGTTGCGCGGCAGCAGGCTGTCAACCAGACGGGATGCCACGGGCGATACCGTGAAGAGCCGCCCCGGCATGTACGCACAGTCGAGCAGAGTGCCGTCACAGGGCGAATGGACCCGGTGATAGTCGCGCGGACTCAGATACACGGTCACGAACCATCCGCCTTCGTATCGCCGCGCCTCTTCGCCGCAGCCGAGCAAAGTCTCGAGGGCGTAGTTCTGGCCCTTGGCCTGAACCAGCATGCCCGACGACACCTGGCCGATCGCCTGGAT
>CAYRIB010000250.1:0-1669 GCA_964424165.1 uncultured Myxococcales bacterium | reverse complement strand
GCCTCTTCCGAGAACACCGTATCGCGGATGCGGCGCGCCAGGTCCGCGGGACTCATCTTGCGGATGTGGATGCCGTTGAGCCACAGCAGCTTTTCCACATCGAACACCGGTCCGCCCAAACTGATGCGGTCGAACGAGAACTCGCGCACGAACTCCTCGAACGTGAATACCTCGCGTTCGTCGGGCATCGAATGGCCGAGCATTCCCAGGAAGTTGAGCAAGGCCTCGGGAAGGATCCCGATCTGCTTGTAGAAGAGCAGGGATACCGGGTTCTTGCGCTTGGAAATCTTGGATTTGTCCTTGTTGCGCAGCAGGGGCATATGCACGAACTGCGGGGGTTCCCACCCGAACGCCCGGTACAGCATCAGGTGCTTGGGCGTGGAACTGATCCATTCCTCGGCCCGAATCACGTGCGAGATGCCCATCAATCGATCATCGACTACGTTCGCGAGATGGTACGTCGGGAAACCGTCGGACTTCAGCAGGATCTGATCATCGATCTGACGGTTGTCGAACACCACGTCGCCGCGCAGACGGTCGTGGACCACGGTCTCGCCGGAGTTGTCCGCAGCGAGTCGGATCACGTGGGACTCGCCCGCACGGATGCGCGCCAGGGCCTCGTCGCGGGGGATCGAGCGACAGGTCCCGTCGTAACCGGTGGGGCGCTTGAGCAGGCGCTGCTTGTGACGGATCTCCTCCAGTCGTTCCGGGGAGCAGAAGCAAGGGTAGGCGGCCCCCTTCTGCACCAGCAACTCGCAGTGTTCCCGGTAGTGCGCGGTGCGCTCGGATTGACGGTACGGGCCGCACGGCCCGCCTTTGTCCGGGCCCTCGTCCCAGTCGAGCCCCACCCATCGCAAGGTCTCGAAGATCGCTTCTTCACTGGCCCTGGTGGAGCGCTCCTGGTCCGTATCTTCGATGCGGAGGATGAATTGCCCCCCCATCTTGCGGGCAAAGGCATTGTTGATCAGGCCGATATAAGCGGTTCCCACGTGGGGGTCGCCGGTCGGGCTGGGTGCGATGCGCACGCGCACGGGCTTGTCGTTGTCGGACACGATGTACCTCGCTCAGGAGTCGATGCGTTCGGCCAGGAGTCCACGGATTTGCTCTCCTGCCTGTCGGGTGGCGAGCCGGGCGGCCTTCAGGATGGTCTGGATATCGATGACGGCGGTGTCGAGGTCATCGTTGACCACCGCGAAGCCGTATTCGGAGCAGATGGCGATTTCGGTGCGGGCGTTGTGCAGGCGGAGCGCGATCGTGGCCGGGTCGTCGGTGCCGCGATCGATCAGTCGCTGCCGCATGAGGGCCATGCTCGGTGGCAGGATGAAGATCGAGACCGCATGTCGAAAGCGCCGCATGAGGGCACGGGCTCCCTGGGTATCCACGTCAAAGATCACATCGCGTCCCGCGTTGGTCAGGCGATCCACTTCGGCCAGCGAAGTGCCGTAGCGGTGGCCATGCACGAGTGCCCATTCCGCAAACTCGCCGACCGCGATCATCCGATCAAATTCCGAATCGGACACGAAGTGGTAGTGGACCCCGCTTGTTTCACCCTGGCGTGGCTCGCGGGTGGTGTGCGAGATCGAGAATGTACAGTTCGAATCCGCGGCGAGCAGACGCTGAATGAGGGTGGTCTTTCCCGCGCCTGACGGAGCGCTGATGATCACGAGTA
>CAYRIB010000249.1:0-1677 GCA_964424165.1 uncultured Myxococcales bacterium | reverse complement strand
ATGTTTTCGGCCGCGGTGAGGTGGTAGCGCACGAAGTCCTGAAAGATGACGCCGATATGACTGCGCAAAACCCCAAGGTCGTAATCGCGCAGGTCGTGCCCGTCAAGCAGAATGCGGCCTTCGTCGGGGTCGTACAAGCGGGCCAACAGCTTGACGAGGGTGGTCTTGCCCGCGCCGTTCTCGCCGACCAGGGCCAGTACCTCCCCGGCCTTCAGTTCGAGCGACAGATTGCGCACGGCCCAGCGCGTGGCCCCAGGGTAGCGGAACCCTACGTTTTCGAACGTGAAGCCCTGCGCGATGGGCTCCGGGAAGGGGCGCGGCGACAAAGGCGAGGTGATCTCGGGCCGGATCTCGTAGAACGAATACAGGTCGTCCAAATACAGCGCCTGGCCGGCCACCTGCGAGAACCCGCTCAGCAGGCCTTCGAGCAGTTGCCGCAGGCGGCGGAAGCTGCCGGCCAGGAAGGTCAGGTCACCGATACTGAAGTCTCCGGCAACCGTGCGCCACGCGATGAAGGCATAGGCAACGTAGTATCCAAGCGTGCCCAAGCCAGTCAGAAGCCCGCCCCATCGGGCACGGCGGATGGCCAGGGCACGGTTGGCCCGATAGAAGCGGTCGGACAGGTCCTTGAAGCGGTTGATCAAGAAGTCGTGCAAACCGAAGATCTTGACTTCCTTGGCGGTTTCCACGCTGGCCCCGGTCTGGCGCAGGTACTCGAGTTCCCGGCGCTCGGGAGTCCAGCGGTAGTTCAGGCTGTAGTTCAGGGCATTGAAGTGGATTTCGCCCAGGAAGGCGGGAATCAGGGCCACGGCCAGAAGGGCGATCAGCCAGGGTGCGTAAACGATCAAACCCGCGGCAAAGCTGATGATCGTGATGATGTCCTGGGCCTGTCCGAACAGCTGGCCCATCAGGGTCATGCGCCCCATGGTCTGGCGGCGCGCACGCTCGAGCCGGTCCTGCAGTTCGCTGTCCTCGAAGTCTTCCAGGTCCAGGGTCGCTGCGTGGCGCATCAGGCGGATGCTGGTGTTGTTGGTGAAGCGTTCGGACAGCAGGGTGTCGATGAGGGACACCCCACGACCCAGCAAGTCGGACAGCACCGCAAGCCCGAACTCCAAGGTCAGTAGTCCGAGCAACGGCCTCAGCAGGCCGCTGTCGAACCCATCGCGGAGCGAATCGAATCCGGACTGCAGACCCACGAGGCGCAGTGTCTCGTCGATGATCAACTTGCCCACGTAAAGGGTGGCGACCGGCAGGAAGGCACGGATCAGGCGCAGGCCGATGGCGGCGATGGTCAGCGGCTTGCTGGTGCCCCAGATTTCGCGCAGGAACGGCGGTACGTTGCGCATCGCGCCGAAGCGCTGGCGCATGTTGAGCTGGGTTTGCGGGAGGGGTGGGGGCATCGGTTCAGTCTGCGAAATGCAGCGTACGGTTCTGGTGAATGCGGCGAGGCCCTAAAATAGCGGTTTCGTCCCCCGCGCACCGCCATGAACAGCAGAACCCCGGTTTCCATCCGCCAGGAAGACCTGGTGCAGTCCGTCGCCGACGCCCTGCAGTACATCTCGTACTACCACCCGGTCGATTACATCAAGAGCTTGGCCGCCGCCTACGAGCGCGAGGAGTCGCCGGCGGCGAAGGACGCCATTGCGCAGATCCTGATCAACTCGCGGATGTGCGCCG
>CAYRIB010000248.1:0-1694 GCA_964424165.1 uncultured Myxococcales bacterium | reverse complement strand
GCCAAGCCAACCGGATTGACCGCAACAGCGGTTTCCTCTTCCCAAATCAACCTGAGCTGGAATTCCGTCTCTGGGGCCATCGGTTACGATCTATCCTATTGTGACGGAACCTACATCGGTTATGTCACCACAACTTCCTATCAGCACACCAACAGGGCCGCTGGCACAACTTACTCCTATAAAGTCCAGGCACAGAAAAGTGAAACGTGCGTTTCCGGATTCACCACCTGCGTCACTGCCACAACTCCGGCAGCTTGCACACCACCTGCCAAGCCCACAGGACTGACAGCCACTGCGGTTTCCTCATCACAGATCAACCTGAGCTGGAATTCCGTTTCAGGGGCCATCGGGTACGATCTATCCTATTGCGACGGGACATACATCGGATTCGTTCAGGGAACTTCCTATCAGCATACGGGAAGGGCCGCTGGCACAACATACTCTTATAAAGTACAGGCAAAGAAAAGTGAAACATGTGTTTCGGGATTCACAACCTGTGCCACTGCTATTACACATCCTTCCCCTATTTCAAAAATTACTTGGCGTGATTATACTTGGGATGTAAGAAATGGGGTTGGCAATCCCGGTTCAAATAATTGGTTAGGGAACACTTCAAATGTTTGGGTTGACGAAAGTAAAAACCTTCATATGAAGATTATTAATCAAGACGGGAAATGGTATTGTCCTCAGATTTCTCTGCCTATTTCATTAGGATATGGTGAATATGCCTTTGAGGTTTCTACAAATATTGAAAATTTCGACAAAAATATTGTTCTTGGTCTTTTTGCATATGAAAGTGATACCAGAGAGATTGATTTGGAATTTGGTAGATTTGGTACAACCACAAATCAAGTTGGATGGTATATAGTACATCCATCAACTGTTGACAGCAGAGAAAACTTTTCTCTTAATCTTCAGGATAATTATTCAACACATAAGTTTATCTGGAGCCCGAATGATATAAATTTCCAAAGTTTATTTGGACATAATACTACAGACTTATTTAAACAATGGAGATATATTGGACTAAATAATTTTCAACCCGGTCAAGAGAAAGTTGTTATTAATTTCTGGTTATATAATGGCCAGGCTCCATTTAATAACAAAGAGGCAGAAGTAATATTAAAATCTTTCTCTTTTAATGGATCAAACAATGCAGGTGCTTTAATGGTCCAAGTGTTAAACATAAATGATAGTTCACCATATATTCCTGGCAGAAATGGAATTGTGAAATTATATAATATTAATAATGAATTAATTAGCGAGAAAAGAACAGATGACAATGGAATCGCCACTTTCTTAAATATTCCTGAGGGAAGTGACTATTATTATCAAGTTTTTCATGAGCCAGAAGTTGACACTCCCTTTGGCCGAGAATATTGGGGTTCGAAATCACATGTCCAAATAACAAAAAGCAGCACTACCAAAAGTGTTTTTAGAAGGAATATGCCTTATTGTGGTGAACTAAAGGTAATTAGTAAGTTATCAGGTTTACTAACATCTACTGATTGGTTATGAAGTGCATTAGGCTTGACATTGTTTGATTTAGGGAAGTAAGGAGTTGATAAGTCGTTATAATTATATAGAGGCTGGATATTAGGTTCAGTAAGGTCTGTTGGTATAGTTTGCTATTAAAGAGGAAAATTCAGCAATGGGATATGTTGTTGTGATTAAGATCTAACATTCCCAATGAT
>CAYRIB010000247.1:0-1707 GCA_964424165.1 uncultured Myxococcales bacterium | reverse complement strand
AGGAGCGTCCCGACGTTTACGCGACCGGGCATTGCTTCGTGCTGCCCGCGCGCTTCGGAGGCAGTTTCAGCATCATGGTGCTCGAGGCCTTGGCCGCCGGGGTCCCGGTCGTGTCGACCCCGTTCGTGGCCCCCGAGCACCGCGATGAACACTGGGATCCAGTGCACCTGACCCGCGACTACAGTCCTTCGGCCATTGCCGAGGGCATCATCACGGTCCTGAACGAGGACCCGACCCCGCGCGTGGCACTGGGACGGCACGTTGTGGCCGAGTACGACTGGGCTCGCATCGGCGAACGCATCGAGGCCGTGTACCAACGCGTTCTCGAGGCCCACCGTGGCTGAGGACCGCCCGCGTGGGACCGCGGGATGGTGGTTGCGCCTTCTGCTGCGCGTTGTTCCGCCCATGGCGTTGGCCTTGTGGCTTGCCTTTCGGGGCCCGTGGGACGAACTGGGCGGCCGGCTTGGTGATGCCCGCTGGCTGCCCATTCTGGGGGCCATCGCGCTGAACTTCCTGGTTTTCATGCCCGTGCGCGCCCTGCGGTGGCGCATGGCCATGCAGGATCCCCCTCCCCTGCTGACGATCCTGGCCTCCATGCTCGAGGGCAATACCGTGGGCGCCTTGTTCGGAACCACGGCCGGGGATCTGGTGCGCTCGACGCGCCTGCGGGGCACCGCATCGTTCGCTCGGGACTACGGAAGCACGCTGGCCGAGCGCGCCTGTGAATATCTGGCCCTGACCCTGATGGTCGGGGGCGTGGCCGTGGCCGGGCAGGTCCCAATCGGGTGGCTCGCAGCCCCCGGAATCGCCATCCTGGTCATGATGGCCATCGTTCGATGGCATGACGACGTGGCGCGACGTCTGAACCGTTTTCCCCGCGTGCGCACGGGCCTCGAGAGCCTGGGCGGCGCGCTGACCCTGCGTCGGGTGGCGGCCATGACGGGCCTCGCCTTTTTGGGCTGGAGCGCCGAGGTCCTGATGATCCACCTGGTGCTTGGAGCGCTAGATCTCCCATCGGGCGCGGGCCTGGCCACCCTGGTCGTGGTGTTCATCAACGTGTTCACCATGGTACCGGGCGTGCCGGGCAACCTCGGCACCTTCGAAGGCGGAGTGACCCTTGCCCTGGCTACCGGGGGCGTTGCGCAAGAGGCGGCACTGTCGTTTGCACTGTTCTACCACGCGATGCACATGATCCCGAGCCTCACCGTGGGCGGGCTCGTGTGGCTGATCCGGGGCAGCAGGAATCTGCCGGACCGTTGATCGACCGTGGCCAGCACCATGGATTGACACCACTTTGGTCTTCCCCTATCGTTGCCGTGAAGACAAAGCCGGATCGACAACTCGAACCCCTGGAGGGCATCATGCACCGGATTGCCGTGTTCATCATGGTCCTGGGTTATTGCGCTGCGGCCACAGCCGCGGACCAGTTCGGAGGTCTGGTCGACAAGCTCGGCAAGAAGCCGGCTGTGGCCAAGCCCACGCCACAGAGCCCGACCTCACCGACGGTCCAGGCCGGCAGGCCCACAACCCAAGGTGAATCCGCCGAGTCCCAGGAGATTCGCAAGGGATTCATCAATGCCTACTGGGACTATCGTGAACTGATCGATTTGTACGCCCCGCTGTACCACGATGCGAACCTCTTCCTGGTCTATGGGGACACGGCCAAGCTCACCGAGGTCAAGAACGCCCTCAAGGCCATTCACGAGG
>CAYRIB010000246.1:0-1730 GCA_964424165.1 uncultured Myxococcales bacterium | reverse complement strand
GTCACCAGCCCGCCGATCGTGTCGTACTCGTCATCGCCGAAATCCGACCCGAAGCGCTCGTTGAAGTCCTCGATCGGCGTCAGCGCATCCACCAGGAACTGCCCATCCGCCTGGGCGGCGATCAGCGCCTCGCTGTCCTCGGCCAGGTCGTACTCGTCGTCGATCTCGCCGACGATCTCCTCCAGCACGTCCTCGATCGTGATGAGGCCGGCCACGCCGCCGTACTCGTCGATCACGATGGCCATGTGGTTGCGGGACTGGCGGAACTCGCGCAGCAGGATGTCCAGCCGCTTGGACTCGGGAATCAGCACCGCAGGCCGCAGCAGCTCGCGCAGGCCTGGCGGCGTGGCCCCGGGCAGGGCGCCGCGCAGCAGGTCCTTGGCCAGCAGGATGCCCAGGACTTCGTCCTTGTCCTCGCCATGCACTGGGAAGCGCGAATGGCCGGATTCGACCACCAGTTCCAGCACTTCGTCGTAGTTCGCATCGATGGGCACGGACACCATCTGCGAGCGCGCGATCATCGCGTCGCCAACGGTCATCCCGGAGATCGCCATCGCCCCTTCCATGGTGCGCAACGTGTCTTCCTGGATCAGGCCCTCGGCCTGGGCATCGCGCAGGATTTCAACCAGGTCTTCCCTGGTGGTGGGTTCGCCGGAAAGGGCCGAGCTGATGCGGTCCAGCCAGCCCCGGCGTTTGTCTGGAGGTTCCTGTGAAGGTCTACTGTCGTCTTCTGGCATTGCGGTTGCATGGGCGCCCGTGTGGGCGACGGTCCAAGTCTAGCGGAAAGGATTGTCCGGAAGTCGGGGCGGCCGGCCCGGTTTCAAGCGTCCAGATAGGGGTCGTCGAAGCCGAGTCCGGCGAGGATTTCACGCTCCAGGCGCTCCATGGCCTCGGCTTCGCGTTCGTCCTCGTGGTCGCAGCCGAGCAGGTGCAGCACCCCGTGCACCGTCAGGTGGGCGTAGTGGGCCGCCGGCAGCTTGCCTTGCTCGCGGGCCTCGCGGGCCACCACGGGGGCGCAGATCACCAGGTCGCCGAGCAGGGGCATGTGGAATTCCTCCGGCAGCCCCTCGGGCAGTTCCGCGGGGAAGCTCAGCACATTGGTCGCATAGTCCTTGCCCCGGTAATGGCGGTTGAGCGACCGGCCCTCTCGGCTGTCGACGATCCGGATCGCCACGTCCGCCTCGCGGACCCGCCCCGCCAGCGCCGCCACGGCCCACTTGCGGAAACTCGCGGCTGCCGGGATCCCCTTGCGGGGCACCCCGTATCCCACGGCGACGTTCAGGTGTTCATGGCTGTCGGTCATGGCGCCGCACCGTTGGCTCCATCCCGCTCGTCGCGGCTGTCGTATGCGCTGACGATCCGGGCCACGAGCGGGTGGCGCACGACATCGCGGGATTCGAAAAAGGTGAACCCGACTCCGTCCACATCGCGCAGCACCTCGATGGCATCGCGCAGCCCGGACTTCACGTGGCGGGGCAGGTCGATCTGGGTGAGGTCGCCGGTGACCACGGCGGTGGAGCCAAAGCCCAGCCGGGTCAGGAACATCTTCATCTGCTCGATGGTGGTGTTCTGGGCCTCGTCCAGGATCACGAAGGCATCGTTGAGGGTCCGCCCGCGCATGTAGGCGAGCGGGGCGATCTCGATCACGCTCTTTTCCAGCAGCTTGATGACCTTTTCCACGCCCAGCATCTCGTACAGGGCGTCGTAGAGGGGGCGCAGGTAGGGATCGA
>CAYRIB010000245.1:0-1777 GCA_964424165.1 uncultured Myxococcales bacterium | reverse complement strand
GGCACCTTCATGATGACCGTGCACGAAACGGGCTTTGTCGAGGTGACGCCATGAGCACGCGTCCCATAAACCCCGCTTGCCAAGGCAACGCACCGACGCCGGGCCACCCTGTGGGGCCGGGTTTATCCCGGCCGACGGAGGTGGGCTCGGGCGCCGGGTTTGCGGAGACACGAGAGCAATCGCGGCTAAAGCCGCTCCTACACACGCCCACCGGCCAGCGCGGCATGACCCTGGTCGAGCTGATCCTCACCATCGTCATCGTCGGCATCGCCGCCACCGCGCTGTTCAGCGCCATGGCCTCGATCACCGCGCGCTCCGCCGATCCCATGCTGCGCCAGCAGAGCCTGGCGATTGCCGAGGGGTATTTGGATGAAATCCTGTTGCAGGATTACGAGAAAAAAGACCCCAACCCATGCGCTGGACGACACTGTTTCAACGATGTCCGGGACTATCACGGGTTAAACGACAACCCCCCGCGGGACCTGAATGGGAATGACATCCCCGGCCTGGACAACTACCGCGTATCGGTGTCGGTCAGCCAACTAACCGGAACGGATGGCCTGGGGCCCGTCGGGGCGAAGGTGGATGCCCTGCACGTCCGAGTAACCGTAACCGACCCTGCGCAAGGAACCCTGACCCTCGATGGCTGGCGGACGGACTACTGACATGCGACCCCCACACCGTAGGGTGGTCAGCGCTTTTCTGGCCACCAATCGGTCTTGCAGCCACCACGGCCAAGGCCATGCCTTGACCACCCTACGCTCCCGGCAGGGCGGCTTCACCCTGGTGGAGCTGGTGCTGGTCATCGCCCTGGCTGGCGTTGTGGCGGTGATGATCTCCACCGTGCTGTCGCGTCCGTTGCAGGGTTTCGTGGATCAAAGTCGCCGGGCGGAACTGACCGATCAGGCCGCGACGGCATTGAACCGCATGGCCAGGGATATTCGGATGGCGGTGCCCAACTCCGTGCGGGAATCGCCCGGAACAAACGGGCTGGATTTCGTGCCGCTGCACCAGGTTGGGCGCTACCAGGGCAGCCTGGACGAACATGGTGTTCTGCACGATCCGCCGATATGTGACACCGACCCTTGTCGTATCAGCATGGTTACCGATCTGGAAGCGGCATCTGTCGTCGAGTCGCGTTGGCTGGTGATTTACAACCTAGGCGCCGAGTCGGGTGGTGTGCCTGTGGATGGCCAGAATCTTTGGGCATATCAGGCTCCAGGTGTGGTCACCCCCTCCAACGCGCGGTTTGAACTGGATGTATCAGGTTCCTCGCAACGTCTGGTCGTGAAGGACGCAATCGGTTTCCGCTTTGCCTTTGCTTCTCCGCAACGTCGCCTATATCTGGCGCGCGAGGCGGTGCGCTACCGCTGCGATCTTGCTACGGGAGTGTTATGGCGGGAGACCTTCGACACGCTGGATCTGACGAAACCGCCCCTGAGTCGTACACCGTTGGCCGACAGCGTCTCCCACTGCGCTTTCACCTACCAGCACGGCACGCACACCCGCAACGCCCTTATCACCCTGCGTTTGTCCCTGAGCAAGGGCGGCGAAACCATCAGCCTCGTCCAGCAGGTCCACGTCGACAATGCACCCTGACTTCGCTCCCGCCCAACGCGGCTTCGGCCTGGTCGCCGCGCTGTTTCTGATTCTGGTCATCGCCGGCGTGATCGCCGCCATGGCCCGCCTGGCTGCGACCCAGCACAGCACCAGCAGCCTGGCGCTGCAGCAGGCCCGCGCCTACCAGGCGGCACGGGCGGGGCTGGAGTGGGGGATT
>CAYRIB010000244.1:0-1791 GCA_964424165.1 uncultured Myxococcales bacterium | reverse complement strand
AGGAGCGTCCCGACGTTTACGCGACCGGGCATTGCTTCGTGCTGCCCGCGCGCTTTGGTGGCAGTTTCAGCATCATGGTGCTCGAGGCCTTGGCTGCCGGGGTCCCGGTCGTATCCACCCCGTTTGTGGCCCCCGAGCACCGCGATGAGCACTGGGATCCCGTACACCTGACCCGCGATTACAGTCCTTCGGCGATTGCCAAGGGCATCATCACGGTCTTGAACGAGGACCCGGCCCCACGCGTGGCCCTCGGACGACACGTTGTGGCCGAGTACGACTGGGCACGCATCGGCGAACGTATCGAGGCCGTGTACCAACACGTGCTCGAGGCCCCCCGTGGCTGAGGAGCGCCCGCGCGGGATCGCGGGCCGGTGGTTTCGCCTTCTGGTGCGCATCCTTCCGCCCGTGGCGTTGGCCTTGTGGCTGGCCTTTCGGGGCCCGTGGGACGAACTGGGCGGCCGCCTCGGTGATGCCCGGTGGCTGCCCATTTTGGGTGCCATCGCGCTGAACTTCCTGGTTTTCATGCCCGTGCGTGCCCTGCGGTGGCGCATGGCCATGCAGGATCCCCCTCCCCTGCTGACGATCCTGGCTTCCATGCTCGAGGGAAACACCGTGGGCGCCCTGTTCGGCACCACGGCCGGGGACCTGGTACGCTCGACGCGCCTGCGGGGCACCGCATCGTTCGCCCGGGACTACGGAAGCACGCTGGCCGAGCGCGCCTGCGAGTATCTGGCCCTGACCCTGATGGTCGGGGGCGTGGCCGTGGCCGGGCAGGTCCCCATCGGATGGCTCGCTGCCCCCGGGGTCGCCATCCTGGTCATGCTGGCCATCGTTCGATGGCATGACGACGTGGCGCGACGTCTGAACCGCTTTCCCCGCGTCCGCACGGGCCTCGAGAGCCTGGGCAGCGCGCTGACCCTGCGTCGGGTGGCGGCCATGACGGGCCTCGCCTTTTTGGGCTGGAGCGCCGAGGTCCTGATGATCCACCTGGTGCTTGGAGCGCTAGATCTCCCATCGGGCGCGGGCCTGGCCACCCTGGTCGTGGTGTTCATCAACGTGTTCACCATGGTACCAGGCGTGCCGGGCAACCTCGGCACCTTCGAAGGCGGAGTGACCCTTGCCCTGGCGACCGGGGGCGTCCCGCAAGACGCCGCGCTGTCGTTCGCACTGTTCTATCACGCCATGCACATGATCCCGAGCCTCACCATCGGCGGGCTCGTGTGGCTGATCCGAGGCAGCAGGGACCTTCCACCACGTTGATCGCTCTTACCAGGACCTCCTACCGATACCCCGCGGCCTGCAGTTCGAACAACTCGGCGTAACGGCCGCCCTGGGCAAGCAACTCTTCGTGGGTGCCCATGGCCTCGACCCTGCCGTTTCCCAGCACCAGGATTCGGTCGGCCATCCGCACGCTCGAAAAGCGATGCGAGATCAAGACCGCCGTGGTGTGCTCGCTCAGTTCCCGAAAGCGCTGAAAGACCTCGAATTCCGAACGGGCATCCAGCGATGCGGTGGGTTCGTCCAGGATCAGGATCTGGGAGTCGCGCATGTAGGCCCGGGCAATCGCAACCTTCTGCCATTCGCCTCCGGACAAATCCACCCCCGTTCGGAAACGCTTGCCGATCACCTGATCGTAACCCGCAGGCAATTTTGCGATCACCTCGTCAGCCAGGCTGCGCCGGGCCGCTTCTTCGATGCGCACCCGGTCGTCTCTGGCCTCGATGCGCCCAACCGCGATGTTTTCGGCCGCGGTGAGGTGGTAGCGCACGAAGTCCTGAAAGATGACGCCGA
>CAYRIB010000243.1:0-1817 GCA_964424165.1 uncultured Myxococcales bacterium | reverse complement strand
CATGGTGCGCGTGCGCTACGTGAATGGGGACAAGGACCGGCACAAGCTGACCGAAGGCGACGTTCTGGAGGTCTGGCTCGAGGGACAGTGGGTCGACGCAGCCTGGTATCAGGAGGTCAAGGTGACCGCCGCCGAGGCCACAGCCGGCAGCTTCGACCGCAGTTTTTCGTGCATCAGCGAATTCAGCGACGAACCCGAGGACGTGGGCTACGACCTGCCGATCAGCGCCTGGGCGCACCTGAAGCTGGACAAGTGCAAATGGTACCTGTTCTGCAATCAGCCGGACTGCCACACCGACGACGCGCCGGTGCGTGGCGTAGCCGATGACAAGGCCGAACCGGACGACACATCGGCAACCGCAAGGCCGATGACCGTGGGACTGAACGTGGATCACGTGTCGCTAGACCAGGACTGGTTCGCGTTCGATGTCGCGGCCCCGTCAAAGGTCGACCTGGCCGTGGAAATGGACACCTTCATGCTGGGTCAGACGGTGTATGCGGCCGGCTACATAGACATGGTTTTGTTCGACTCGACGGGCGTGGAACTGACCCGCGCCGTGGACACTGACACGGGCGTCGGCCTTACGATCGATCCCCTCGCCGCGGGCACGTACCACGTCCGGGTGTCGCCGCGCCAGACCAACGACCCGACCTTCTATGACACGCGCCTGATTCTGACCGCCCCAACCTGCAAGCCCGAGGCCGTCGAGGAGCAGGACTGCGCGCGTTGCGGCAAGCAGTCGCGCACCTGTGACCTTCAGGGCACCTGGGGCGCCTGGAGCGAGTGCAGCGACCAGGGCGAATGCGAGAAGGCCGAAACCAAGGCCCTGCCGTGCGGCAACTGCGGGTCTCAGGCCATGACCTGCGATGACACCTGCAACTGGATCGTCGGAGAATGCACCGGCGAGGGCGAATGCGTGGCCGAAACCGAGGCCATGGAAGATTGTGGTGCGGACGGGACTCGGATGCGAACGTGCGACGAGGACTGCCACTGGGGTGACTGGGGGACCTGCATCGAAGGCGCCGAGTGCCCCGGAGGCATGACCAAGGCATGTTACGAAGGATCCTCTTCGACGCGCAACGTGGGAGAGTGCAAGGCTGGCGTCATGACCTGTGCCGCTGGTTTTTGGAGCGACTGCGAGGGCGATGTCATGCCGGTCAGCGAGGCTTGCGGCAACGACAAGGACGACGACTGCGACGGGGAAACGGACGACGCCGACACCGACTGTCAGACCGTTCCGGTTCAGGACGTGGTCGAGCCCGACGCGGCCACACCGCCCGTGAACCAAGACGTGACGGTGACCACGGACGCTTACACCCCCCCGCCCCCTGACACGTCGACATCCGTGAAGAGTTCGGGCGGTGGCTGTGCGATGGGAGGTGGCGACTCGGGTTGGCTGTGCATCGCACTGCTGGGGACAGCGGCGGTCATGCTACGGCGACGCCGGACTACTTGACGATGGTCCACTCGCCCATGCCGACGAGTCGCCCCTCGTTGTAAAAATCTGGGCGCTACGAACACCGGTCCGAGTTGTCAACCTACCGAGCGTCGGCGGGCGTACCGGCCCGATTTCCCCATTTTTGGGGGGGCATTGACTCCCCTCACACACATTGCTAGCCTAGGCTCAAGAGCATTTCTTACGAGTTCTTGGGGGGGTATAACGGGAGGTGTTGTATGCGCATTGACCGGAAAGGACTGCCTGGATCTGCTGCTGGATTCATGATGCTGCTCGGATGGGTGCTGTCTGAGGTGGACCCCATCGAGTAGAGTCCATCGGAGTGGTGTACGAAGCGCCCAGAGGAGGGGATGCCCCCGGC
>CAYRIB010000242.1:0-1825 GCA_964424165.1 uncultured Myxococcales bacterium | reverse complement strand
TCATGATGATCTCGAAGTGGGCAATCATGCCCTCGATCGTGTTGTAGACCGCCTCCTTCGGCGGCAGCACCACGCGCCAGTCGTCGACGTTGACCGGGCCGCCGGGCAGGTCGCGCCACACCTGCTCGATGATGCGCACGCTCTGGCGGATTTCTTCGAGGCGCACCAGATAGCGGTCGTAGCAGTCGCCTCGATGTCCGATCGGGACTTCGAAGTCCAGACGGTCATACACCAGATAAGGCGCATCCTTGCGCACGTCGTAGTCCACGCCGGCCGCGCGCAAACAGGGCCCGGTGAAGCCCCACGCGATCGCGTCGTTTGCGGGCATGACCCCCACATCGGCCATGCGGTCCACGAAGATCCGGTTGCGCGTCAGCAGGGCCTCGATGTCCACGAGCAGGCGTTGCAGCTTGGCAACGGCCGCGTCGCAGCGCTCTTTGCACTGCTCGGGGAGGTCCCACCGCAACCCGCCGATCCGGGTGTACGACGTGGTGACGCGCGCGCCGGTGATGAATTCGATGAGGAAATAGAACTCTTCACGGGCCTGCATGCACCACAAGAAGGGTGTGAAGGCCCCGATCTCCATGGCCTGGGCCCCGACGGCCGTCAGGTGGTCCACGATGCGCGAAATCTCGGACACGAGGACGCGCACGTACTTGCAGCGCTCGGTGATCTCGACGCCCAGCAACTTCTCGACGGCCCCTGCGTAGCCCACATTGTTGATCAGGGGTGATACGTAGTTCAGGCGATCGGTGTAGGGAATGGCCTTGGACCAGGTGTCGGTCTCGCACATCTTCTCGAAGCCGCGGTGCAAATAGCCGATGTCCACGTCGGCGCGCCGCACGACCTCGCCTTCGAGGGCCAGACGGATCTGCACGGTGCCGTGCATGGCCGGGTGGGATGGGCCCATGTTCAGGGCAAGGGTCTCGGTCTGCAGTGCGTTCGGTTCGCGGTCACTGACGTTCATCATGCGTCCCCCTGCCCGGGCACCGGGTCGCCGTTCAGGTCGGCCATGGGGATGAGGGGCTGGTAACCGCGCACCGGATAGTCCTTGCGCAGGGGATGACCGACGAATTCCGGGTACAGCAGGATTCGACGCAGATCCGGATGGCCGTCGAACCGAATCCCGAACATGTCGAACACCTCGCGCTCGAACCAGTTCAGGCCCTGATAAACGGACGTTGCCGATGGTACGACCGCATCCGCCTCGTCGACCAGCACCTTCAGACGGATGATCGCACGCTGTGCCAGACTGCGCAGGTGGTATACGACCTCGAACCGGGGACCCGGTCCCAAAAGCGAACGGTCGACGGCCGTGACGTCGAGGGGCAGGTCGAAGCCGCACTGGTCGTGCAGGAAGCGCAGGGCCGGAAGCAGGGCCTCGCGGGGCAGGGTGACCACGTCGTCCCCATGCGCCTCCGAGCGAACGAGCCCTGCGTCGGGAAAGGCCGCGCAAAGACGAACACCGGCGGTTTCAGGCATCTCGCCCTCCGTTGCGGCGCGGACGTGGTGCCCAGTCGAGCGCCCCCCGTCCCCACACCCATGCCAGGCCCACCGCCAGCACGCAGACGAAGATCAACGCCTCGATCAGGGCGATGGGAGCGAACAAGGGAGAGCGCAGCAGGTCGCGGTAAACCACGGCCCACGGGATGATGAGCACGGCCTCGAGGTCGAACACCAGAAACAGGATCGCGACCAGCGAAAACTGGACCGGGATGCGCTTTCGGGGCGTGTCTGCGGGAAGGTTGCCGCACTCGAAGGCCGTGTCCTTGACCGGGTCGTGGCGCTTCGGGCCCAGGATGGCATTCATCACCAGAATGGCGAA
>CAYRIB010000241.1:0-1829 GCA_964424165.1 uncultured Myxococcales bacterium | reverse complement strand
GCGTGGGCTCGCCATGGACGCCCTGATCGAACTGATCGGGGAGATCGGGAAGGCACGCGAGGCCGGGGCCACGGATCAGGCGCTGGCGCTCGCCAGGGACTATCAGCGCAAGGCGCAGTTTCTGATCGACTTCGTCGAGGCCGAGAATTCGATGGGATTCCATGCGCCGCAGGAGGCGATGCGCCTGCTGTCCAAGGCCATTGATTTCATTCGCCGGGGGCAGGGGGCGTTGCGGGCGGTCGCGCTCTGAAGGTTTGATGACTTCGCGTTTCAAGATACCTTCGTGCTTGACAGTCTCAAAATAAAGAAGTAAACAAGTACCTGTTTGTTTGTTTGCAAAGGGGCGCCGTGAAAAGCCAGATCCTGAAGATTTCCGATGCCGCGGCCATTGCCCTGCACACCATGGGGCTTCTGGCCAGCCGCCCCGGCCAGAGCTTTCGAGTGGCCGACATCGGTCGCCAATTGCCGGTATCCGAGAACCATCTGGCGAAGGTGTTGCAACGTCTGCTCAAGGAGGGGCTGGTGCGGTCGCTGCGGGGGCGGGGCGGGGGCTATGCGCTGGCCTTGGACCCGCATGAAATCACCTTGTTGCAGGTATTTGAGGCCATCGAGGGTCCGCTGGCGCGCCAGGGCTGTCTGCTCGGTGCTCCGGTGTGCCGTGGTCAGCACTGTATGCTCGGACCGCTACTGCACTCGGTCGAACACCAGGTGCGCGAGTATCTTTCGACGCATCGGCTCAGCGACATCGACCATTCGTTCGGAGGGACATCATGATTCGAAATGTGATCCGGATCGACGAGGAACGGTGTGACGGATGTGGGATCTGCGCAAACGCCTGCGTCGAGGGGGCGATCGCGATCGTCAACGGCAAGGCGCGGTTGGTGAGCGACACCTACTGCGACGGGCTAGGCGTTTGCATCGGGGAATGCCCGCAGGGGGCGATCACCATGGAGGCCCGCGAGGCGCCTGCGTTCGACGAGGCGGCGGCGAAGCAGCACGCGGGTGGGAAGGTCGCGGATCTTCCCTGCGGGTGTCCGGGCGCACACGTGCAGACGATCGCGGCGCGGTCTGGTGACCGCGCCCTACAGAGCAACAGGAATGAGGTCGTCCTACAGGGGAGCGAGGCGCAGGTGCAGCCGCCATCCGCAGAGCCGTCGGCCCTCGCCAACTGGCCCGTGCAGATCCGGCTGGTGCCTCCAAGTGCCCCATTCCTGATGGGCGCGGACCTGGTGGTGTGCGCGGATTGCGTTCCGTTCGCGGTGCCCGACTTCCACCGACGCTATCTGGACGGTCGCGTGGTGCTGGTCGGATGCCCGAAACTGGATGACGTGGCTGCGGATCAGCAGAAGCTGACCGCCATTTTGAACCTGGCACGGCCCAAAAGCGTGACGGTGCTGCGCATGGAAGTCCCGTGCTGCGGCGGGATCGTCCGCGCGGTCGTGGCCGCTCGAAACGCAACGATCCCCGACCTGCCGATCGCGGTGCACACGATCGGGATCCGGTCGGGAGTCGAGGTGGATACTTTGTGATTTTGGTATGAGGGCGTCGGTTTGAGGGTGAGCTAGAGGCGAAAGGAGGGATCATGGAAATGTTCTGTTACCAGTGCGAGCAGACGGCCAAGGGCAAGGGATGCGATATCGCCGGGGTGTGCGGCAAGGACCCCGTGACCGCGGGGTTGCAGGACCTGCTGCTGCAAGCGGCCAAGGGCCTGGCCTTCTACGGTCATCGGCTCGGGGCCATGGGGCGTCGCGATCACGAGTGCGATCATGCGCTCGTCGAGGCCTTGTTCACGACCGTGACGAACGTCAACTTCGATGCGGACCGAGTCG
>CAYRIB010000240.1:0-1832 GCA_964424165.1 uncultured Myxococcales bacterium | reverse complement strand
TCGTCATCCACGGTCTTGGGCACCACGATCTGACCTTCGTAGTCGGCCAGATCCGTGGCCACCGTAAGCGTGCCGCTGATCACTTCCAGACCGAAGCCCGCACGGGCACGCATGGGGTCCGAGTAGTTGTACGAATCGCACGTGTAGGCCGGACGGATATCCACGTAGTCCTTGCCTTCCTCGGGCACGAAGGTCGTGGTGTACAGCTGGTTGCAGAACACACGGGCAAAGCCGTTGTCTTCGCCAAACACCGTGTCGAGCGCGCAGGTGTTCTCGAACGCGGTCACACCCACGCCCTTCATGAAGCGCAGCGTGGCGTTGTAGACGTCGTCTTCGAGCACGAAACTCGCGTTCGGGCCCACCCCGGCTTCGGCCGGGTTGGTGACGGTCATGCCGGCGATCTTCACGGTCTGAAGCACGCCTTCCGCATCCTTGCCCGTCACGGTGATCGAGTTCTCGGTGCCCACGGGGCCAATGTTGCTGAGCGTCAGCATGCCGTCCGCGGCAAGCATGAATTCGCCGCTCATGCCCGCGAGGTCCATTTTGACCAGGGCATCGTGCGGAATCTGGAAATGGCTGAGGGTCTGCAGCATGCCGCGCCGCGGCGGATTCAGCAGGGTCCGCACCGCGAACCACGTACCTTCGAGCGTTGCATTCAGGTCGTACTTGGCCGTCATGGTATCCGTGTTCGCATCCATGACCCCGTCCACGACCGTGCGGGCCCCGGCCTTCAGGCTCAGGGTCCAGGGTGTGACGCCGACGTCTTCGGCCGCGGGCGACGCCTTCAGCGCCAGGTCGATCGCCTCGTCCACCGTCGCCTTGAAGGTGTGTACACCGGTATCCGGGTCCACCACGAGGTCGAACGACAACTGGCCAGCCGGCGTTCCGTTGATGAGGAACATGAAGTACCGCAGCATTTGGTGGTTCCAACCCATGGTCGACACAATCACGTCCGCCAGCGCGCTCACGTGATCCATCACGATGGCGAGGTCCGCCACCTTCATGACCCCGTGGATCCGGTCCGGGAAGATGTCCATGGTCACGAGCGGCACGCGGTCCGGGCCGATCCCGATGATCATCGTGATCCCTGCTTCGCAGTTGGTCTTGAGCGTGACCCACAGCCCCACCACGTCGGCCAGGCGGTTGATCTGCATCAGCATGCGCTTGGCCTGCACCACGTAGACACTCGGGTATTCGCCGTCGAAGTTGGTGATGCAGTAGCGCATGCAATCGATGCCGGGGCCTTCGGGGGGCTCGCTCATCATGGACAGCAGCGCGTAGGTGTCGCACACGACCTGGCAGATTTCGGTTTCGGTCACGAGGCCGACCCGGTAGACGACCTGATCCGGCGCCTGATCGAACACGAAGCGGTCCTTGAAGAACGACTGCAGCAACATCTGGACCCACTCGCCCATCACGTTCGGGGTGAGCACCACAAGCGCCGTATAGGGATTGGGCTGCTGCTGCTGGAGCCTGCCTTCGCCCGAGTCCATGCCCTCCATGTGCAGACAGCCGTACATCAGATCCACGAACCACTGCAGGTCGCTTACGGTGTCCATCTGGCGGGAGATCTTCTCCCAGTTGTTGCGCAGTTGGTCCAGGACGAACAGCTCGATGGCCGTCAGGCCCTTCTGGCCCAGGTTGGTCAGGAGGTTCGTCGTGCGGGCCATCAAGTCCGCGGGCACCAGGCCGCCCTGCGCCACCACGATGGTCTTCGTGGCGACCCCGATGTTGCCGTTCGCGTCCGTCACTTCGCAGCGCGCCGTAAACGTGCCGGGGGTCGTGTACTGGTAGAACGACTCGTAGTGGGCCACGTTGTCGCCCGTCCCGAA
>CAYRIB010000239.1:0-1835 GCA_964424165.1 uncultured Myxococcales bacterium | reverse complement strand
TGCGCACCTGTCGGACACCGAGCGCATGTTCTTCGTGACCTTGCTGCTAAGCGAGATCCTGGCCTGGGTTCGCACGCAACCGGGAACGTCATCCTTGCGGGCCCTGCTCTATATGGACGAAATCTTCGGGTTCTTCCCCCCGACCGCGAACCCGCCGTCCAAGACCCCTATGCTGACCCTGCTCAAGCAGGCTCGAGCCTTCGGCCTGGGCGTGCTGCTGGCCACGCAGAACCCGGTGGACCTGGACTACAAGGGCCTGTCGAACGCGGGAACCTGGTTCATCGGCCGATTGCAGACCGAGCGGGACAAGATGCGGCTGCTCGACGGACTGGAAGGAGTGCAAGGCGGGGCGGGGTTCGATCGCCTCCGCATGGACGAGGTGCTGTCGTCACTCGGGTCGCGGGTCTTCCTGATGCACGATGTGCACGAGGACGGCCCAACCGTGTTCCAGACACGGTGGGCCATGTCCTACCTGCGGGGTCCGCTGACCCGGGTCCAGATCCAGCGGTTGATGGCCCCCCAGAAAGCAGGGCTCTCGGGCTCGGATACAGCCCCGATGCAGGTTGCAACGCCGCCGGTGTCGGCACCGCCCCCGATCGTGGCAACAGCCCCGACCACGCCCGCAGAAACTGCGCCCGTCCTTGGCTTGACCGCCCGCGCCGCCGTTGTTGGACGCCCCCTGGTGCCCCCGGACGTTCCCCAATGGTTCTTGCGCATCGGCGCAGACGCCACCTCCGCCCAATGGCGCCCCATGCTTGTCGGGCAATGCCAGATCCACTTCGCCAGTGCGCGCCACGACCTCGACGCATGGCAGGCCCTCACCCTGGCGATCCCGTTCCCGGACGCAGGCACCCGCTTGGCCCTCGATCAGGCCATATGGATGGACTTTGCCTTGCCTCTGTCCGACAACGCCCCTGGCGCGACCCGATTCGATACCCTGCCCGGCCCGGCCACGCAGGCCCGCAACTACAGCACTTGGCAGTCCCAGATCGAAGACCACCTGTGTCGAACGCGGGTTATCACCCTGTGGCAGGCGCCCGATTACAAAGCCACATCGCGGCCCAACGAGTCACGCGGCGAGTTCCTGGCACGCCTCGCCCTGATGGCCCGCGAGCGGCGCGACGCCGAGATCGCCAAGCTGCGTGCGAAATACGGTCCCCGCGTCGAACGCATCGAACAACGCATCCGCGCGGCTGAAGATCGTGTGGCCCGCGAGGAGGCGCAGTACGAAAGCCAGCAGATGAACACCACGATCGCCTTCGGGACCACGCTGCTCGGGGCGCTCATGGGACGAAAGCGCATGGGGGCCGGTACCCTGGGTCGCGCAGCGAGCGCCGCCCGAAGCTACGGCCGTCAATCCCGCGAACAGGGCGACATCGAGCGTGCCCGGCAGGAACTGTTCGAACAGCGCCAAGCCTTGCAGGAGCTGGCGGCCGAGTTCAGCCGTGCCGAGATGTCCCTGACCGACCCGATGGCCCCCGTGAACGTCGTGGAAGTGACTGTGAGTCCGCGCAAGTCGGACGTATCGATCGACCGCCTTGGGCTGACCTGGACCCCGTGGGTCGCTGCGCCCGACGGCACGCTCGCGCCGGCATTCCTGTCACAGTCATAGAGTCGCCGAAATGGTGCTCAAGGGCCCATCCCAACTCGACGCAGCCCTGGTCTACGAAAGCGAGACGATATGTTCGTCCTACCGAGCCGCCCCGGCCCCTTTCGTCAGGGGCGAGAGCTTGGCCGGTGGCGGTGTCTTGGTCGACAGTTTCAGGCTGTTGAGGCAGGCCTGGATCGCGGCCGAGATATCGACGAATGTGCCATACTCGAGCGAACCTTCGGCG
>CAYRIB010000238.1:0-1850 GCA_964424165.1 uncultured Myxococcales bacterium | reverse complement strand
CACAAGCTCATGTTGTTCGGCGTGTAGAAGGTCCGGAAGAACTCCTTGACGTCATCGAGCGTGGCGGCAGCCAGATCTTCGTGGCTTCCGATCACCGGCCAGGAATAGGGATGCCCAAATTCAAAGAGATGCTCGGACAGCAACATGTCGGCCCGCCCATAGGGCTGGTTCTCGTAGCTCTGTCGCCGTTCGTTGCGCACCACCTCGCGCTGGTTGTCGAGCGAGGCCTGGGTCAGGGTGTCGGTCAGGGTGGCCACCCGATCCGACTCGAGCCACAGCAGGTATTCCAAGTTCGCCGAAGGCACGGTCGCAAAATAGTTGGTGCGGTCGTTGCCCGTGGTCCCGTTCACGCCCCGTTCGCGGAGATTGGCCCCCGCCTTTTCCGCACGCGAAAAATAGCCCCCCGGCGCGTTCTTCGAGCCCTCGAACATCAGGTGTTCGAACAGGTGCGCGAATCCGGTTCGCCCGGGCCGCTCGTTCTTGGACCCCACATGAAACCAGGTGTTCACATGGACCACCGGCAGTTTGTTATCCACGTGCAGGATCAGTTGCAGCCCGTTCGACAGCACCACACGTTCGAACGTTACCTTGGGATCGTCCATGCGGCCTTCCTCCTTGCTCGTTGGCCGCGCCATCCCCGTTCCCGTCATCAGCAGGACGGACATCACGATCGCGACTCTCGCTGCTTTTGCATCAACGCGCACGTTCACCATCCATGTTCGTCTTCCAGGTCATCAGGCGTTCCAAGGTACGACGCAACGCCTCGGCCGCAAACGGCTTGGGCAGCAGCGCCACTCCCCGCCAGTTGCGCAGTTTCTGGTGCATCTCGGGCGCCTCGGCTCCCGTGCACAGCAGCACTGGCATCGCAGGCCAATCACTCCGCAGCACTTCGATCAAATCCAGCCCGGACAAGCCCGGCATCAACACATCGGACATCACGAGGTCAATCTTTGGCCCATCTTGTCTCAGTGCTGCCAACGCCGCATCCGCCCCATCGACCAGAATGCCTTCGTGGCCCATGGCGCGAACCATCCGTCCGAGCACCTCCCGAACCATCGGGTCGTCATCGACCACCAGAATCGTCATGGCCGGCATCTCATTGGCCGGTTCCTGCCCGTCGCCAGCCACCCGGTTCAAGTCGTCTGCGGCCTCGACCGGCAACCACACCGAGAAGGTGCTTCCCAAGCCGGGGGCGCTTTGAAGAGTAATGAAGCCCTGATGCGACTTGACGATGCCATAGGCGATCGCCAGTCCCAGACCGACCCGTCCATCGACCCCCTTGGTTGAAAAAAACGGTTCGAAGATCCGCCCCTGGTTTTCGATGCTCATCCCAATTCCGTGGTCGCTGACGCTCACCATGACGTAGTTGCCCGATGGCATGTCGGGCAACCGACCACTGCTCCACGCGTCCACGGTTTCGCACGTGGTTGCCAGGGTGATGGTCCCCCCTTCGGGCATGGCATCCGCAGCGTTCTGGACCAGATTCAAAATCACCCGTTCGATTTGCAGTCGGTCGATGGCTGTCACGGGCAGCGGCCCTTGATGTCGACACTCGATGCGGTGAAGAGGGCTGAACAACGGTCCCTGCTGTTGTGCCAGAGCATCGACCAGAGCCACCAGGTCCACCATCTGGCGGTCCGGAATAGACTTGCGGGCCACGGTCAACATGTGACGGGTCAATTCCGCCCCCCGCCGAGTCACTTCCAGCAGACGAGCGACCACATCCCTTCGTTCATCGTCAGGCACCACGGGACCGGCCAGCAGCGATGCGTACCCCATGATGCCGGCCAGGATGTCGTTCACATCGTGCGCCACCCCTCCTGCCAGGGTGCCGATCATCTCCATCTTAT
>CAYRIB010000237.1:0-1851 GCA_964424165.1 uncultured Myxococcales bacterium | reverse complement strand
ACGACGCGATCGTGGTGCTGGAAAACATCTTCCGGCATATGGAAGAGTACGGCAAGAGCGCATTCGAAGCCGCGGTCGACGGCCTGAAAGAGATCGGCCTGGCCGTGATGGCCACCACGACCTCCCTGATTATCATCTTCATCCCCGTGGCGTTCATGGAGGGTATGACCGGGCGGTTTTTCTACGAGTTCGGGCTGACCACGGCCTGTGCGATCGCGGTTTCGCTGATCGTGTCGTTCACGTTGACCCCCATGCTGTCGGCCCGCTTCTTGCGCATCAAACACGCGCAGGAGGAAAAGAGGCGCGAGCACGGACGCTTGGATCGTTCGTACCGCGCCATGATTCGCTGGGCCCTGGCGCACCGGTGGGTCGTGGTGCTGTGCAGCCTTTTGATCGTGGGGTCGGTGGTGCCGTTGCTTGCCTTGTTGGGCAAGGACTTCATGCCCCTGGATGATCGCAGCGAATTCCGGGTGTCGCTGATCGCCCCTGCGGGGTCCAGCCTTTCGGCCGTGTCCGACTGGTACGCCAAGATTGAACGCCGAATCCACGAGCTTCCCGAGGTCCGCCTGACGCTCAGTCAGATGGGCAGCACGGCAGGTGGCGAGGATGTGACCGATGGGTCGATCTACGTGGCCATCACGGACATCGCGGACCGCGACGTCACGCAGTTCGACGTGATGCGGCAGGTGCGGCGGATCCTGGCCGACTTCCCGGAACTGCGTTCGAGCGTGAACGCGCTCGGGGGCATGGGGGGCGGGTCGCGTTCGGTCCGGTTTCAGTACAACCTGACCGGTCCGGACCTCGAGTCCCTGATGGTGCATACGGACCGCATCATGAGCCGGTTGCGCGAAACCCCGGGCTTCGTGGACGTGGACAGTTCGTTGTCGTCGCGGAAACCGGAAGTGCGCGTGAACATCGACCGCGACAAGGCCGCGGATCTTGGGATCGTGGCTTCGGACATTGCGGGCAGCTTGCGGACCATGGTCGGGGGCGAAGCGGTCAGCAAGTTCCGCGACGGGGTCGAGCAATTCGACGTGTGGGTGCGGTTGGACCGGCGCGATCGCAGTGATGCCGAGGTGATCGAACAACTGCCCCTGATGACGGCCAAGGCCGGCCTGGTCCCGCTGGGAGACGTCGCCCGACTCAGCGATGGTCGAGGCCCTACCGAAATCCGCCGCTTCCAGCGTCAGCGCCTGGCCACGATCTACGCCAACCTCGACGGGCTCGACATGGGCGGTGCGACCCAGAAGCTGACCAACATCGTGCAGGAACTGCAGCTACCTGCCGCCTATCGCAGCAGCTTCATGGGTCAGACCAAGATGATGAACGAGGCCATGCAGCAAATGATCCTGGCCTTTGTGATGGCCTTCATCTTCATGTACATCATCCTGGCCGCGCAGTTCGAGAGCTTCGTGCACCCGATCACCATCCTGCTGTCGTTGCCTCTGACCCTGCCGTTCGCGCTGCTGTCTCTGCTGGTGCTCGGCGAAACCCTGAACGTCTACAGTCTGCTGGGCGTGTTCATGCTGTTCGGGATCGTGAAGAAGAACGGCATCTTGCAGATTGACTACACCAACACCCTGCGCCGCCGCGGCATGCCCTTGCAGCAAGCGATCCTCGAAGCCAATCATGCCCGGTTGCGGCCCATCCTCATGACCACCGTGACCTTGATCGCGGGCATGACGCCGATTGCGCTGGGCACGGGCCCGGGCGCCGCGGCACGCGCGTCGATGGCCAAGGTCATCATTGGCGGGCAGGCGCTGTCCCTTCTGATCACCTTGTTGATCGTGCCGGTTGCGTATTCGCTGTTCGAGGGGGCCAAGGCCAGGATTGGGATCGGAGGTGACCGCG
>CAYRIB010000236.1:0-1862 GCA_964424165.1 uncultured Myxococcales bacterium | reverse complement strand
GGCAACGACTTCATCCGGGGCTCCAGCGACGACGACCTGCTGTATGCGGGACCCGGGGCCGATACATTGTGCGGCTGCTCTGGGGACGACACGTTGGTCGGCACGGGGGACGGCGACGCCTGCCGCGGGGGGTCCTGCTCGCTGCTCGGCAGTAGCGGAACCGACACCCTTTTCAGTTGCAGCGTGAATCTGGACAGTGACGGAAGCTACACGGACTGCAACGACGACATCGACTTGTCCCGTTGAATCTTCTATACTATTTGGGTTCTTGCGACGCGAGGGTCCATGCGATCACTCCAAATAACCACCCTGCCCCTGCTGTGCATGCTCATGCTGGCCTGCGGCGCCGATTTGACCGGTGGCGCGCACGACGGCATCAACGACACCTTCATGACCGACGGTAAGGCCGACGGGTCTGGGGTCGTGGAGGGCAGCGCAGAGGCCCGGGCGGTGTTGCACGTGGTCAACACGTTCGAGGCGGCTGACCTGGTGGGGCAGGTCGGTCTGTCGACCGAGGTCGCAAGCCAGATCGTCTCGTTTCGCACCGAGCGCATCGTCGCATCGCTCGTCATGCTCGACACCATTCCGAACGTCGGACGCGCCGTGTTCGAAGCCCTGCTACGTTTCGTGCGCGATAGCGGACTCATCAACGAATTCGTGCCCGACTGCGCGGGCAACGGTTGCCTGGACCCGGAAACAAGCTTCATCTTGTCGGTGCCCTCGCATCTGTCCCTGCCGTTCGTGACCGTGGGCAGCATTCGCCCGTCCGCGCCCCTGGCCATCCACAACACGGGCGGCAAGGCGGGCACGCAGGCCCTGGTCGTCACCATCGACGACGACTTCACGGTCGAGGGCAGTTTGTCGCCCTTGGCTGCCCACGAGACCCGCATGCTGACCGTGTCCTATCAGGGATCGACCACATCCCCGCGCATCGCCGAGGGTCTGCTGCACCTGACGGCCGAAGGACGCCTGTTCGCCATCCCTGTGATCGCCGTGGTCGGGGATGCGGCCCTTCCCGCGACCGATTGGGAGTCCCGCGACGGCGGTCTGGTCGCCACCATGCCCCTGCCCAGCGCGCCCTTCCCGCATTCGAGCGCCGCATGGACCGACCGCTCGGTGATGGTCGCGATCCCATCGGGCCTGGACGGGGCCGCGCCGTTGAATCTGGTAACGCATTTGCACGGGCATCGCTGCGTGATCGGAACCACGATACCTTCGGTGTTCCTGGTTGAGCAGTTCTTCTTGTCCGGCCGCAACGCCATCCTGGTGATCCCCCAGGGCCCGGTCAATGCCAGCAGCGGCAACTTCGGCAAGCTGATGGAAGCGGGCGGCTTCGCGCGTCTGGTGCGCGACGTATTGTCCGTGCTGTATCGCGACGGGCTTGTGACCTGGCCGATCGTGCAGCGCACGGCGCTCACCGCCCACTCGGGCGGGTACCTGGCCACCGCCGCGATCCTGCGCCACGCGGACCTGCCGGTGTCGACCGTGCATCTGTTCGACGCCCTCTACGGCGACATGGTGACCTACAACAGCTTTGCAACGACCGGAGGCCTGCTGCGCTCGAACTACACCTCGGGCGGGGGCACGGCCACCAACAACACGACCTTGCTAACGCAGTTGACCAACGCCGGCGTGGCTGTCAGCACCATGGACAATGACGAGGCCCTGCGCACCGAGCCGGCGACCATCGCGCCCACCCCCTTCTCGCACTTCGAATCGCTGTGGGCTGGCCGCGTGTTCGCGCGCTGGCTGCGGCAGAGCGACCTGCCGCCGCATCGTCTGGACCCGCCCGAAGTACGCCGCGTGATTTCGGATGGGACCACCGTATCGGTCGCCTGGATGCTCGAACGCGCGGATTCGGG
>CAYRIB010000235.1:0-1891 GCA_964424165.1 uncultured Myxococcales bacterium | reverse complement strand
CTGATGACGCGCGAGAGCCAGTACCCGGTGATCATCCTCGAGGACCGCCCCTTCATCGACGGGCCCGAGGTCTTCGTCAAGCGCATGATCGAGTCCGGGGAGATGCCGGCGGCACATGCCCGTCTGTATCGGACACTGTTTTTCAACACGCTCCAGACCGAGCGCATCCGCCTGCCGGACCTGACCGTGTACCTGCGTACCGAACCCGATCTGCTCGAGAAGCGGCGCGCCAAACGGGCCGAGGAAGGGGATGGCTACGCAGCCACCATCCAGGCACAGTACCTGCTGGAGATCCACGAAGCGTACGAGACCGTGGCCGCAAACTGGCGGCGGGTCCTGCTGCGCTATCAGGAGCACGCCATCGTGCCGCCCGACGCGGACATTATCACTCTGCCCGCCGAGATCGACATGTCCGAGCATCCGGACTACGTGCACGTGGCGGCCGGGACCATCCGCGAGAAGGTCCGCCGCATGATCGCTTCGAGGAGGAACCCGCAGTGAGCCCGCAAGACGAACTGTTTCCCGGTCCCATTCTTGACGTGGTCGAGGACCCGACCATCCGGCGGCACGAGATCGCCAATCGCCTCACCGAGGCCGAGCGGCGGCTGACGAAGTTCTTCGCCCGCGGCAATCACCTCATCGCCTGCGTGGGTAACATCGGGGTGGGCAAGTCGTCGCTGGTGAAGTTCCTGACGTGCGCCACGGGCATGAACGCCCTGTTCGAGCTTCCCGATCCCGGGTTCGAGGACCACATCGGGGGCAACGACTCGGTGGCCCCGCTGCTGGCCACGGGCAAGGAAACGGTCAAGCGCACCCTGGCCGGGTACTACGCCGCGATCAACGAGTTCATCACCTGTCAGGCCGTGCACTCCCGGGGCAGTGCCGAGTGGATGCTGGCCAAGCGGAATCTGGAACGGGGCGCCCTGGACATCCAGCACGCCTACCTGGACCTGCGACGCATGCAGTTGCAGGCGGTGCCTTACCTGAACTGCTCGACGTGTGTGGACGGGTCGCCGTTCGCGGATCGTTACGCGTTCTGCGAGGTGCTGCACCGCGACATGGACGTACCCTATCTGACCGAGGAGGCGCTTGCGGTGATCGATAACCGGCTGGAACACGAATTCCGGCCCCTGGTGCCGCCGAGCCTGCTGATCGTCGTGCATGGCCCGCTCGAATCCCTGGTCGAGAACATCCGCGAACGGCAGCGCAGCGAAGAACAGCGCGAAGGCGGGGCATCGGAAGACCTGCCCGAAGGACTGATGCGTCTGGTGCGGGCCCTGCAGCCGCGATACGCGTCGTTCGTGGATACCCTGCGTCATGCGGGCTGGTACCACGGACCCGTGTTGCGCATCGACGTGTCCCGCATCGATTTCGTGTCCAATGTCCGCCACTTGATTGCGGTGTACGAGGGCATCGAGAGCCTGCTGGTGCCGCGAGGTAACGGGGCCTGAGGTCGGAGAACCGTTCATGCTGCGCAAGTCATTGATCATGAAGATGTTTGACGCCTTTTCGATTCAGCGATGGAATGACCAGATTCGGCCCGTGGACCTGGTCGAAATGGACAAGCACGCGCACAAAATGGCCATTGCCTGGTGCCTCGCACGCTATGAGGAAGATGCCGGCAGGGTGGTGGACTGGCACAGGCTGGTGCAAGGCGGCATCTTCGAGTTGCTGCGGCGCACGGTATTGTCGGACATCAAGTCCCCGGTGTACCGGACGATCCGCAACCAGCACCCCGAGGCATTCGCGAAGCTCAGCGCCTGGGTGTTTCGGCAACTCGACCCCCTGGTCGGGCACGAGGGTATCAAGGCGGACTTGCGCGACTATCTGCTGGGCGAGGAAGATGCATCCGACGCCCATCGCCGGATCCTTGCGGCCGCGCACTTCCAGG
>CAYRIB010000234.1:0-1902 GCA_964424165.1 uncultured Myxococcales bacterium | reverse complement strand
CCGAAGTTCCGGAACGAAAAGGAGAGAGTTGGGGCGATCTGACGAGGTGATCTCCGATTTATGCACTGCAAAATGTAGCCAGTAAATTAGCAAGGTTTTCCTTGACATGTGGGTTTGGTGGTGTATTCTCGGATCCATGAAAACGCGACGCAGCCCCGTCCACGTGTCCACCATCCGCCGGAAATACAAGGACAAGGTGTACGAGTGCCACCTCCTGCGCCGAACGATCCGGGAGGGTCGCAAGGTCCGCAACGAGACGGTAGCGAATCTGAGCCAGTTGCCAACCGACGTGATCGAGGTGCTCAAGCGCGCGTTGTCCGGGGAGCAACTGGTGCCGGCCGAAGAGCTGATCCAGACGGAGAAGACGCGGGCGGCTGGCCATGTGCGGGCCGTGATGGGGACCATGAAGCGGTTGGGCATCGCGGAGTTGCTGTCAACGCGGCCCAGCCGCGAGCGGACGTTGGTACTGGGGATGATCGTCGAGCGGCTCCTGCACCCGGCATCGAAGCTGGGGACGGTGCGTCTGTGGAAAACGTCGACGCTGGCGTCGGAGCTCGGGGTCGAGGATGCGGACGCAAACGATCTGTACGAGACGTTGGACTGGCTTCTGGCCCACCAGACGCGGATCGAGGGGAAGTTGGCATCACGGCACCTGAAGGAGGGGGGCTTGGCCCTGTACGACGTGAGCAACAGTGCGTACGAGGGGCGGACGTGTCCGCTGGCCCGTCTGGGGCATGACAAGGATGGGCGGCACGGCATGTCCATCATCACGTACGGGGTAATGACGAACGGAGAGGGGTGTCCGGTGGCAATGGGGGTGTACTCCGGGGACACGGGCGACCCGACCACGGTGCCAGACCAGATCTACAAGCTGCGCGGTCGATTCGGACTGCAAGAAGTGGTGCTGGTCGGCGACCGGGGGATGTTGACGCAGTCGCGGATCGAGTACCTGAAGCGGCATCCCGGGCTGGGGTGGATCTCGGCGCTGCGAACAGAGGCGATCCGCAAGCTGATGGAAGGGGATGCTCTGCAATTGTCCCTGTTTGATGAAACCAACCTGGCGGAGATCCAGTCGCCGGACTTCCCGGGGGAGCGGCTCGTCGCCTGCTTCAATCCCTTGCTCGCGGACGAACGGAAGCGGAAGCGCCGCGAATTGCTGGAGGCGACGGAGAAGCTCTTGACACGCATCTCGGCCGAGGTGTCCCGCCGAACGCAGAAGCCTCTGACGGCGGGCGAGATCGGGCAGAAGGTCGGTCAGGTCCTGCATCGCTACAAGATGGCCAAGCACTTCGTCGTGCAGAGTACGGACGGACATCTGATGTGGTCCCGGGATGACGTCTCGATTGCCCGGGAGGAACAACTGGACGGCATCTACGTGATCCGGACGAGCGAGCCTGCGGGACGCATGACGGGTGAGGATGTGGTGCGAAACTACAAGCGGCTGGGCCAGGTGGAACAGGCCTTCCGCTGCATCAAGGGGATCGACCTGCGGGTACGACCGATCTTCCACCGCGAGGAGGACCGGGTCCGGGCACACTTCTTCCTCTGCATGCTGGCCTACTACGTGGAATGGCACATGCGGCGGGCCCTGGCCCCGTTGCTCTTCGAGGATGAGACGGTCGGGGCCGACCGTGCGACCCGTGACGCCGTGGCCAAGCCCGAGCCGTCCGTATCCGTCAAGGCCAAGAAGGGGACCAAACGAACACCGGACGGATTGCCCGTCCACTCTTTCCACACGCTGCTTGCGGAACTTGCTACCCAGGCCTCGGTCACCTACCGTGTCAGCGACTCGAATGCCCGATTTGAACAACTCTCCTGCGCATCCCCGCTGCAGCAGAAAGCTTTCTCCTTGCTCGGACTGTAGGCAGAAACGCCGCGTTGCATATCGCCAGATCACATAGC
>CAYRIB010000233.1:0-1903 GCA_964424165.1 uncultured Myxococcales bacterium | reverse complement strand
TGATGACCTTGCCGCTGGTGATTCTGGCCGTGGGTGCCCTGTTCGGAGGGGCGCTTGGCCTGCCGGGGGAATCGGTGAACGTGATGGGAAGAACGCTGGCCCCGGTGTTTGCGTCCGCGGCCCCGTGGTTCGCATCCACCGGTTCCCACGCCCTCGAGTACGCGCTGATGGGCGTATCCACCGTGCTGGCCCTGGGCGGGATCGGTCTGGCCGCGCACCAGTACCTGCGAAGGGGGCTGGGAATCGCCGAACCGGTCGGCCGCTGGGCGGGACTGCACGCGACCCTGACGCATCAATACTACGTGAATGAAGCCTACGGCGCGCTCTTCGTTCGTCCCCTGGCCAGCGTGTCGCAGTGGGTGCGCCGGTGGCTCGACGAGGGGGCCATCGATTCGGGGATGGTGCACGGACCCGTGCGTCTGGTCCAGGCGCTCGGTGCCTTGTTGCGGCGGCCGGTGACGGGGGATGTGCAGGCGTCGGTGGCGGCCATCCTGTTGGGGTTGGCCCTGCTGGCCTGGTGGATGTTGTAGGAAGAGATGGGTATCGAATCCATGGCGGCCATGCCGCTGATCAGTTTGACGATCGCGCTGCCTGCCCTCGGTGCGTTGGCCGTGGCCATCAGTCCCCACGACCAGGCCCGCGTGCACCGCCTGCTGGCGGCCCTCTTCTCAATGGGGGCGTTCTTCGTTTCCTTGGGGATGTGGTCCGGATTCGACGTGGCTCTGCCGGGATTCCAGATGGTCGAGGACGTCGCTGGCCTGCCGTTTTCGGCGCGCTATCAGGTCGGGGTGGATGGAATCAACCTGCTCTTAGTCTTGCTGACCACGCTCGTGACGCCGCTCGCGATCATCGGCGCCTTCGGGGCCGTGAAGATGCGCACCCGGGAATTCTATCTGGCCATGCTGCTGCTCGAAAGCTGCATCCTGGGGACCCTGGTGTCGATGGATCTGCTGTTGTTCTATCTGTTCTGGGAGTTCATGCTGGTGCCCATGGCCCTGATCATCGGCGTGTGGGGCGGGCCGCGGCGAGTGTATGCGGCCGTAAAGTTCTTCGTGTACACCTTCCTTGGGTCCGTGCTGATGCTCGTGGGCATCATCTACCTGAACGTGACGTCCGAGGCCAGCGGGTTTTCGTATCTCGACTTCGTGGCCAACCCGGTGTCGGCCCCGGAACAGATGTGGCTGTTCTTGGCCTTCGGGTTGGCATTCGCCGTGAAGGTGCCGTTGTGGCCCTTCCACACCTGGTTGCCCGACGCGCACGTGGAGGCCCCGACCCCGGGCAGCGTGATCCTGGCCGCCGTGATGTTGAAGATGGGCACCTACGGTTTCCTGCGCTTCGCCATCCCCCTGTTCCCCGAGGCCGCGGGTGCGTTCGCCCTTCCCGTGATGGTGCTTGGTGCTATCGGCATCGTGATCGGGTCGCTGGTGGCCTATGCCCAGGAAGACATCAAACGCCTGGTCGCCTATTCCTCGGTCGCTCATCTGGGTCTGGTGATGCTGGGCATATTCGCCTTCTCGCAAGAGGCGGTCGAGGGCGCGATCCTGCAGATGGTCAACCATGGGATTTCGACCGGGGCGTTGTTTTTGCTGGTGGGCATGCTCTACGAACGGCGTCACACCCGCATGATGTCGGATTTCGGGGGTATCGCACGGCCCATGAAGCGCTTTGCGGCGTTTCTGGTGATCATGACCCTGGCCTCGATCGGGCTTCCGGCGACCAACGGGTTCGTCGGCGAATTCCTGATCCTGGCAGGCACGGTGAGTGAGGGACTGTCCGCAGGCGCGGGACCGGTGCAAACGACCCTGCTGATCCTGGCCGTAATCGGCACGTCGGGGGTGGTTCTGGGCGCGATCTACATGCTCACCATGGTCCGCAGGGTGCTGTTCGGGCCGATCACGCACGC
>CAYRIB010000232.1:0-1931 GCA_964424165.1 uncultured Myxococcales bacterium | reverse complement strand
CTGTCACCATTTACGGCACCCCCGAAGATCCGGTAAACTCTGGCCGTCTGCTGTGATAGGAGCATCGATGCGTTACGGATGGACGATGGTGTGCGTGCTGGTGGTGGCCTGTGGCGGGTCGGATCCGGATTCGATTGGCGATGTCGGAGGGTCGGACGTGATCGGGGATGTGGCCGAGCCGGATCTGATGGGCGATCCAGGTGCCGTCATGCCCGACGGCGAGGACGACGTGGAGGCGGCCGATGTCTTGTTGTCGGACGTGGCGGAGGTCGTGACCTTCACCTGCGAGCCGAAGCCATTGACCGCGATCGGCAATGACTTTTTCGTGGACATCTCGGCTGCGAGCGGGATCCGCGTGGGCAATTTCGTGCCGACCCCACCAACCCCCATTCCGATCAACGACCATAGCCGCCTGGGCTTCGCGGACATCAACGGAGACGGCTTCGACGATATCGTGATGCACAGTTTGTTCCCGAACCCGCAAAAGGGCATTCCCTTCGAACATCTGGTGTTCATCAACAATCACGACAAGACGTTCACGGACTTCAGTGACGACAGCGGTTTGCGCGACCTGCAGGTAGCCTTCTTCGCCTTCGCGGACATCGACAACGACGGGGACCAGGACTGCTTCGGCGGTTTGGACATCGACCCCGGGATCGACGGCGGTACCCACATAATCCTGCTCAACGACGGGTCGGGCCACTTCACGCGGGTCGAAAACGCGGGCGTCGAAAAGTCGATCACCAAGAAGGCCACCAAGGCATCGAACGCCGTGTTCGCGGACTTCGACGGTGACGCGAAGCTCGACCTCTTCATCACCAACGGCCAGACCAGTTACGCGGCCAAGGATCAACTCTTCCGCGGCAACGGGGACGGCACGTTCACGGACATCACGTCCACCAACCTCGTCAAGGACGCATTGCGGGCCGGCAACGGAGCCGTGGCCTGCGACTACGACGAAGACGGGGACATTGATGTGTTCGTGGCGACGTACGGGGTCAGCACGAACCTCGGCATGAACAAGCTGTTCGAGAACGACGGGACCGGGGTGCTGACCGAGGTTGCGGTGGCTCGCGGGTTCGCAAGCCTGGCCACGGGCAATTATTGGCTGGAATCCACGGGCTATGGCCTGGACCCCGAGCCGGGCAAGGAGCCGGGCGAGTACGTGGGGTCCAACGCGTTCGGGATCCAGTGCGAGGACGTAGACAACGACGGGCTCATGGATATCTTCATGGCCACCATCTCGCATGCCGTGGACTCCGACTATTCGCGCAAGTGGTCCGACCCGACGCAACTGCTGATCAACCAGGGCGCTGGACGCGGCTATGCCTTCGTCAACCAGTTCCTGGAACGCAATATCCCGTTCAACGAAGGAGACGTGGATGCGGGCATGGTGGACTTCGACAACGATGGCTACATGGACCTGTCGCTGTCGCGCGAGCGCAAGTACGAGGGCGGGTACGGCAACAACCAGCAGAAAGGCTGGTTCGGCCTCATGCACCAGCTCGCGGACCACACGTTCGAAAGCGTGGGCCTGATGAGCGGCATCAACGATCTGGAAGGCACCGAGGAGTTTTTGCGCATGAAGGGCGCGCAGAACCACGCGTGGGCGGACATCGATCACGATGGCGACATGGACCTGCTCGTCGGCGGGCGCGACGCGGGTGGCGGCCGGCCGAACTTCCTGTTCGACAATGCCATCGGGTCCGAGAACACGTGGCTGGCCCTGCAGGTGCGCGGTGACGGGGTGGTGGTCAATCGGGACGGCATCGGGACCCGCGTTACCCTGCGCTACGCAGATCGCGTGGTGATGCGCGAGGTCAAGGCCACACGAGGCATGTACAACTCGATGGATTCCAAGACCCTGCACTTCGGGCTGGGCGAATTCGGCTGTGACTTCACCGTCGAGGTACGCTGGCCGGACGGGACGC
>CAYRIB010000231.1:0-1964 GCA_964424165.1 uncultured Myxococcales bacterium | reverse complement strand
GCGGCCGACTCGACCTTGCCTCCATCGCACCCCGCGAGCATCAGCATCGCCAGGCAGAGCCCAGCGAGCATCAGACCCCGCATTCCCGCATGAACAAATCGATCCGTGCCCATGAATGACCTCCGGTTGAAAACCTCAAAAGGTTGATGCACTGCACGGGATGATACACCTTGCAATGATGGCGTCAATATTGATGCACAGGGTTTTGTGAGAAAGGACCTATCTGGGAGTGCGGTAGCTTGTTACCGCTTTATCGGCCGCGTCGTCGCTGCGCAGGAAAGCGCAAGCAAGCTTGCGCACTCCAAATTCTCTTCGGCAGGGATCGGATTTGGTTGCGAGGCATTGTTTGGCGAGGTCGGATTTGTGTGTCGGAAGTTCCTTGGCATGGATCAGGTTGGGTTGGGGATTGTCAGGGACAGGGGTGAACTACTCGGCTTCGGCGTTGCGGCAGCAGTACACGGCCCGCGGCGACGTGGCCGTCAGTTCCTCGGGGAAGAATTCGTCATCGCCCGCGTAGAACTCACTGTCCTGGTGATTCGTCATGCCATTGCCCCACAGGGTCACGTCCTGCATGGCGTCCGAATCCGGCACTGCTTCCGTGGTCCGCACCACCTTACCATAGGCACCGTACACCACTTCGTTGAACATTTGCGTGGCGCCCGCCCATTCGCTGTCGGTGTTCGGGGCATAGGTCGTCGGCGCACGCGGCACCCACAGTCCGACCCAACCACGGTCGAGTTGCATCATGCGCCAGCTCGATTCGTGGCTGACGCCCTTCATGCCGCTTTCGCTGTAGGGGGCATGCACGGCCGTGTATTCCTCTTCGGTGCACACGTGCCAGCCATAGGCGCACGCATCGTCCATGTTCTCTTCCACGTAGGTCCCGCCACACAGCGCCAGGTCCACCCGGGCCGGGCCCTCGAAGTACCAGTGGAACGAGTAGCCGGGGTGCTCGGCCGTACGGCACGCGCACGCCTGGTTGCCCGAGAACTCCGTGTACTCCATCAGCTCTTCGGCCGTCGCGAAGAAGCCCTCGAACGTCAGGTCGCGCGTGGGCTCCACGATATCGCGCGTCAGCACGCCGTAGTTGAAGTTCGACGGCCAGCGCCACGGCAGGGTGATCGACACCTCGTTGCACGCATACTCGATATCGATGTTGTTCCACCAGAACACGTCGATCCCGCCTTCCACATACTCGGGTCCGCGCAGCGGCAGAGCCATGGTGCTGGTGCTCGTCAGATCCGCCATGAAGTAGTCATTGATCAGGATCTTCTGCGCCGCATTCGTGGGGTCGCCTTCCACGGCCGGAGCCAACGGCGAGAAGGTGATCGTCTCGACGCCGCATTCCGGGGTGAATTCGCCGGCCGGCAGAACCGCGCCGAGCACCCGGTCGTCCGCCCGCGCGTCCTCGATCGGGAACAGCAGGTTGACACCCGTCGTGATCGTGGGCAGTGGCGCAAACCGCGCCTGGATGTCCACGTCCCCGCCGACCAAGACGAGCAGCGTGATCTGCTGGCACACGTCCGAGGTGGAGCCGCGGCACCCAAGGATCGTCGAAGTCCCATACTCCCAGGAGAGATCGGCCAGATAGCCATAGCCGTCGCCGTCGCACATCGGCAACTGCGCAATGTTGGATTCCATCACGTACATGTGGTCGGCATCGGGGCCGGTTCCCACCATGATGTAGTCCACCATGTTGCCCGCGGCCGGCGTCAGGGTCACGAACCGATAGTCCTGACAGTTCGCGGTCTGGCTGTCGGGAGTCACGGTGCCAGCCGCGGTCCCTTCGACCTTCTGGTCTTCGCTGGCCGTCACCTTGTGGAAGGGACACTCGCCCACGGTCAGGATGTCGAGCCACGACGCCGGGTCGGCCAGGCATTCTTCCTTGACCTTCAGGCAGCGCAGAACTTCGTCATCCACGGTCTTGGGCACCACGATCTGACCTTCGTAGTCGGCCAGATCCG
>CAYRIB010000230.1:0-2007 GCA_964424165.1 uncultured Myxococcales bacterium | reverse complement strand
GCCGGGGGCATCCCCTCCTCTGGGCGCTTCGTACACCACTCCGATGGACTCTACTTTGAACAGCCGTGGACAATTGTCCGTTTCGTCAGTGACCAGGTCACCGTCGTCGTCCGGGTCGACGCAGTCCTTGGTCCCGTCCCCGTCGAGGTCCGGAAGCGACTCGTCCGTGCTGTTGTCGCAATCGTTGTCCAACCCATCACACGTGTTTTCGGGGTCTTGGAACCCCGGGATCAGGACGTAGTCGGGGTCTTTGAATCCCAGGATGCCCTGGCACCGCTGCCGCGACCCGGCGCAGACCCCGTTTTGCCGCGAGGCCAGAGGGGCAAGAAGGCCGTTGTCCGTCAAACCATCGCAGTCGTTATCGAGCCCGTCACACGTGGTCTCGGTCGTCTGGTATCCCGGCAGCCCCGCATACGATGGCTCGACCCACGAGCCCGACACGCACCATTTGCGCGACGCGGCGCACACCCCGCTCTGGCGATCGGCGGCAGGGGCATTGGCTGCCACCTCGGGGTCGGTGTCGACCACGCTGTCGCAGTCGTTGTCACGGCCGTCGCAGGCCGTCTCGGGACTTTCGTAGTAGGGCCTTTCCGCATAGTCCGGTTCGACCCACCCGCCCCCGAGCCCATCGCAAACCTTGGTCGCGCCTGCGCAGATGCCGAACTGGACGTCTGCGATCGGGTTGTTCATGTTCTCGTCCGTGTCACCGTCACAGTCGTTGTCATGACCATCGCAAGTCACTTCCGTACTCTCGAACGAGGCGATGTCCGAATAGATCGGCTCCATCCATCCGGCGTTGCCTGCGCAAACCTTGACCGCGCCTGCGCAGACCCCGACGTGCCGGTTCGCTGCCGGGGACGTCATGTCGTCGTCGGTGAACCCGTTGCAGTCCTCGTCCAAGCCATTGCAGTCTTCGGGTATGGGCATCGGGGCAGGGCAGGGCACATCGCACGTGCGGGTCCCCTGACATTGCCGTTCGGGCAGGTCGGGGTTTTGTGTGAAGCAGTCGGTGACGAAGGCTTGTTCAGCGAACCAGGCCGTGCACGGACATGAGGCCCCGCCCGCGGGTACGCACTGTTTCACGATCCCTGGTGACGTTGTTTCGACGTCCGAACAGACGAATTCGTCCACGCAGTCGTCGTCCAGGACGCACCCCACGCCACAGAAGGATCCGTTGGCGCCATGCGGAATGCAGATGTCCTCGCCCTCGCCCCCCCAGGCGCAGTCTGCATCCGTGCGGCAGGGGCGGCACAGACGGCTCGGTGCCACGCAGCCGTAAAGCACGTCCGGGGTGGTGGCAACCGCCTCGCACTGCCATCCACGGGGGCAGGCGTCACTGGAACTGCAACCGGCCGAGCAAAGCCGGCCGTTCATGGTCTCCAGACAAAGACCGCTGAAGCAATCGCCATTGTCATGGCAGGGGCAACCAGGCTCCCCGGGACAGTTCGCGGGCACGTCCGGGGGGGCGACGTCAAAGGTCGCATCAATGTCGCCCGGAACCTCCCCGTGGAGGTCCCCTGGGTCTGGCACGTCCGCGAACCCATCGGTCGGGGGCAGGTCGGCCGGGATGTCTGGCGCTGCAGCGTCGTCGATGGCGTCCGTTCGAGAATCACTCTGGCCTCCGCCACAGGCTTGGGCGAAGATTGCGACGACCAGGAGAAGAAATGCCATCGAGCGAAGCATGGCGGTTGCTCGTTGATACACGATTGATGGTAGGGGAAACGGGCGCCGTGGTCAAAGCCCCGAACCTTGGAAAGAAACCCCCGAACGAAACCGGAGCATCGGTTGACGGACTAGCGGTAGAACCGTAGAATTCCTTGGGATCATCTGTGCCATCGGGATAGTGTTACCGGGCGACCGAAACAGGACCCTCGTGTGGGGTATGGAATGAAAATGAATCGCCTGCAGCGTGTTGGCCGAGCGGCAGCCGTTGCCTTCGTGCTGGCCTTTTGGGTGACCTGCGGAGGCAGCAAGAGTGGGCCCTCGGACACCGGTGGCGTGCCAGCG
>CAYRIB010000229.1:0-2027 GCA_964424165.1 uncultured Myxococcales bacterium | reverse complement strand
GGAAGTCGTAGCCGAGCTTGTCCGAGATGCGGATGAACGCCTGCAGATCCTTGGGAAAGCAGAATCCCCCGAACCCGATGCCCGCGTTCAGGAACGACGCCCCGATGCGGTGATCCAGACCCATGCCACGGGCCACGTCCTCGATATTGGCGCCCGACCGCTCGCAGATGCGCGACACCGCATTGATGAACGAGATCTTCATGGCCAGGAACGAATTCGACGCGTGCTTGATGAGCTCAGCGCTCTGGATGTCCGTAGCCACGATCGGCACGTTGAGTGGCGCGTACAGCTCGGTCAGGAGTTGGCGCGCGCGATCGGATTCCACGCCGAACACCACCCGGTCCGGGTGCAGCGAGTCCTCGACCGCCGAGCCTTCGCGCAGAAACTCCGGGTTGGAGGCCACATCGAACTCCACCCGGTTCACGTTGTGCAGCGACATGGTGCGCTTGACCCAATCCCCGGTCTGCACCGGCACGGTGGACTTTTCGACGACCAGCTTGTACGACTTCATACGGCGCGCGATCAATGCGGCCACCCCCTCGACCGTGGACAGATCCGCGTCCCCGTTGGGTCGCGGGGGCGTGCCCACCGCGATGAACAGGATGTCCGAGCGGTCCGTGGCCTCATCGATCGACGTTGTAAAGGTCAGGCGCTCGCGGTTTCTGTTCAGCAGATCCAGAAGACCGGGTTCATAGATAGGGATCTGGCCTTTGAGCAGCAACTCGATCTTACGGGCGTCATTGTCCACGCAAACGACATCGTGGCCCCACTGTGCGAAGCAAACGCCCGACACAAGCCCCACGTAACCGGTACCGATGACTGCGATCTTCAAGGTTGCCTCCGCAACGGATCAAGGGCGCCTGACTCTATCATCCCGGGCGGTCGGTCTCAACGGTCTGAAGCATCGGGCGTTGCGGGAAAATGGTGAATCCGTGCCGACGTCGATAAATGGAGGCTAGAAAGAAATCCACAAGGAAGTGCTTGAAAAGACTCGTATCACGATCATGGAATTTCATTCCCTGCGGGTCAGCACACGCTGGTGGACCACTGTCACCAATTACGGGCACGTGCACGGCGAGATGGCCCAGGTCCCGGGATACGGGATGGCGTCGAGCCGGGCCTTGAACGGACAAATGTCCGTGGCGCAGTCGAGGGCCGCGTTGGTCTGGATGGTGATCGCTGTGGTGGCGCCGCCCGGGAACTCGCTGAGGCTCGTCATCGAGAAGGCGGTCAGTGCGCCATGGTTGGTGAGCGTTATGCCGGCCGCCCCGACGGAGCCAAGAGCGTTCATGGATAGCGAGACGAGGTTGGTATTGTTGGACATCCAGAGGCCTGGGGCGTCGGTCAAGCTTGGCATGGACAAAGCGGTCAGGCCGATTCCGCCGACGTAGAGACCCCGCGAGTAGCCCGACGGGTTCATCGCATCAAGCGAATCCAGGTTGAGGTGTTCCAGAGACGGAAGATTGCACAGGCCAATGGACTTGTAATAGTAGAAGCAGGTGTTTGAGAGGAAGTTGGAGATTGTTGCCTCGACCTTTCCGAGATTCACGTCCCGTAGAAATGCGGAATCGGCAACGTGAATGAAGCCGACATTGCCCGCCACCTTCGACAGGTTCAATACCTCGAGCTGGTTCGATTGCACGGTGATCCCACCATTCACGGCCGTCAGGTTCGGTAGATTCAAGCCCGCCGGGCTGACGGGCTCCTCGTCCAGGTCACCCAGCGGGTTGTTGGTCAGCGTCAGGGCGCCTGCATTCGTCTGCAACACCCTTGCAGACACATATTCGAGGGACGTGTTATCCAGGATGTTGAAGCCCCGGATTCCGACCGTTCCCAACAGATTCATGGTTACGGCGCGTAGCATGGGGTTGGCCGCAATCGTCAACCCTGGAGTGCTGGTGAGGCTCGGCAAGTCTATTGTTGCAAGCGCGGTCCCACGAACCCATACGCCTAGGCTCCACGAACCGGGTCCGATTGAATCCAGGTCCCCGAGGTCCAGCGTCGCCAGCTTCGGAAGTTCGCAGAAC
>CAYRIB010000228.1:0-2037 GCA_964424165.1 uncultured Myxococcales bacterium | reverse complement strand
TACGGATGCAGGGACGCGAACGCCGCCTGCCGGACCGCCTGCAGATCCTTGCCCAGCGCATCGCAGGACGGGGTCTGCGCCCAGGCCACCCCGTCCATGCCCACAAGCACCATAATCCACGCGATGAAGCATCCCTGTCGCATCCGATGAAATCTCATGATTTCCTCCATGTCCGCCAACCATCAATGCCGATCGGCCTTCGGTCGAACACCCAGATATAAACGCCAAGCAACAGCCAACCGAGGTCGCGCAGGACCGTGCGCCACGAGATGGGATCGTCCACCGTCCCCTGGGACGCGAAGCAGCCGCAAGACATGTCAAGTCCCTTGGCCAACGCAATCATGATGGCCACCGTGAACATGGCCATCATGGCAATGATCAAGACTGCTGCGGTACGGGTGTGCCAGGCCGCGATCAACATGACGGCTGCCACCAACTCAACCCAGGGCAGAACAATGGCCATCAGATTGATCAGGGCCAGGGGCAGGATCTGGTAAGTGGCGATGTCCAGGGCAAATGCCGCCGGGTCCAGGATCTTGTGATAACACGCGAACAGGAACACGAGCCCAAGGTAGATCCGAGCAACCAGCCCCACAAAGGCATGTCCCTTCCATTCCAAAAGCCGCTTCATGGCCGACCTCCCTCGCCCATCGCCGGACGCATGGCCGGAGCACCGCCACGCACGAATGAGACGTTGCGAATGCCCTTGCCGGACAGTTCCCGGGCAAGCTGCTCGCCCGAATCGGGGTCTAGACCATCGCCGTAGACCACAACCTCTTGTGCCCCCGAAGCAGCGATACGACGGATCGTGTCAGCGGGCGTGGGCTCGAGGTAGTCGAAAGGCACGTTGATCGCCCCTGGAACTTGCCACGCATCGAACTCCGAGGCAACGCGAGCATCCACGACCAGGCGCCGCGAATCTCCATCCCGCAATGCCTCGGGCGAAATGGCAGCAGCCTCCCCCAGCGTCTCGGGACATGGCACCAGAATCTGATAGTCCTGTGACGGAAACCACTCCAGTCCTTTGGGACGGATCGCATTGAAGGCCAGGGCAAAGACCGCACACAGCCCCAACACGATCCCCGCGTCCACCATGAGCCTCATTCCACGCATGACGAACTCCTTTGGGCTGCCTCGTCTTGTCGCAGCAGGTCCTGAATACGATCCCCGAAGTCCGAGGTCGTTGTTTCATCCTCTAAAGCCACATGCCCCAGCGGATTGACCGCTGCCGGGGCCCAGGGGTCCGCGGCAAACCGCCATGACAGTTTCAACAAAATCCGATGGTCCCAATAGTCATAGGGGTCGGTGGTGCTCAGGCGCTCGGCGAATTCGTAAGTCAGGCCCGCACGACATCCCCAAAAATCAGGGGCAAATAGGCTGACAGACACCTTGAACAAAGTGTCACGTCGGGTGGTATCCGGGGCCAGGGCGTCGAAGTACCCGGCCGAACGAGGATAGCGTTCCAACCCGATCAACAATCCGGTTCGTGCCGCCCAGTCGCCCGGGATTCGCCACTCGGAAGAGGCCAGCAGGGTTCCCCCGAACAGGTCGTACGGGTCCTTTTCAGCACCGTGCCAACGCAAGCTCAACGCACCGAGCAGACGCCACCACGGACGGATCGAGACGCTACCTCCCAGCCCGCCGTCAACCTCGATACGGCTGCGACCAGACTCCCGGAAATCCCGTTTTCCAACGCCCGCGAACACCGAGAACTGCGGCAGGATCGTCGCGTCCAATTCGACCCGGTGCGCCGCGTGAAACCAGATCGGCCCTTGGTCATAGCGATCCCCGCCAGCAAGAAGAAGGGCCTCGAAACGATAGGCCACCAGGGCATTGGCCGGGCCATCCCCAATCAGGATGCCCGGCCGCAATCCCGTCAGCAGGTAACTGGCGTCACGAGCCCTGTCCGACAGGTATCCAAGCACACGTGCATCGACCTCCAGGGAAGGCCGCAAGACCCGGCCCGTTGGCGCCACGAAGCGAAGCCACGTGGTGAACTGCCCCGCCAGGCTCGAATCATCGTTGCCCTGCGTTGCA
>CAYRIB010000227.1:0-2042 GCA_964424165.1 uncultured Myxococcales bacterium | reverse complement strand
AGCCGCGGTCCGGCCACGGTCGAAAAGACCTGACCCACCGTGGTGCCGAGGTTGTCGGTCGGACCGGGTTGCACGATGCGGTCGGCCGCACGGGACGACCCGGTCATCGGTGTCACCGAAAGTACCGGGGTCACGCCGGATATCGGATTACCCTGGGCGTCCTTCAAGGTCACGACCACGGACGCGAAGTCGGTGTCGTCGGCCACGACCGTGGTTGGCAGCGCCAGGGTCGACAGCGGCCCGAACGCGGGGCCGGGCACGAAGGTCGCCAGGGCCGACACGGATTCGAGTCCCTCGGGGTCGGTCATCCGGATGGTCTTGATCTCGGCCTTCGACGACATCAACGAACCCTCGGCCCGACCGTACACGGACGTGACCCCGGGCTGGATGTAGCTGTTGGCCGAACCGCTCGCCTCGAACCGCGGCAGGATGCCGGCCACGGGGTTGAGGAAGGCATCTCGAATCAGCACCGTGATCGTCGAGCGCGACGCATGGTCCGCCACGACCGGGGACGTTGCCGCGATGGTGCAGTTGCCGGGAACCGGCGGTCCGGCCACGAAGTCGACCGTGGTGGTCACGGACGAGAACCCTGCCGGGGCGGCTACGTACAGGGTCTTGGTTTCGGCCTTGGTCGACGATAGAGTGGCCACGGCCTGCCCGAACCCGTCCGTGCCCCCGGCCTGCACCAGGATATTGTCCGTGCCGCTGGCCACAACCACGGGCCTCACCCCGGCGACGGGCTGTCCTTGCGCGTCCCGCAGCGTGACCAGGATGCGCGAGACGGCGACGCCGTCCGCCGTCACGGGGCCACTGGCCGTGATGCTGCAAAGCGCGGACACGGGATCGATGGGAAGCACGTTGATGGCGACGGTGGCCGAATTGCCGAAACCAAGACCGTCGTTCGCCCGGAACGTGAAGACATCCAGACCTTCGTAGTTGTCTTGAGGCCGGTATGACACCTTGTTGCCCGCGATGGTGCCAAGCATGCCGTGGCTTGGGGGCGTGACCACCTCGAAGGTGAGTTCGTCGCCGTCCTGATCCACGGCGGCCAGGGTGATTTCCACGGTGCCGTTCTTTGCGACCGGAATGCCCGAGGAGGCTTGTGCCACGGGCGGCTGGTTCGTAATCGTCACGGTCACGACGCGTACCTCGCCCAGACTCGCCCCGTCGGTGGCGCGGTACAGGAAGTGGTCGACTCCGACGAAATCCACGTTCGGGGTGTACAAGACGCGGCCCGCGATCCAATCACCCAAGGTCCCGTGCGACGGTCCTTCGCCCGGACCGTTCAGCAGCAGGATGGTGGCCTCGTCGCCATCCGCGTCGGTGGCCGACAGAGGGATGGCCAACGGCGTGTTGCGGGTCGTTGCAACGGCCAGGTCCTGTACCACGGGGGCCTGATTGCCGACTGCGAGCGTGACCAGGCCGATGTTGCTGGCCCCGAAAGAATCGCGAGCCCGGAAGGTGAAGCTGTCGACCCCTTCGAACCCAGGATTCGGACGATACACGACATCGTGATTGGCCTGGATGCCGCCGAGGCTGCCGCTGGATGGGGCAGACACCACCTCGAGGGTCAGAACGTCGTCGTCAGGGTCCTCGACCACGAGCCGAATGACGACCTCGCCGTTCTTGGGCACCACGACTCCATCCTGGTCCGACGCCACCGGGGCCTGGTTGCCGACGCGCACCGTCACGGTGGCCGGGGCGCTGTCACCAAGGCCATCGCTGACCACGACCTCGAACGCGTCCTCGCCCACGAAGTCGTGTTGGGGGGTGTAGCGCACGCGACCGGCGGTCATCACCCCGAGGGTTCCATGCGTGGGGCCCGATCCGCTTTCCAGTTGGAACACCAGGTCGTCCTGGTCTTCGTCCGTGGCCGCCATCACGATTTCGACGGCCTGATTGCGGTCGGTGTAGGCCATGACGGGCAGGGCCACCGGCAACCGGTTCGTGACTGCGATTCGGACCGTGGCTTCGTTGCTGCGCAGGAATCCGTCGCTGGCCACGTAGCGGAAGGTCGTTTCGCCGGCGAAGTCGGCGTCCGG
>CAYRIB010000226.1:0-2060 GCA_964424165.1 uncultured Myxococcales bacterium | reverse complement strand
CGCTGAATGAGGGTGGTCTTTCCCGCGCCTGACGGAGCGCTGATGATCACGAGTAGTCCGGACAAGGCGCCCTCCCAAAGACGTCGGCGGATGCTAGCCCAAGCCCGCCATGATTTCAAGGGAGTCAGCGACAGACCTTCCCCAATCAAAAAGGCGACCAAACACCGGGGAAGAAGAGTGACGAGATAAACGCAACTTGGATGTCGCGGTAAACGCAGACCTGCAAGTGAACGTGCACGTGGACGTTAACGCAAGCCTGCTTGCGCCTTGAGACTCCGGGGTGGAACGAACAGCAACCAAAGCGGCAGCAAGCTACCGCACTCCCAAAACTTGCCTCGATCGCGGGCCACCCGCTTCCCCGGATTCGCGTGACGGCCCGCACGCCGGTTGACACCCCGGCAGGCATCGCATAAACCAAAAATGGGACATGGAGGCGACTCATGAACATTCTGGTCACCGGTGGGGCAGGCTACATCGGCAGCCACGCCTGCGTAGAACTCCTGACCGCGGGGCACGACCTTGTGGTGGTGGACAACCTCGTCAACAGCCGCGAGGAATCGCTGCGACGGGTTCAGGCGATCACCGGTCGGTCGCTGATCTTTCATCGCATCGACCTCCTGGACCCCGCGGCCATCGCCGGGGTCTTCGCCGCCCATCGCATCGATGCGGTCATGCACTTTGCAGGTCTGAAGTCGGTGGGCGAGTCCGTAGCACAACCCGGGACGTACTATCGAAACAACGTTTGCGGCACCTTGAACCTGTGCGAGACCATGGCCCAAGCGGGCGTCCGCACGCTGGTGTTCAGTTCGTCCGCGACCGTGTATGGCGTCCCGGCCCAGATGCCCGTGACCGAGGACTTTCCGATCGGGCCTACGAATCCCTACGGGCGAACCAAATGGATGATCGAAGAAATCCTGCGCGACCTTCACGCTGCCGATGATTCCTGGCGCATCGCGCTGCTGCGTTACTTCAACCCGGTCGGGGCCCACCCGAGCGGCCGCATCGGCGAGGACCCGCGCGGCATCCCAAACAATCTGCTGCCCTACGTGGCCCAGGTGGCCATCGGACGGCGGCCGGAACTTCCCGTGTTCGGCAACGACTATCCGACCCATGACGGAACCGGGGTGCGTGATTTCTTGCACGTGGTGGACCTGGCGCAGGGGCACGTCAAGGCACTCGATTATCTGGATCGCCAGGGGGGATTGCTCACCTGCAACCTGGGCACCGGCCGCGGCTACAGCGTGCTCGATGTCATTGCGGCGTTCGAGCGCGCTTCGGGAAAGAAGGTGCCCTACCGGGTAACAGGACGTCGGCCTGGTGACGTTGCACAATGCTATGCGGATCCGTCGAAGGCTGCCCGCTCGCTGGGCTGGGTGGCCACGCGCAGTCTGGATGCGATGTGCGAGGATGCCTGGCGCTGGCAGAGCATGAATCCCGAAGGGTATCCCTAGAAGTTCCCCGACACGCTCAGCGGCAGGGCGAACTTCCCGAGCTTGGTGTCCAGCGAAACCGTGCCTGCCACCTTGTAGTTCTTGGGCTTGCCGCTTCGGATGATGTCCACGAGGTTCGAGATGTCCGAGAAATTGACCCTCAGGTCGATGGGGAGGTCGCGGGCCTCGCCGGCCGGGACGTTGAGGGCCTGCCGAGTGCTGCCCTTGGACACGTGGCTTTCGTTCAGATAGAAGTCGAAGTCGAGCGAGTCGAGGATTGCGGCCACGGAATTGGGGTTGCTGACCCCGACCAGGATCTTGAACACGCCCCCCGACAGGTCCAGGTCCCCGAAGGCCACGGACTTCAGCGAGTAGTTGCAGTTCTTGATGGCCATGCGCTGCTGCAGCAGGTTCGCGCAACCTGAGGTCAGGATCAGGGACGCGCCCACGAGCGCCAAGCACAGATTCCGGATCGACGAACGGGACATGACAACCTCCTGAATTTCCGAGTCCAAGAGCCTCGACCCCACAGGAACCCTGGCGTCGTAACGACTGTGCCCTGCGACACCAACGATATCGGCAACGCTAGCAGGCCCTGCAAGGCCAGTCAATGGCGCCACCACACATAGC
>CAYRIB010000225.1:0-2061 GCA_964424165.1 uncultured Myxococcales bacterium | reverse complement strand
TACGCCTCATCGCTTTGAGGAGGAAAACCGGTCCCAATTTCTGTCTCCGCGTCCATCCGCATCAAAAACTGCCGCAATTTGTGGATACTGGAAAAGATGGTCTTTTCCTGGTGGACGGCAGACGCTTGTTCGGCCTGCAACTCGCAACCACGCTGGCGTCGTCCCAAGCACAAAGGAGGTTCGCATGAAGGTGGTTCCGAGGTTCGATCGGTTCGGTGTCCTGGGCAAGTTCGTCGCGATTCTGACGACTATCCTGACCCATGGTCGGGCGCTGGCCGCCGAACAGTCTGCGGCACCCGGCGTCGATTCGGTGATTCCCGAGTGGGCACATTCGCGCTTTGTCGGGCTTGAACTGTGGCAGTTGCTCGGGGTTGGTCTGTTGGTGCTGGTTGCCATCGTGTTGCAGAAATTGGTGGTATTCGGCCTGGGTTCCTATGTCCACAAGATCGCGACCCGTCTGAGGGTTCGCTGGGTGGTCCAGATCGTTCGGCATGCCGATCGTCCCGTGGGTGGTCTGGCTATGGCGGCGGTGTTCTTCCTCGGTTTTCCAGCCCTCGAGTTCGGCGAGCGTGCCACCCAGATCGCGGTTTTCGCGACGCGCGTCCTGGCCACGTTCAGCGTGGTTTGGCTCGGCTATCGTCTGGTCGACGTGCTTGCAGAGTTCCTGGCCGAAAAGGCCGAAAAGACGGACACCCGGCTCGACGATCAGCTTGTGCCGCTGCTCCGCAAGAGCCTCAAGGTCATCTTCGTGGCAGTGGGCGGGTTGTTCATCCTCCAGAACCTCGACGTGGACGTGGGCTCCTTGTTGGCCGGGCTCGGTCTCGGGGGGTTGGCCTTCGCCCTGGCTGCCAAGGATACGGTGGCTAACTTCATCGGTTCCATCGTGATCTTTTTGGACAAGCCGTTCCAGATCGGCGACTGGGTCAAGATCGACTCCCAGGAAGGCACGGTCGAGGAGGTTGGCTTTCGCTCCACACGCCTGCGCACCTTCTACAACTCGCTGGTCACCGTCCCGAACGCCAAGTTCATGTCGACCGAGGTGGACAACATGGGCGCCCGCCAGTATCGGCGCTATTCCACCATGCTGGGCTTGACGTATGACACGCCGGCAGAGAAGGTGCAGGCTTTCTGCGAGGGGGTGCGCGCGATCATCATGGCGGTGCCGATGATGCGCAAGGACTTCTATTTGGTCGAGTTCCGCGGGTTTGGCGCCCATTCGCTGGACATCATGCTGTACTGCTTCATGGAGGTCCCAGACTGGGCGACCGAGGTCCGTGTTCGCACCAACCTGAATCTCGAAATCCTTCGGTTTGCCGCGGCCATTGGAGTGTCGTTCGCGTTCCCGACGCAGACTCTGCACGTGGAGACCTTTCCGCATGCCGGCAAGTCCAAGGTGCCTGCCCCGTCGGAGCCCGAGATTCCCCGGTTGGCCGAGGTCGTGACGGCCTTCGGTCCCGGAGGGGGGCTGGCCCGTCCCACGGGCTTCAGCATCACCTCTGGCTACGATGCCTTTGGACGTGCAGGGGCGAAGGGCATTGCCGCAGAGGAGTAGGTTCCACTAGAGAGGGTGTTAGAGGGGGAATCAGGCCTGCGGAGTTGTTCTTGGCCTGGTCTGGCGGAGTGCCTCGGCGGTCTGTCGGATCCGCTGGTTCACCAGCGCACGTCCCATCACGACCATGGTTTCGAAGAGCGGCGGGGTGGCCTTGCGCCCCGTAATCGACAGACGCAGGTGCATGAAGAGTTCGGATGAGGGCACGCCAGCCTGCTCGCAATAGGCACGAACCGCAGCCTCGATCGCGGCATGCTCGAACGTCTTGAGACCGTCCAGCACCTCGGTGCAACCGGTCAGCAGGTCCGCGACTTCCTTGAGAACTCGCCCCTTGGATGCCGCGGCAATCTCGTCGATCGGGGCACGAACAGAAGGCAGCGCCACGAAGGAAGTCGCCTCCGAGAACTCGCCAAGGGTGCGCATGCGCTCCTGAACCAGCGGAATCAACGGGGTGATCGCCTCTTCCGAGAACACCGTATCGCGGATGCGGCGCGCCAGGTCCGCGGGACTCA
>CAYRIB010000224.1:0-2071 GCA_964424165.1 uncultured Myxococcales bacterium | reverse complement strand
GTGTACAGCCCCTCGAGCAGGTCCACCGGATACATCTTGAGCTGCGGCGGGTTCGTGTCGGGGTTCGCCCGGCAGGCCGCATCGCACTTCATGCACCACGGGGTCTGGCGGTGTGCGAAGTTGTCCGTGATCAGGCCGCGGACGACCTCCCACAGCTGCGCACCGTTGTTGTTCCACAGCGAGTTCCAGTAGGAGGCGCCGTTCGCCTTTTCCCACCAGAGGGGCTCGCTCAGGGCCGCGGGGATCGACAGGATTTCGAGCGCGATGATCTTGTCGATCTCGACGCCAATGCGCTGCAGCTTCACGTAGTAAGTCTCGTAGTCCGTCTGGCCGTCCCACATGTCGTTCCAGCCCCAGCCTGCGCCGGCCGGCACAGCCCCGGTCTTGAGCGCCGTGTCCAGATAGTTCTCGTCGGTCTGGGCCCAATACTGCTGCAAGGCCGTATCCCGCGTGAGCTGGTAGAAGCCGTAGTCCGGGCGCCCGATCACATCGTAGATCAGGTAGTAGTAGAACGTCAGCATGGCGCGCAGCAGGTCCTCGCCGCCGTCGTGCCGGTAGCCCGCCTTCATGTCGCGGGTCTCGGGCCCGTCCATCATGGCGTAGATCCCGTCGATCACCGAATCCCAGAACTCGTCGTAGCGGATCGAGGACAGGGTCATCTCGGCCAAGGGCTTCGCGTACATGTAGTACGTCCACAGCCACTTGTTCCAGTAGTATCCGGCGCGCCGCCCATCGAATCCAGTGTTGTCGCGCTTGAAGTTCCGGAAGAAGTACGAGGCCTGCGCGTCACGAATGAAGTTGCGCACGATCTCGGTCGCGGTCACGCCCGAGTCGAAACGGGTGCAGAACGCATCGTCGAACACCTTCTCGTCCGAACAGAACATGTAGTAACGGGTGTTACGACCGGACGCCGCAACCTGATCCTCGTTGTAGTTGTCGTCCTGACTGAAGTCCCCATCCTGGTAATCCTGGAGGGTCCACTCGCCCGTGGCGTCATCCTTGACCTCGACCTTGTTGCCGTAAGCGAAAAGGATGGCCGCACGGTCCCACGAACCCACCGGGAACTGCCACATCGCCCAGTCGCCCGTGTAGTCCATGATCGACGTCGAGGCGTAACGGTTATGGGTTGACGGCAGGTTGTTCACGGCATTGACATACTCTTCGTAGGCCACCGCGTCGCCGTTGTTGATCCGGGTCTGGTACTGATCGCGCAGTGCCTCGACCTGATCCCAGTATGCGTTGTGGGCCTCGAAGTACTCGACCGGGAAGTTCCGTTCGTCCACGGACCCGCGGAAATTGTGCCGCAGACCCACGGTGTGGCCCATTTCGTGCAGCGTCGTGGTGTACCACACCCAATAACGCAGGATCTTGTAGACCTCCATGCGGGGCTGGTCCTTCATTTCCTCGACGAACGAGTGGATCGCGGGTTCGAAGTAGGAGGCCTCGAGCTTGCACGGGGTCTGCTTCTGGAATTCCTGGCGCTGCGCAGACAGGGTGGCGAAGCTCAGCCGCTTGGCCGGCGACAGTTCTGCGATCACGGCCGGGTCCGACGCGGATTCCGCGAAGGGCAGCAGGGACTTCAGGTTGGCCTGGGGCACCATCATGGATTCGAAGCGGGTACCCGAGATCACGCTCATGCCAGCCAGATCCACGTTCGTGCGCCGATCGAGGTCCGCCTTGATCGCGGTCTTGACGATCGGCTTCACCTGGTTGATGAACTGCTCGCGCGGCATCTTCGGCAGCTTGGGCGCGTGGATGTCGCTCTTCGGATACAGCGAGGACATCAGGGCCGGGGTCATGATGCGCAGCGGATTTCTGGCCGGGGCAGCGGGCTGCTCGGTCAGGGCCGCATTCAGGATCCCACCCTTGTATTCGCCCACGAACTCCCTGCTGTCGCAGGCACCGGTAGCCGGGTCGTAGAAGAATCCGTCCTTGACCTGTTCGAGCGTGCACAGGCCCGCGGCCACATCGTACTGGTCCATGGCCCGGCGGGTCACGAAATCGACCCAGTTGCCGTACACGTTGACCGTGGCGCTGATGATCTCGCCGGTGTCCGAGTCCGGGGTCGAGG
>CAYRIB010000223.1:0-2072 GCA_964424165.1 uncultured Myxococcales bacterium | reverse complement strand
TGCGCACCTGTCGGACACCGAGCGCATGTTCTTCGTGACCTTGCTGCTAAGCGAGGTCCTGGCCTGGGTTCGCACGCAACCGGGCACGTCATCCTTGCGGGCCCTGCTGTATATGGATGAAATCTTCGGGTTCTTCCCACCGACCGCGAACCCGCCGTCCAAGACCCCCATGCTGACCCTGCTCAAGCAGGCTCGTGCATTCGGCCTGGGCGTGCTGCTGGCCACCCAGAACCCGGTGGACTTGGACTACAAGGGCCTGTCGAACGCGGGAACCTGGTTCATCGGCCGCTTGCAGACCGAACGGGACAAGATGCGGTTGCTCGACGGACTGGAAGGGGTGCAAGGCGGAGCGGGGTTCGATCGCCTCCGCATGGACGAGGTACTGTCCTCGCTCGGGTCGCGGGTATTCTTGATGCACAACGTGCACGAGGACGGCCCCATCGTATTCCAGACACGGTGGGCCATGTCCTACCTGCGGGGTCCGCTGACCCGGGTCCAGATCCAGCGGTTGATGGCCCCCCAGAAAGCAGCGATCTCAGGCTCGGATACTGCCCCGACGCAGGTTTTTACGCCACCGGTTTCGGCACCGCCCCCGATCGCGGCCTCATCCCCGGCCATGCCCGCAACAACGGCGCCCGCCCCTGGCATGACCGACCGCGCCGCCGTTTTCGGACGCCCCTTGGTACCCCCGGACGTTCCCCAATGGTTCTCGCGCATCGACGCAGACGCCACGTCCGCCCAATGGCGCCCCATGCTCGTCGGGCAATGCCAGATCCACTTCGCCAGTGCGCGCCACGACATCGACGCATGGCAGACCCTCACCCTGGCGCTCCCCTTCCCGGACGCTGGCACCCGCCTACCCCTCGATCAGGCCATGTGGATGGACTTTGCCCTGCCCATGTCCGCCGATGCCCCGGGCGCGACCCGATTCGATACCCTGCCCGGCCCGGCCACGCAGGCCCGCAACTACACCACTTGGCAGTCCCACATCAAAGACCACCTGTGCCGGACGCGGGTTCTCAGCTTGTGGCATGCGCCCGATTACAAGGCCACATCGCGGCCCGGTGAGTCGCGTGGCGAGTTCCAGGCACGCCTCGCCCTGATGGCCCGAGAGCGACGCGATGCCGAGATCGCCAGGCTCCGCGCGAAATACGGTCCCCGCGTCGAGCGCATCGAAGGACGCATCCGCGCGGCCGAAGATCGTGTGGCCCGCGAGGAGGCCCAGTACGAAAGCCAACAGATGGACACCACGATCGCCTTCGGGAGCACGCTGCTCGGGGCGCTTTTGGGACGAAAGCGCATGGGGGCCGGCACCCTGGGTCGTGCCGTGAGCGCCGCCCGGAGCTACGGCCGTCAATCCCGCGAACAGGACGACATCGAGCGTGCCCGGCAGGAACTGTTCGAACAGCGCCAAGCCTTGCAGGAACTGGCAGCCGAGTTCAGCCGCGCCGAGATGTCCCTGACCGACCCGACGGCCCTTGTGAACCTCGTGGAAGTGACGGTGCGTTTGCGCCCGTCGGACGTATCGATCGACCGCCTTGGGCTGACCTGGACCCCGTGGGTCGCTGCACCCGACGGCACGCTCGCGCCGGCATTTTTGTCAGGGCCGCTTCATGGAGCCATGCCGCACGCACCATCCTGACAAATCATCCCCTCAACGGCACAATCCCGAACGCGAGCCCGGTAGCCGATAACGGTGCAATCCGTCACAGCCGTGTCCAGACAACCCGGGTTGGGAAAATCCGGCCGACAACTGGAAAGGGGCGTGAGCACGCACTGGGCCAACACCAGGGATTGACCGTCCTGAATGACCGTGGCCTTTTGGCAAGTCTCCTGTCGCGTCAACTCACAGGGGTGTGACGTGTTCCATCCCCAGTATCCCGCGTGGCTGCACAGACCCACGTAGCGGTGGTCCGCAGAGCACGTCCACTGTCCGATCTCGCTGGTGTTGCAAGGGATCAAGGGATCCGTGAAGCAGGTCCCGTTGATGCAAGTGGTGTTGTCCTCGCACGGGCGAGATTCCCACCTCAGAGGGCCCTTGTCGCCCCCGCCGTTGCAGACCCATGCCACGT
>CAYRIB010000222.1:0-2075 GCA_964424165.1 uncultured Myxococcales bacterium | reverse complement strand
TAGCTGCGCAGGCGCAGCAGGGTCGTAGGGATGCTGAAGAAGTCGCCCGAGAACGCCTGACCGTTGCTGCCGTTGGTCACCTGCAACGTCACGGTCTGTTCGTGCGCCCACAGGGACGGCAGCAGGACATCCAAGGACATGCCCGTCTGGTTGAGCCCCTCGGGACCAAAGGGTTCCAGCAGCATCAGGGGAAAGTCGAAGAAGTCGAGTGCATGCTTGTGCCAGCGGTTGACGGCCCCGAGCTGCTGCCGAAATCGCCCGACCGTGAGATTCGTGCGTGGCAGCAGATTGGTCCAGGTCACGTAAGCCTCCTCGAGTTCGGCCCCTTCGGGCGACAGATGCACCGCGGCCTTGAACAACGAGAAGGGGTCGAGGTTGCTTTGCAGGTGCACCCCGAGACCCCGCAGGAAGAAGCCGCTTCGGCCGCTGTCCGATCGGTTGGCGCCATCCTGGCGCAAAAACCACGCCCCGATGTCACCGGTGACACTCAGTTCCGGGTTCAGGGCCTGCAGGGCCCGTTCGCCACCCTGGAAGGTCCGGGGGGCAAAGTTGTCGTCACGCTCGTGCGACAGGGATGTGGCATCTGCGTCCTGCTGCAGGTCCTTGAGTTCGCGTTCCTCTTTCCATGCCTTGAGCGCGTCGATTTCGGATTGCAGGGTTTGCAGGGTCGAAGCGACCGGAGCCGGTGTCGTGTCCGGGGACGGACTTTCGTCTGCGGCCACGTTCGCGACCATGGCCACGACGGCCAGGATGGTGGCAGGGCGCCACAACATTGTCATCATCGAAACCTCCTGGAACGGATGTGTGAACCAACCGTGCGATGTCAGGAGGCGAACCGCGGAGGCGAGGCCTTGGGGGCGATGTTCAAGACCGGGTCGCGTCGGGCCTCGGGCAGGCATAGAGATGCCAAGCCCGCTGGACGCGGATCAGGCAGGCACACCAGCGCAACCGGCGAAAGCGGCGTGTCGGCCGGGGATGTGGCAAACGCCATCCAGGGGCAGTTGTCGTGACGTTGGTCGTGCGACGGAACGCCGCCATGGTCGTGGGAATCCTGTGAATCGTGGTGCGGTTCGAACTGCCCGTGTTCGACACAGTAATCGTGCTGGGAAGAGGCCAGGTGCACGTAGGCATGCGACAGGCCTGTAATCAGGCACACGATCAACGTGCCCGCCAGCGCCCGATTCCAGGCCATGGTCATCCGCATCATCCAGCCTTCCACACGCGGAGGATGCTACCCCATAGCGGCCCGGGAATTCAAGGGCGGGGGCCTGTTCAACCCGGGCGGCCTGGCTTATCCTTGTGGGCGAGCATTGTGAGGTCATCGTCCATGCGGATCGTTCGTATCTTCCACGTGTTTCTGGTGCCCCTGGTCATGGTCGCAAGCTGCGGGAGAGGGCAGTGTCCACCGGTCGCACCCGTGCCCGAAGAACGAGTCATCGACTCGCACGTCCACGTGATCCCGAACATGGTGGCCCTTTCACGCGCCCTGGAAGTATTCGATCAGGTGGGCATCGGGCGCTTCGTGGTCAAGAGTGGGGGCATCGTGGGAACCCCCAAGTACCAGGCCTCGTTGGCCATGCAGAAGGTGGTCAAGGACCGCATGCGCATCTTCGCGAACCTGGACTGGGAGGACGTGGACGCGCCCGGGTGGATGGACCGCCAGCTTGCGGCCCTGCGACAGATGAAGAAGGACGGGGTGATCGGCATCAAGATCTTCAAGAATCTGGGACTGCACACGCGCACTCGCGACAACGCGCTGCTCAAGGTCGATGACCCACGACTCGCGCCGATCTTCGATACCTGCGCGCAGCTCGGCCTGATCGTGGCCTGGCACGTGGCCGACCCGGTCGCCTTCTTCCAGCCCCCGACCCCGGACAATGAACGCTACGAGGAACTACGCATCGCCAAGGGCTGGAGCTTCCACGGCAGTGACTATCCGTCGTTCCAGGCCCTGATGGACGCGATGGTGCGTGTGATCGAACGCCATCCGAAGACCACGTTCCTGCTGATCCATATGGGATGCAACGCCGAGGACCTGGACTTCGTGGACCGGCTGCTGGATCGGCATGCGAACG
>CAYRIB010000221.1:0-2082 GCA_964424165.1 uncultured Myxococcales bacterium | reverse complement strand
TGGACTCGACGCATGCCGAGATCCTGATCCAGGCACCCGGCGTCTGGCTCGACCTCCTCGTGGAACAGATTGCAGCCGAGGCCAATCATCCCCGGAGCCGGAAGGACCAGGCACTGCTCGATGGCGTGCTCGATAAGCCAATCTACTGAACGGGCGCGTCGCGGCCGTCAGATTCCGACGATTCTGCACGAGTTTGCGGATTGGTCAGGACTTTTCCGCAATGAGCTGCTGATTCAACGGCGAAGAAGCTGCAAGACGAGGAGTCAAGAAGACCGTCACCCGATGTCGAATCGGGGTTACCGTTTGCGCTTGCGTTTTGATCGCTTTTCGAAGCGGGCTGACCGCTTTGCGGTGTGGCTCTCAGCAGCGCTCGTGAAGACCCGCGTCAGGCGTTCGGCGAAGGGCAGTTCAGTCGGCCAGCCTGGGTCGCTGGCGAGTTCGGGGGTGAACGACCGGAGGAATGAGGACCCGTCTCGGCCCCAGTCGAAGTCCCTGCGGCCTGTGAACTCGCGGAAGATGGCGCTCGCCCGGGTCGGGCTCCATGCGCCAATCCCCTCGATGGCGCGGCACCCTGCGACGCCGGCTTCCGAGAGGAACTGGCGAAGTTCGTCACTGTATGGGCTTAAACCGGCCCTGTCAGGGCGATCAAATGCCTCGATCAGCCGCTCCGTGTGGCCGAAAAGCACGGTTCCGGCGCTCGGGTGCACGAAGAAGCTGATGCTGGTTTGGCGAAGGAGCGGTTCGGGGAGAGTGAAGGCGGCCGGTCGCAGACCCATAGACGGCTGGCCCGGCTCGCCCGCGATCGGTCCCTTCATGCGCGATGCGTAAAATGCGTCGACTTCGCTGCGGACCGCATCGGGCGTTCCAGAAAGCCACGTCCGATGGTACCTCGCCACGAATGCGTCGAACGTCTCCCTCGTAAGGTGTCGTGCCTTTTCGAGGTTCAACGGATTCCGAAAGAATAACGAAGGGTTGCTGAATGCAATCTGGATCGACAGCCTGCATGCAACAGTTTCCTCCTGGGCGGTCATCAGCGACTGGATGCCGCTCAACATCCACAATTTGCCCACAGGGACCACGCGACTGAACACGAACACACCTGGGGCGAGACGGGCCAAGACTGCAGGGGCGTCGGAGGTGACAAGGAGCCAAAACTCCAGATCGTCGACCAGATTCCGAGCCAGCAAGAGCCGCCCCTCTCGTGCCTTCACCTCGAACACCCCGATCAAGGCGTTCTTCCATCCAACGACGAGATCACGCTCGGACGCCGTCAAAGCCTTCGTCTCGGCCAGGAAGGCGTCGATCACCGACTCGCGCCCCGGCGCTGACGGTGCATGAATTCGGTCGTCGATGAGCGAGTTGATCTGGTTCAGGTCCCGCATGTCCGAGGAGGTTCGTCGGATCTCTTCACAGTAGCGCGCGGCGGTGAACGACACGAGCCGCTGCTTGAGCCGAAAACACGTCTCGACGAGCGCATCCAGTTCGCTGGCCGTCATCACGTGTGCAAGGTCGTCATCCATCTACCTTACCCCGCTGTTTTTGGAAGACCCGCCATCGCTTGCGGGTCCTCGGATTCGCCTATCACAACGTCTTACGGGTCAGCACCAGGAGCAGGTCGCGGCCCCAGCGTTCGACGAAGCGGGGACCAACCCCGGATACCTTCAGGAGTTCACCGGGGGTCTTCGGGATGCTGGCCGCGATAGCACGCACGGCCTTGTCCGTGAGGATCCGGAAGGCTGGGATGCCTTCCTCTCGCGCTAGTTCGAGCCTCCATGCCTTGATTCGGTCCATGATTTCACGGTCCGGGCGGGCGTCGGGCGCGACGATGGGGTTCGTCGGGGCAGCAGCGGGCGCGGTCGCGGCAGGGCGGCGCTTGACTCTTGGAGATGCCTTGGCCTTGCGTTCGGCAGTGGCGGGCAGCGGATGGTCCTCGACCAGGATGGATGTTTCGTCCACACTGTCCAGACGGGCCCCTTGTGCACACAAATACGCCCGTCGGAACGTGATCTGGCGGCCTTCGTCGTTTTCGAAGCGGTCGTCGGACAATATCAGTAGACGGGCCTGGGCCATGGCGTCGATCAG
>CAYRIB010000220.1:0-2124 GCA_964424165.1 uncultured Myxococcales bacterium | reverse complement strand
GTTCCCGCCCCTCTTCATCGATACGGACAATCGGGCCCATCCCCTTCTCGCGCAATTGCGCCACGATCGCTTCCGCATCCCCGACCAGCACCGTAATCACATCGGTCGGCCGGATGTACTTCGCGGCCGCAGCATTCACAGCATCGAGGTCCGTGGCGATCAGCCCGGCCACCTCGTCCTTCCATCGTGTCAAGGGCAACTCGTGCCGCCACAGTTCGGCCACCTGCCCCACGATGCGTCCCAGCCCCTCGAACTGCTGGGCGAATCCCCGGATCCGATTGACCCGCGCGTTTTCGAGTTCCAACGCGGTCACCGGACGCGCCCCGGCCAGTCCCGCCACTTCGCGTTCAAATTCGATCAGGGCCGCTGCAGTCTTGTCCCCCTGGACCTGGCTCGCGGCCAGCCACACTCCCGCAAAACGATACAAGCCCAGCGCCGAGGACGCACCGTAGGTATAGCCCTTGTCCTCGCGCAGGTTCAGGTTCAGGCGCGACATGAAGGTACCCCCGCCCCAGACCGCGTCGGCCAGACGCAGGGCGTCGAAGTCCGGAGTACGCCGTGACGGCCCGGGCAGGGTCTGCACAATCGCCGTCTGGGCCGCGCCGCGCAGGTCCGCAACGTAGTACGTCCCGGTCCGCCCCGGGCCGGCCGTACCCACGGCCATCTGCAGATCCGGCTTTCCCGACCAGCTTCCAAGCCAACGGCCGGCCAGGGCCATGGCCTCGTCGAGCGTCACGTCGCCCGCCATCACCAGCAGGGCCCCGTCCGGCCGCCAGGTGCGCTCGTAAAAGGCCACCAGTTCCTCGCGTGACAGGGTCTTGACCGCAGCAGGAAGACCCCGCGAGGGACGTCCATAGGGATGCTCCGGGCCGAATCGAAGCATCATCGCGAGCCGCTGCCCCAGGGCCATGGGGTATTGGGCTTCCTGCATCAGCGCATCGACTAAACGGTCCTTCTCGCGGGTTACTTCCGTGTCAGGAAACGTGGGATTGCGCGCCACGTCCGCCAGGATTTCGAAGGCTTTGTCCAGATTCCGCTTGAGGCAAGAGAACGCAAGCCCCGCACCCTCGCGCTCGGTGGCCGCGCTGAGCGAACTCCCCTGGTCGCCCATGGCCTCCTCGATCTCGATCGCACTCCGCGTACGCGTGCCGAGGTCAATCGTGGCCATGGTCAGGGTCGCAAGCCCACCCCGTTGCGGGGGTTCCTCGGCCACTCCGCCCCGCACGTTCAGCAGAACCGACACCTTGGGCAGGTCCGAGCGGTGCACCACCCGCACCTCGAGACCGTTATCCAGACGCCCGGTCGAAATCGAAGGCGGCACGAAGTCCCTGTCCTGACCCAATGCGGGCACGATCGCCCGATCGGGCGCCGCCACATCCGCACGCTGGGCCGGATCGGGACGAAACCGCAGCACCACCCGTCCAGGCCCGATGCATCGCGCCAGCGCCTGTCGGACCGCATCCCGGGTCACCCCCCGATGCCGTTCGAGGTCCATCCGGAAGCCGTCGGGGTCACCCAGATAGGTGTTGTAGCGATTGAGCATGTCCGCCTTGCCACCGAACCCACCGATGCGTTCGAGACCCGTGATGAACGAGAACTCCCACTTGGTCTTCGCCCGCTTCAGTTCCGCTTGTGTGGGCCCATCCTGGATCAGGCGCGCAAGCTGTTCGTGAATTTGTTGCTCGACCTCGGCCAGAGAAACCCCGGGACGCGCGGTGGCCTCGATCAAGAACGCCCCGGCGATTTCCATGCCCTCGAAATCCGCCGACACGCCGCTGCACAGTGGACGGTCATAGACGAGTGCCCGCGGCAGCCTCGACGAGTAGCCATCCGAGAGTATGCGCGCCGCCATGCGCAGTGCAGGCTCGTCCGGGTCGAAGCTCGGGGGTGCAGGCCATGCCAAATAAACGCGCTCCTGAGGCACCCGGTCCGCGACCTCGATCACGCGCTCTTGCTCGATGCGGGTTGCCCAGGCACGGGGTCGGTCCAGTCCCGGGCCGGGCGGCAGGGCTCCGTAATATTTCTGTACCAGGCGTTTGGCCTCGACCGGATCGAAGTCGCCCGAGATGCACAAGCTCATGTTGTTCGGCGTGTAGAAGGTCCGGAAGAACTCCTTGACGTCAT
>CAYRIB010000219.1:0-2124 GCA_964424165.1 uncultured Myxococcales bacterium | reverse complement strand
GTTCCCGCCCCTCTTCATCGATACGGACAATCGGGCCCATCCCCTTCTCGCGCAACTGTGCCACGATCGCGTCCGCATCCCCGACCAGCACGGTGATGACCTCGGACGGCCGGACGTACTTCGCGGCCGCAGCATTCACGGCCACGAGGTCCGTCGCCTGCAGCCCGGCGACCTCCTCCTGCCAGCGCGTCAAGGGCAACTCGTGCCGCCACAGTTCGGCCACCTGGCCGACAATACGTCCCAACCCTTCGAACTGCTGAGCAAATCCCCGGATCCGATTGACCCGCGCCTGATCGAGTTCCGCATCGGATACCGGACGTGCCCCGGCCAATCCCGCCATTTCGCGTTCGAATTCGACCAGGGCTGCTGCGGTCTTGTCCTTCTGGACCTGGCTGGCGGCCAGCCACACCCCCGCAAAACGGTACAAACCCAGCGCCGACGACGCGCCATAGGTGTAGCCCTTGTCTTCGCGCAGGTTCAGGTTCAAGCGCGACATGAAGGTGCCCCCGCCCCACACCGCATCGGCCAGACGCAGGGCGTCGAAGTCCGGGGTACGCCGTGACGGCGCGGGCAGGGTCTGCACGATCGCCGTCTGAGCCGCGCCGCGCAGGTCCGCCACGTAATACGTCCCGGTCCGCCCCGAATCGGCGGCGCCCACAGTACCCCGCAGGTCCGGCTTACCCGACCAACCTCCAAGCCAACGACGAGCCAGGTCCATGGCCTGCTCGAGCGTCACGTCACCCGCCATTACCAGCAAGGCCCCGTCCGGCCGCCAGGTGCGCTCGTAGAAGGCCACCAGTTCCTCGCGCGACAGGGTCTTGACCGTGGCAGGAAGGCCCCGCGCCGGACGTCCATAGGGATGGTCCGGACCAAAGCGAAGCATCATCGCGAGCCGCTGCCCCAGGGCCATGGGGTATTGGGCTTCCTGCATCAGCGCATCGGCCAAGCGATCCTTCTCGCGCGCCACCTCCGTGTCGGGAAACGTCGGGTTGCGCGCCACGTCCGCCAGGATTTCGAAGGCCTTGTCCAGATTACGTTTGAGGCACGAGAACGCGAGCCCCGCACCCTCGCGCTCGGTGGCCGCGCTAAGCGAACTACCCTGGTCGCCCATGGCCTCTTCGATCTCGATCGCACTGCGCGTGCGCGTGCCGAGGTCGATCGTTGCCATGGTCAGAGTCGCAAGCCCACCCCGTTGCGGGGGCTCCTCGGCCACCCCGCCCCGCACGTTCAGCAAAACCGACACCTTGGGCAGGTCCGAGCGGTGCACCACCCGCACCTCGAGACCGTTATCCAGACGCCCGGTCGAAATCGAAGGCGGCACGAAGTCCCTGTCCTGACCCAATGCGGGCACGATCGCCCGATCGGGCGCCGCCACATCCGCACGCTGGGCCGGATCGGGACGAAACCGCAGCACCACCCGTCCAGGCCCGATGCATCGCGCCAGCGCCTGTCGGACCGCATCCCGGGTCACCCCCCGATGCCGTTCGAGGTCCATCCGGAAGCCGTCGGGGTCACCCAGATAGGTGTTGTAGCGATTGAGCATGTCCGCCTTGCCACCGAACCCACCGATGCGTTCGAGACCCGTGATGAACGAGAACTCCCACTTGGTCTTCGCCCGCTTCAGTTCCGCTTGTGTGGGCCCATCCTGGATCAGGCGCGCAAGCTGTTCGTGAATTTGTTGCTCGACCTCGGCCAGAGAAACCCCGGGACGCGCGGTGGCCTCGATCAAGAACGCCCCGGCGATTTCCATGCCCTCGAAATCCGCCGACACGCCGCTGCATAGTGGCCGGTCATAGACCAGTGCACGTGGCAGCCTCGACGAGTAGCCGTCCGAGAGAATGCGCGCCGCCATGCGCAACGCAGGCTCGTCCGGATCGAAGATCGGGGGTGCCGGCCAGGCCAGATAGACGCGTTCCTGTGGAACCCGGTCTGCGACCTCGATGACGCGCTCCTTCTCGAGGCGCGTCGTCCAGGCGCGGGGTCGATCCAGTCCAGGGCCGGGCGGCAGGGCTCCATAGTATTTTTCCACCAGGCGCTTGGCCTCCACGGGGTCGAAGTCGCCCGAGATACACAAGCTCATGTTGTTCGGCGTGTAGAAGGTCCGGAAGAACTCCTTGACGTCAT
>CAYRIB010000218.1:0-2129 GCA_964424165.1 uncultured Myxococcales bacterium | reverse complement strand
GGTGCGCTTGTGGAGAGTTCGCAAGCTTGCTTGCGCTTTCAAACGTCGGGGCGACATATACGGCCGGCAAAGCGGTAGCAAGCTACCGCACTCCCAAAACTCACTACTCCCAAAACTTGCTTTGCTTGCGGGACATGAGGGGTGAGAGTGCCTTGGCGGTTTCGCTTGCGGGGCATCTGCGCGACAATCGGAGTGGTGGGCTCTTCGGAGCGACTCGTGCTCAAGGCAACTTCGCAATCGGTCGCTTGCGGTCGCGTGCTGTCGCAGTGGCTGGATGCATGGCTGCGCCTGATCGGACGACATCCCATCTTGCTGCCGACCCTGGTCGGGGCCTGCCTTGCCTGCACGAGCCTCGATGTGGGCTTCGTGCTCGAAGACTTCACGTTCCTGGCCAACCTGCGCGAACAGCACTACGAGAATCCGGCGCTGGACCTGTACCGGTTTTCTGCCATCGACAGCGACGAGCAGACGCGATGGATGGATCAGGGGATCCTGCCCTGGTGGACGTCGCCGGGGTTGCACATGTCCTTCTTCCGGCCGCTGAGCGCCTCCCTGATCGCGCTGGATTTTGCGCTCTTCGACGACATGGCGGTGCCCTATCATGTGCACTCCATCGTCTGGTTTGCCCTGACGCTCATTGCTTTGGGGCTCGTCTTGCAACGGGTGCTCAGTCCGGTCACGGCCGGGTTGGCCTTGCTGCTGTTTGCCCTGGACCCCTTGCATGCCGTGTCCGTGTCGTGGATGGCCAACCGCAATGCCTGGGTGGCTGCCATGCCGGCCCTGTTGGGATTTGCAGCGTACCTGCGTTGGCGTATCGAAGGGTGGCGGCCTGGGATCCTGCTGGCACCGCTTGGCTTGGCAACGGGGCTCATGGGGGGTGAAGCGGCACTAGCCGTCATGGGCTACTTCGTGGCATTCGAAGTCTGGGGCCGGCAAGAGCCACCGCTGCGACGGTTGGCGGCCCTGGCACCGCTGCTGGTGGTTCTGTGTGCCTGGGCGGCCGCGTGCGTGGTTGCCGATGTGGGGGTTTCGAGCGGGGCCGGGATGTACGAAGACCCTTTCCGGCATCCGGGCGGATGGCTGGCCGCTGCCTTGCAGAGGTTGCTGCTTCTTTTGTCCGGCATCTCGCTGCACCTGCCCCTCGATCTGTGGATCTGGGGGCCCGGTTGGCAGATGGCGCTGTCCATCGGCGGTCTGGTCGGATTGGCCCTGCTGGCCTTCCTTGGGTGGCGCTTGCGCGGTTCGATGCGCGATGACGAACCGTCAACGCTGCGCTGGCTGCTGCCTGGGACGGCCATGTCGCTCGTTCCCGCGTTGTCTGCGATGCCCATGGGACGCCTGCTACTGTTTCCCGCGATCGGCTCGGCCGTACTCATTGCAATCCTGTTGTTGGCGTGGAGGCGGTGTTTCAGCGCACGGCCTTGGGGCGTGACCTTGGGCATTGTGCTCATGACTTTCATGCATCCCGGACTGGCGCTGCCGGGATGGGTGTTGCAAACGAACTGGCTTCGAACCTCTTGCGAACGAAGCATTGCGGTGGCGCGCGACATGGAGGTGGTCCCCGACGCCATCGAGAGCCAGACCGTGGTGGTGATCAACCTCCCGGGCAAGGACGTGGCCTACGACCCGTTCGAGGTGCGGCGCTGGCTCCAATTGCCGGTCCCAAGAGTCGTGCACCTGCTCACCCGGACCCCGAATCCCATCGTGGTGGTGCGCCAAGATGCCGCAACGATCGATGTCGAAGTGCAGGCCGGGCGTTTTCTGGACTCGATTTCCGAGCGAAGCGTCCGAGTCTCGGGGCCGCCCTTGCGAACCGGCCATCGCATTCGGGTCGGCGCCATGGAGGTGCGCGTTTTGCAGGACGATGGAAAGGGGCCGACGAGGCTTCGCTTCGTCTTTGACCGATCCTTGGACGACCCAGGATACGAGTTTCTAAACTGGGACGGCAGCCGATTGAGCAAGGCGTGGTAGAAGATCCGGATTCTTCCTGTCATGTTGGGAAGTTCTCGCAACAGGCCGAATTAGTTGAGGGACCTGCGTTGACAGGGCGGCATCCTACCGGTTAGACTGATGCATCGAGACTCGCAGCAGGGCGCGTCCGTCCTTCGTCGTGTTCGGTCTTCACCGTT
>CAYRIB010000217.1:0-2136 GCA_964424165.1 uncultured Myxococcales bacterium | reverse complement strand
CCCGCAAGTTTTCGGTCTTCGCTTTCAAGGCCGTGGCGCTGATCGGCCTTCCGACCGGGACCGTGGCGGACCGTTCGATCCTGATTCGAATGGCGCGCAAGGCACCCGGGGAAAAGGTGGCGCCGCTCGACTTCGAGGATAACGGCCCGTTCATCGATCTTCAACGCCGCTGTGTGCGATGGGCATCCGATCATCTATCGGACCTCCGCGGAGCCAGGCCGGAGCCAGCCTCGGGACTGAACGACCGCGCACAAGACGGCTGGCGCCCGCTGCTGGCGATCGCGGACATCGCCGGGGGATCGTGGCCGACCGATGCCAGAAAGGCCGCCCTGGCCCTATCCGGCAACGAAGCGAGCGACGATCAAGAACTTGGGGTCCGACTGCTCGGGGATCTTCGGATGCTGTTCGAGCGGGACGGTGTGGAGGTGTACCCCGCCGATCGCTTGTGTGGTGAACTGGCGAAGCTGACCGAAGCCCCATGGGATGACCTTCGCGGAAAGGCAATCAAACCCCAGAAGCTGGCCTCCCTGCTGCGTCCATTCGGGGTTGCGTCGCGTCAAACGTGGTCCGGGGACCGCAACCTTCGAAGCTATCACCTGGCCGACCTGGCCCCGCAATTCTCCCGCTACCTGCCTAGGGGGGGGGTTCAGGGTGCTAGGCCGCTAGACCCCAGTGTTGACGCCGCGAAAGCGTCTTTTGAAGATGCTAGAACGCCGGAACCTCTAGCATCGCAAAAAGTCCGCGCGGCCGCGCCCATGGCCGAGTCTAGCGGCCTAGCGGATCTATTAGGGGGGGTAGGGGGGATCGAGAGAGAGGGGACCCGATCGGAGACCCCGCCACCGATCATCGGACACGTGGAACCCGGGACCACGGTCCCTGCTGCAACCCCGACCGATGGCCATATGCCTGACGACCACGTGGTCGCCTTCGAGGTGTGACGATGGAGATCGTGAACCTGTCCGCCTGGGGTCTGATCCGTGCGCTTCGTCGCCGCGGCATCCGCGTCGAGGCCGCCGGGGATCGTCTGCACGTGGCCGGCGACCCCGAAGCCATGGGCGACTTCCCGGACCTGCGGGAGACCCTGGCCGCGCGCAAGGCCGAACTGTTGGCCGCCTTGGCCACGGAACAGAGCAAACCGATCGAGGGCTACGACTATCGCCCGCTTCCTGGCCCGGTGACGCCCTGGCCCGCGGTGCCGTTCAAGGTGCCGAAGCCATGCGTGCGGTGCAAGCGGGTGGCCTGGCCCGATGACGGTGCCGAACGCCTGGTCACGGGCGACATCGTTTGTCATTGGTGCGTGACCCCCGCGGACGTGGCCGCCGGGTCTGTCCCGATTGCAGAGGAAGGTCGAGCATGAACGGCAACGCTGAAACCCTAGACCTGTTCGATGACCACGTGGAGGTCCCCGAGGTGGCCATTTCGGCGAAGTCCGAGGTGGACATCGACGCCTTGAACGTATCGCCTCGATCCGTGGCGTCCGTGGATGCACCTTCGCCACCTGCCCGTCGATGGCGACCCGATCCAGTTCGTCATTCGTGCCCCGCCTGCGGTGCCTGGAACTGGTGGTCCGCCGGCAACGGCTGGACGTGCCGCGTGTGCCACCCGCCGGCCGATCCGCGCGGGGTGACTGCAACCTGTTTCATGTCGCGTGGGATCGAGTTGATCGCCCTGTACCCCGAGGGGGAACCCGATGAAGCATAACGACCCGACCGTGATCCACGTATCCGACCCGGCGATCGTGGCCCGCCTGGCCGCCCTCGACTTGGAGCTGGTGGCCATGCGCGCGCCGGGTGAGCTGATGCCCCTGTGCCGCCTGCGTTGTGCCCTGGAAGGCCGCCACGTGCCCGGACGCGAGGCCCTGGTGACCTTGGGGTGTCGTACGTGCGGGGCGACCTGGGATGCCCGTATTCGCGCGGATGGGAGCCTTTCCCGGGGGTGGTCGAGGTGTCCGACCTGCCCGCGGTCACGAACTGGTGAACGAAGGAAGAACGCCCGAGGCCAGGGGGCCGCGTGAGCGCGACGCGCAGCGCGGACAGTCCTTCCAGTATGCGCGGCTTCCGCAGCTTGTGAGATTCTCGCTCGCTGTAATCGTGAAGGCCCCGCCCAGCCCCGGCACCTCGGCGAAAAGCTGCCGCG
>CAYRIB010000216.1:0-2206 GCA_964424165.1 uncultured Myxococcales bacterium | reverse complement strand
GAGATCACCTCGTCAGATCGCCCCAACTCTCTCCTTTTCGTTCCGGAACTTCGGTCTAGCCTCCAATATGGGTGACGGCCTCCAACAATTGCGAAAATAAATGGAGGCTAGAAAGAAATCCACAAGGAAGTGCTTGAAAAGACTCGTATCACGATCATGGAATTTCATTCCCTGCGGGTCAGCACACGCTGGTGGACCACTGTCACCATTTACGGGTGGTCTTTGCAGAGGCGATTTGTGACCCTCTCGTATTGTCTGGGTACCTGCTTTCTTGGGGCGCTCCTGGTTGCTCGCAGCGATCGCGGGCTTTGTGCCATCTTTCTGGGTGAAGAACCGGCAGTGCTGGTCGATGCTCTTCGCCAGCGCTTCCGGCACGCCTTGGTGGAGCCTGACGGGAGGGACATGCTGGGTGTGGTGGCTCGGGTGGCCAGTTTCGTGGAACACCCTTGCCAAGGCCTGGATCTGCCGCTCGATGTGGTTGGAACCCCCTTTCAGCAGCGGGTGTGGAAGGCTCTGAAGGCGGTGCCCGCAGGGACGACGGTCAGCTACGCGGATCTGGCCGATCGCATCGATCGCCCCGGGGCTGGGCGAGCCGTGGCCGCGGCCTGTGCCGCAAATCCCCTCGCCGTGGTGATTCCGTGTCATCGAGTGATCCGTTCGGACGGGGGCATGTCGGGATACCGCTGGGGTGACCAGCGCAAGAAGGCCCTTATTGAGCGTGAGGCTCGTGATGCGGCCTTGAGCCTTTCCAATCCTTGATGTAGTCCTCGGGGTCGAACCGATCGGGACGCGCAAAGCTGTTTTCGGACGGGATGACCTGCTGCACGTGGTGGCAGTCATGGACGTGAATGCGGCGGCGGCTGTGGCAGTATCCGACCAGGATCCAGCGGCTATCCACGTGGCACAGCACGTAGGGGTCGAACAAGTCGCTCACGCTTTCCGGGGTATTGCTGTTTCCTGTCGCGATCTCGACCGTGAGGTTGCGGATGGTCGCCTCGAGCAGAAGATCGAAGACCTCGGTGTTGCAGGGCTCGACCCCGTTGCCGTAGCACATGGCCCGGGGATACGCTTCGAATTCCTGACGCGTCTTTTCCGGGAGGCGCCGGGCCAGCTTGTCGAACACCCGCCGAAACAGCCGCTCCATGCGGGTGCCCTTGATCGGCGACAGCAGGGGAAGCCCTACGAACAAGGTGCGCATTTCCTCGTCGGTCAGGAAGGTTCCCGGCAGGTCGAAGGTCAACCGTGTATAGCAATATCCGCCCCGAACCGCATCAAACGCGATCGGGGCGTCCATCGCGTCCTTCATATAGGCCAGATAGCGCTGCACCGTCCGGGTCGACGATTCGATCGCCGTTGCCAGGGTCGCCAGGGATGCAACCTCTGAGGTGCGCAAGACCCGGTCGATGGCCTTGATCCCGTCGAGCATGCGGAAGGTCCCACGCCGTCGCCCGGAGGCATCACGGCCAAGGCTCAGATGTCGCCGTTCACGAAGTCGCTTGCGCATATCCCCCATCACCCCCTTGTCTGCAACCGCACCGACGACCTGGCGGGCAGGCTTGGTCCTATTCATAGCGGGTCGGGGCGACAAAAAATGTCATTGCGAAAAATGCCCATCAGAAAGGCGCGCTTCCAGACCAGACGATGGTATGTCGAATCGTCCGCAAAGCACATCGCGACGGGGTATGATGGTCACAGATGTTGACCTGTTGCAACATGGAGATGCTTGCATGAGCCCGTCCCCTTCGCCTGACGTGAAACCGGATCGGCGCGCTACGCTCAGCATGCGCGAACGCATGAACGCGCTGCGCAATCTGCCCCCGTTCTTGAAGGAGATCTGGGCGACCAGTCGCCCATTGACCCTGGCCACGCTGGCCCTTCGCCTGATGCGGGCGCTGCTGCCCGTGGCACTGCTCTATGTGGGCAAGCTGATCATCGACGAGACGCTGCGCCTCGTGGGCCTGCAACCAGGCTTCGATTCCCTGGCCCAATGGTTCGACAGTGGTCTGCTGAGGCCGTTGCTTGGGCTGTTGGTCTTGGAGTTCGGGCTTGCGGTTCTGTCCGACTTGCTGGGTCGTGGGGTGTCCCTGATCGACACCCTGCTGTCCGAACGCTTCACCAACGACACCAGTGTTCGCCTGATGCGCCATGCAGCGACGCTGGACCTGGAAGACTTCGAAGACAGCGAACTGCAGGACCGGCTCGAACG
>CAYRIB010000215.1:0-2220 GCA_964424165.1 uncultured Myxococcales bacterium | reverse complement strand
ACAGGTCGGTGTCGTCAGGGACAAACTTATGTCCAAAGAACCGGGTGCGGTTCAGAGGAGGTCATCATGTGGCACGGGATCCGTTTCCTTTGTGCGGTCTTTCTCTCTGCCCTCACCATCCTTGCCATCATCCCCGCAGGTTGCGGTTCAAGCGGCACCGAGGCGCCCGGCAGCGATGCGGGCAACGACGTCCCAGGGTCGGACACCTTCGACATGTCGATCAGCGACGCCCCGGACGATGTCGAACCTGGCCGTGATGCCGCCATGGATTTGGTCGAGCCGGACGTTATGCCCGACGGCACGATCCAAAATGCGATTCCTCCGGACATGAACACCCCCGACGAACCGTCGATCACCCTGCTCACCCCGGAACCTTCAGGGGCCAAGGCCGACCTTGCCCACATCCTGATCTGGCAGGACGGCGACCCGGCCGGCGGCTATGGCATCAACCTCTTCGCGCAGAATCTCGACGTGACCGGGGCAAAACCCATTCTCGTCAACCTCATCAACCCGATCGGGGCCCTGCCGACCGGCTACACGGGAAACCGCTTCGTGTGGCGCACGGACCAGACCCCTCCCGGCACCTACAAATGCTGGGCCGAACTGATGAAAGCGGACGGGACCGTCATCGCCCGCGACGCGGCCCCAGGCATCCTCACCATCCGCCGCATCCCGAACGAGCCGCTCCAGAAGACCCTGGTGTATTCGTTCGTCCATCTGAAGAATCAGTTCGTCATGGACACGGCCCGGCAGGACGTCGCGATGCTGATCAACCTCCTCGACGGCATCCCCTACAAGGATTTCGAGATCACCTTCAACTGGCCGATCGCGCACAACCTGCAATACGGGCTGGCCGACGATCGCCCCGGCCACGAGGGCGAATGGCTGTTCGACCCAGATCCCTACATGATTGGTCGTCTGCATGCCTTCGCGAACTCGGGCGGCAGCATCGGTGCCTATGACCCCCTGGCCGGCTGGCACTACAAGAACCTCTATTTCGGCAACGAACTCCTGCTTTCCGATTGGAACGGCCTCGGACGCAAGGCCATCCTGCTCGAGACGCGTTACCAGGATCAGGTGACGGGCGACCTTGACCCCGCACGGCCCGGTTCCAAGCGCTACCTTGACCAACTCGCCGGCAGGCCCGTGCCCGAACTCGCCGGCAACCTACCCCCGGTCGCGTTCCACATCACCCGCCTCATGGGCAACCGCGTGCTCGCCCAGTGGTGTCCACAGAGCGCGGGCAGCGAATGTTCGGGCCGCTTCATCGACGGACGCGACTTTTTCGAAGGCAGCCCCGTGTTCTGGTACCTCGGCCAGTTGACGTTCTCGCATTTCGGGGTCGATCTGGCCACCGGAGAGCCGGTTCACCGCTTTGCCCGTCAGGTGCCCATCGTCGGCGGACTGGTCGCGGACGAGGTGGCCCAAGACCCCCTCTACTATGACCGTCACGGCATGCCCGTGGACAATGCCCAGTTCCAGTCCTTCCCCGAGGCCGCGGACAACGCCCTGGCCAGCATCCGCAAGAACGCGATCCCCGTGGACATGTGGTACGTGTTCGACCACAATTTCTCGCTCGACCACCTGTTCGACGAGGCAGCCACGACTCTGAAGGCCGCTCTGATGGCGAAATTGCCATGGCTCGGGGACTGGACGCTCACCCGCCTGGCCCACATGAACGGCGCGCAAAAGGCGGCAGATAGCGGCGTCCTGCCACAGAACCACTTCGACACCCGCTTTCGGGATGCCTACCGGGCCCCGGACACCCTGATGGAAATGATCGTCCAGATCATGGAGGACCACCTTCGCTACATCCGTTGGCGCGTCGAGTCAGACCCGAACATGGCCTTCATGACCGCCGAGACCTTGTACGAGATGGTCGAACCGGCCGCAGGCCAGACCGTGACGCGGGCGACGCTGGGCCGGGTGGCACAAGCCCTGCTCGAAAGCCTGACCGAACACGTTCCGCCGGTGGTCGAGGGCATGACGCCCTACGTGCGCCTGCCCGCCTACGTCCGCATCGAGACGCCGTCGACCACGCCCGGCGGACAGCCCAAGGTGTCGTACTACACCCTGGCCGAGGCCTTCATGCTGCTGCGCGATGCCCTTGTGGCCTACGACCAGGGGGGCGCATTGCCGGAAAGCGTGAAGACACGACCCGCTCTGGGGCCGACGCAACTCACGGACGATCGCCCCCGCCTGGATGCGGCCACAGCCTAC
>CAYRIB010000214.1:0-2263 GCA_964424165.1 uncultured Myxococcales bacterium | reverse complement strand
GCGAAACACCATCCTGGTCGTGGGGTTCATGGCGGCCAACACCCTGGGACGGGCGTTGGCGGACAAGAAGCCGGTGGTACGTATCTTTGGGGACGAATACTACGTGAGGGCCCGGGTCAAGATCATGAACGCGTTCTCTGCGCACGCGGACCGCAACGAGATCAAGGACTGGGTCAGGACCGCGGACCTGTCACGCCTGAAGGGGATCTTCCTGGTGCACGGAGAGTCCGAGGCCCAGGAGGTGCTGAAAGCCGACCTGCAGGGCCTGGGGATTCGAAGAGTGGAGATCCTCGAGATGGCAAAGCCGGTTGGCCTGACCTGATCCGCGGTGTCTGCCGGAAGACCGTGGTTTGTGTGGCGGCGTCTGGTGACGCCGCCCTACAGGTTGTTTCATCTGGCCAATCGTGCTGGTGACGCCGCCCTACTGGTCCATCGACGGCGCCTGTAGGGCGCGGTCACCAGACCGCGCCGCCCCTGTTCCCGCGAGCAAAGCGAACCCTTGGATTGCGCAAGCTTGCTGACGCCCTCTCCCGTCCCTACGCCAGCAACCCCCACCACACCGTGGCGCCCGCGTGCACTCGCATCAGTTCCGCCATCCGCCTTGCCGCCTCCCCTGCCTCGTGTGCCATTTCCGCCGGTGCGTACACAACCCCCAGACAGTCGCGCGTGTTCTCGTCGGTCTTGGTGGCCTGACCGTCCTTGACCGGATTGGCACACGGCTCGTCACCCGGCAAGCGCGACAGCAGCAGAAGGTCCCGAAGTTCGATGCTCTGTCCCGAGGCATTGAACACGTAAGCCTCGCCCTCGCGCCCATGACGCACCCGGAACGCACTGGTGCCCGCCTTGTCCAGATCCACGATCGAAGCGGGCAACAGCGCCTCGAGGGAAGCCACGTTGCAAATGTCCACGAGGTTGCGGATCACTGGGAAGTCCCCTTCCGCCGCCGCGTTCAGAAGATACTCGCTGGCCGGCTTGCCGCGACCCGTGGCCCGGTATACGCCGTGTTTCAGCAGTTTGCGGACCGCGGACTTGCGGGTCATGGCGTCGGGCGATTGTGCCCCGGCCACTGCCCGGGCCACCTGGTCGCGGATCAGGGCCAGCAGAGCCTCGTCGGCCATCCCGTTGCGGCACCCTCGCGCCACGATCCATCCAACGGCCACGTTCGGGACTGCTACCTCGACGTGCACCTTGCTGTCATTCATCGCTGTCCCTCCGTCCGCAGCGGTCCCCCGAAGCGGATCTTCGGCCGCGGGTATGTTCGCGTTTCGCTGCGCTCGATACAGTGAGTGGTGCCGTCCGCATCCGTGTGGCATGCGCCTGGGCGAACCACGCCCTCGCTGCCGTCCGCGAACAGGGGCGTCACCTCCATCACCAGAGCATCCTGCTCCGGCAAGCTGAAGTCCCGGCATCCGTGCGTGCCTGCAAGCAGAGTCCCGGATGTCGTTTGGGGCTTGCCGGGCTGGTCCGGGACCACGAAATTCGCGTTTCCAAGGGTGACTCGATAGGCCGGGGCCTTGGGCCGGACCGTGAATACGAAGCCTGCGGTGGGCGGACATCCCTGCTCAAACTCGTACTGTGCTGACACGATCCGGCCGGACCCGGGATCCCCGTCCTGAATCGGCTTTCTTGCGGGCTTTCCAACCGGGTAGGTGGCGCTGGCTTCCTCATCCCCGATGCGCACGACGACGGTGAGCCGGGTTCTGGCGGTTGCAGGGCGCAACCGGAAAGCCCTGAACGCGGTTGTCGAGGGTTCCTCGACCTGGTCGAAGGCCACGACGTTGCCCTCACGGTCGCGCATGGCCGGGCGAACCTGGTCCTGCACGTCCTTCGCAGAATCCTTACGCACGAACAGGCGAATGGTCGGCTGACCAGGCAGCGATGTCTTGGACGGCGGGGCGAAGAAGAAACGGTCCCCCACTCCGCATCCCGCCATGGCGGGCCGCGAGGCGCCTGCAAGCAGCCCGAGCAACACCAACGACCAGACTCCCCAGAGTCTTCCAAGGGCAACGTGTTGCCACATCGCGATCTCCTGTCGATGCTTCCACATCCTGGCCAACTCAGCGGTCGGGACAAGTCAGACGGCAGGTCTGGAAGGCCAGACATTCCGGGTCTGCCAAACAAAGGTTCGCGACCTCGCTGCACGCCCCGCCGAGCACCTCGCCATTCGCACAATCGGTGCACACGGGATCCGGGGTCCCGTTCGGGGGTATGGGGGCGCAGAACCATCGGGCGCAGTCCTTGGCACAGGGCCCGGGGGCGTCGG
>CAYRIB010000213.1:0-2275 GCA_964424165.1 uncultured Myxococcales bacterium | reverse complement strand
CGCCACAACACAGAGTCCTGTTCCGTGTCGGCCAGGAACGATCGGGGCATTTGACCGCGGATCCAGAGCGCTCGCCAATGCTCGGCATGAACGTCTCGCAGACTGAACCCGCCCAGTTCATGATACGTCACACGTCCGGCCAAACTTTCGCTGCTCTGCCGGATGAGGTCTCGTGATGCACTGCCAAGGATCAAGTAGCGCTGTTCGGGGTGGCGGTCGACCAGATGGCGCAACAGGGGAAAGAGTTCGGGCCTGCGTTGGATCTCGTCGATGACGATGAGGCCATCGAGATGTTCAAGCGCCAGCAGCGGATTGTCGAGTCGCGCCAGGTCCCGTGGGTTTTCGAGGTCGAACAGGTGCTGCGAAGGCAGGCTCATGGCCAGTGTCGTTTTTCCGCACTGCCTGGGCCCAAGGATGACCGTAACCGGAAACAGACGCAGCCGCTGTGTCAGGATCTGCACATCATGCGGTCGAGGAAGCATCAAATCACCCCCTGTCCGCGAGTATGCCATTTGATCCTTGAAAATTCAAATGTACATGTTGACTTTTCGATATTAGATATGGCGGGCGCATGGAGGTTCAGGATCGAACGCGTCGGCGCAGCATCAGGATGCCCAGGGCCATACCCAGCAGAGCCAGGCCCCACCCCGATGCCGTGCCCGGTGCCGACGGGTTCGCCGAACATCCGCCCGTGGCCGTGGGCACGAACGGCGTCTTGTTCGCGTTGCCGGCGCCCAGCGGGTTGGTCAGGTTTTCGGCCAGTTCGTCGCACGGCAGTTCGCCCGCGAACGGGAAATAGTGCACCTCGCCATAGCCTTCGAGCGCGGTCGCAATGATCGTGCCTTCCCAGTCCCCGGCCTCGAACACCACCGTGGCCCCGGGCGCCAGCAGCGACCCCACCATCTCGACCGACGTGACCGTGACCTTGCCGGCCTCATGCGCGTTGAACAAAATCCGCGTCGGATCCGCCACCCCGAACACCTCGAACTGCTTCATCGTGATGTCGGTTCCACTGATGTTCACGATCGACGTTGTGCCTTCCGGGATATCGAACACCATGTCCGAAATGCCTTCCAACTGATCGCTCGTCACCGCGAACACGTTCACGGCCGAGTTCCCCGTGAACACTACCTGCGTCCCCTCGGACGTGGACCCGTTGGGCGACACCCCTGAAAGCTGCACCGACAAATCGGTCAGCGCGGCCTGCGCGGCCACGAAGTCGATCGGTGCCTGCATGGTGATGGAATTGAACGCGCTGCCCTGCAGGTCCACGTTGGTGAGTTCCGGATGTCCGCCCACCCAGATGTCCCCCCAGATGCTCCCGTTCGTCAAGGTCACGTCGCCCCCGGCCACGATCGCCCACCCATCCGGGTCCAGCCGCGAGATGTCGAAGCCCGACCCCTCGATGTCCGTGCCCGCCGCGATGCTGCCCAGAACGTCCATCAACGCCGTGTAGTGCGTGAACACGAACACGTTGTAGTCCTGCGCCACGTTCAACGGCAGGGCCTGCGTAAACTCCGTGCACGCCTCGGGAGCGGTCGGGCACTCGAACAGCGCCACGCACCCACCCGCGGTCACGTCCTGATAGTCCACGCACACCGTGTCCAGGTAGTCGCAGTCGATCACCCCGCAGTCCGAATCGCTTTCAGGCATCACGGTACAGCCCCCGGTGCCGTCGCACACCGCACAGTCCCCGCAGTCCGTGCCCGCATTCAAAGGCGCGGTCACGCAATCACCACCCTGGCAGAACGGGTTGCCCATGCAGGCAACCGGGTTGCCTATCGTGCACGCGTTCGTGTCGTCGGGCACATAGGTGCACGTGCCATCCGGGCTGCACTGATCATCGGTGCACGGGTTGTCGTCCGACTCGCAGGTGCAGGTCACCGGGAACAGCACGAACACCGGGTTCTGCGCCATCTCCACCGACACCGGCGAATTGCCCACCACCAGGGTTGCCGTGCCGCCCGGCACCACAACCTCCAGCGTGTACCAGCCAACGTTCAGCCAGAAATCGACCACCCCCGATGAATCCGTGCTGCTTGCGGTCAGCGGCGTTGTGCTGACTTCCTGTCCCTGGTAGAGGTTGACCGTCCAACCGTCCAGAAGCGGTTCGCCCGCGTCGAGCACGCCGTCTGCATCCGTGTCGAAGAACACCGTACCGGTCAGCAATTGCGGACAACCATTGAGGCTGAACGGCACGCTGAGCCCCGTGGAAATCACCGTGAGTTCGTGACTGTCCATGGTGGTCCGGGCACGAGCGACCTCGGTCGAGGCC
>CAYRIB010000212.1:0-2324 GCA_964424165.1 uncultured Myxococcales bacterium | reverse complement strand
TGCTCGAGATCGGTCATGGGGCTGTCCACGGTGAGCACGCGCTCGGACACCACCACGATCGGGCCCGAACGCCAGAACATGTCGCGGTAGTACTCGCCAAACACGCAGGTCTGATCCAGGGCCAGCCCGACCAGTTCGCGGGCGCACACGGGCAGATAGACTGCCGAAAATTCCTCGACCGACATGGCGCACAGCTCGGCCGGGGCGCCCTCGCCTGCGCACAGGGCGTCGCGCGTGCCCGACGTGATCTCCGGGTCCGCGCATTGTTCGATCAGATCGATTCTCGAGACACGGTCCGAATCGTAGTCCGGGTCTGCGAGCCAGTTGTCGACGCAATTCTGCACGGCCGCGGCGATGTCGGCATGGCAGTGGGTGGTGCCGGTCGGCAACGGGGCGCAGTCCCCCGATTCACAAGTGGCTTGCAGCCGGTAGTGGCCGCGCCCCGTGCCATCGCGGGTACCGATCACCACAAGGTAGGTGCCGGCCTGCTCGAAGACCATGCCATCGAGTCGCGAGAGGCGGCCCCAGCCGGTGTCATCGTCGCGGGCAATGGCCGATGAGCCGTAGCCGTTGGCATCGTCCCGGGGGCCGTAAACATACAGCATGGTATCGAGGGCAGCGCTCGTTCCCAGATGCGTGACCTCGACGGTGGCCACCGACCCGGCGCGCACCGTCAGGGTGAAGCCGTCGAACTGCAGATCTTCGGCAAAGGTACCGGTCGCCGCATGATCGGCGCCGAAGGCCAGGGCGCCGCGATCGGTCACGCGTGTCGCCACGTCGGTCTTGGAGCCCGGGGCCACGGGTTCGATCGGGTCAGCCAGGTCGCCCGAGCTGCAGGCCAAGGTCCACAGGGATAGCGTCAAGATGGTCACGAATGCGCGCATGGGCCGGGTTCCCCCTCGGAAGAGCGGCCTATATTTTAGTCGAAAACCCCTTTGCTGGCAAGGCTTATCGGTGTTGCGGGGTCAGCGCCCGACACGCGTGATGCGCGGGCCCTCGGGGGCGGTCGCGGTCGGATGCTCGGCCAGCCACGCCAAGAACGCATCCATATCCGTCCCGGCGGCAAACGCGCGGTCGGTCCCGTCGGTCAGCACGCTGAACGAGGCGGTGCCTTCGGCCAAAAAGTCGCTGACCGTTACCCGGTAAGCCGTTGCTGGGGCCAGCGGCGCTCCCTCGATGCGCACCGAGTCCGCGACGACGCGCCCTTCGCAGGCCGGCGTCTGCGCGTTCCATGCATAGGCGAATCCTTCGGACACCGACAGGATCTTGTCCAGTCCATCGCGGGGCTGACCGTCCACGCACCACTGCTGTTCCAGCAGCGCCAGGATCTGGCTGCCGGTGAGAGTCATGGTCATCAGCAGGTTGCCGAATGGTTGGACCGCGAACGCTTCGCCATACGTAATCTGTCCCGGCGCCTCGCTCGCGTAGGTGTTGTCATAGGACAGGTCGGCGCGGATGCCGCTGCTGTTGACAAAGGCAACCTGGGCCCCACCCGTGTCCAAGGATCGCGTGGCCTCGCGCTGGGCATCTGCGATCACGCGTCCCAGGCTGCTGTCTCCGTTCGCGCCGGGCGCCCTGGTCAGGGTGACGCCCATTGCCAGGGTACCGACGATGCCTTCGGCAATTCCTGCGGCGCGGGTGGACCACGCGTCGATCCAGGCCGCCATGTCCGGTTGCGGCGGCAAGTCGCGCGTCACGGTGCGATTGATGGCGACTGCCGAGACCACGTCGCCCGTTCGTTCGTCGAGCACCAGGTCCAAGTCGGTGATGATTCGTCCGTGGCTGGCCGCAGAGGTCACGGGTCGTCCCTGCAGGACGCAGTTGAAGGCCGAATGGGTGTGCCCGGTCACCACCACATCGACCTCGTCGGAAAGCGCCTGCGCGATGTCGATACCGTTGCCCGACACGTTCGAACAGGCGTTGGACGTGCCCGGGGACCAACCGCCGGCATGCAGCATGACGACGATGGCGTGGATGCCGCGATCCTGCAGCGCGCGCACCACGGCATTGGTCGAGGCGACTTCGTCCTCGAAACGCAGCCCTTCCGCGCTGGCCTGCAGAACCATGCTGGGGGTTTCTTCCAGAGCCACGCCCACGAACGCGACGCGGACGTTTCCGAACGCAACGATGCCGTATGCCGGGAACATCAACTGGCTCGTCGTTGTATCCACGATGTTGGCCGCCAGATAGCGGTAGGCGGCGCCCGGGAACGTGGATTCACCCGTGCATCCATCGACGGGGTGGCAGCTTCCGTCCTGCAGGCGCTTCAATTCCCGCCAGCCTTTGTCCAGGGCGAGTTTCACTCCCCATTTGGCGACAGCTTC
>CAYRIB010000211.1:0-2341 GCA_964424165.1 uncultured Myxococcales bacterium | reverse complement strand
GCACCAGGAAGACCTCGCCACCAAGCGCCCCAGACAACATCAGGAAACGCCAGGGCGAGAAGCCGTGCCCGAATGACGCACCCACCGCCCAGGCCGTGGCGTCATACGACACAGATTGGGTACCGGCAGGCAAACTACCCCCGCTCCAGGCGGCACGAAAGCGCAGCCCCAGGATGCTCCCCGGATACAACAGGTCGTGGCTTCGGAACTCCAGGCCCACCAATGGCGAGGATGGCAGGGCACGTTCCCGAACCACGCCACCGAACAGATGACGATATCCTCCGACCACCATCACATCCCATGATGGCAATGGCGGAATCAGATCCTGCAAGGCGACGCTCTGCCCCTCGACCAGGGCCACACGCCCGCGGTAGAGCGATTGTTGCTCTGCGCTTTTCAATTCGAGATCGAGCGTGCCCGAGTCCACGGCGAACGTGGCCGGCAGGGTTCCCTTGAGGCGTCCGTCGATCCACACGCTCATTCCGCGCGACGACTCGGCATACGAGTACAACACCGGACGGCCAGCCCGGCTCTTGCGTCCCCGCAGCACGATGGGGTCCGTGCCCTGCATCAGCATCTCGATCGAGGGGCGCTGCACGCCTTTCGTGTGGTAGTACACCCGCTCTCGGGCAAATTCATGGGCCTCGGTGATCGTGACCGCCCCGTCGCGATCGAGGTCATTGGCCTGAATGCCTTCGACCAGATAATGCGTGTAGACGTCCCCGCCCAGCGCATCGTCTTCGATGGCCGGCTCCCCCCACGAGGCTGCGGACAAGATCACCATGGCACTGCTGACATCCTCGACCGGAGCCAGAAAGAAACCGCTCTTTCGGCCCGCCAAGGCACGGGTCAGTTCGTCGTTCAGCGCAGACTTACCCTGTCCGCTATGACACAGGGCCAGGATCAGGGCCTTGCGACGCGACGGAACCTTCCCCATGGCCGCAAGCACCTCAGACACCCCCAATCCGGTCTGTTCCACGAGGTCCTTGCGCGTGTCGCTGGCCACGATGAAACGTCGCACATCAGCGGCTCCGGCGCGCCCCAGAGTGCCGTGCGTGGACAGGTACACCACAAGAGTGTCCTCGGTCCGCGTCAGGTCGCGGGTAAGGCGGTTCAGGGCCTCGAGTACCGCAGCGCGCGTGGTGTCCTCGCGGCGGGTTTGGCGGATTACCTCGAAGCCGCTCAACGCAGAGGCCATGGCGTCGACATCCGCTGTGGTGAAGCGCAAGGCCGGCCATCGCGTATCATCGAATCCGGGTACCCCGACGAGCAGCGCCACCCGGCGGGCAGAATGGGAACGGTCGATCACGCGATCCACGGGCACCGGGACCAGGCGCCCCTGGGCCTGCGCTTGCGGATGAACAAGCCCGCTCAGCAAAGTCAGCACCCCGACGATTTGCATGGTCCGCGTCATGGAATTACCGTGAACGCTGCACGGGATGGCACCACCGCAGCACCCGGGGACTCGAAACGGGCCTCGATCACCTGGGCGCCCGACAATCCCGTGGTGTCGAACGTAAGCACATTCCCCCCCGCTTTCAGCCGCTGTCGGCCCCGCTCCAGGCGCAAGCCGGCGGGCCACAGGTCCGTTTGCACCCCATCGGCATTGACATGGAACAAGCGCAAAGTCCCCTCACGAGTCACCGAACAGTAAAACAGCAGCGCCATCCCCGCGCGCACCTCGCCTTCGGGGGGCAGTTCCCCCAAGACTTCGAGTTGCCCGTCCTGCCACTGCCCCTGTTGTAGCGTCAAAACCAGTGCAGCATCCCCCTTGACGCCCCAATTTCCCTGAGGCATCGGCCGCACCAGCACCAGCAGGACCGCGACCGCGGCCACGCCCAGGACCGGCACGGCCCACATTGGAATGCGCCTCGACGGTTGGTCCTTTGTTCTTTGTGCAATCCGGTCGAGCCCTGTTCGGGTCTCGGCCGCAGTCAGGGGCACGAATCCGGTCGCCCGGTCATGGGCCTGCACGATCTGGTCGTACAGGCGCCCTTCATCGATGGTCGAAAAAAGCGTTTCGCAGTCGGCGCAATGGGTGTTCAGATGTGCGCGCATCGCCTCGGCTTCGTCCGGCTTCAGACGACCGGCAACAAGGGCCTCGATCAGGGTCGGATCCGCGTATCTGCAACCCATGAAACCTCCTACCGCCAGGCGCCCGCCTCGGCCACGAACCGCTTGAGCACCCGCGCCCTGGCGCGCTTCAGATACACCGTCACCGTACCGTGGGGAATCTGTCGACGATTCGCGATCTCCCGCGTGGTCGTGTCGTCCCCGTAGTAGTAATCGGTCAGCACCGTGCGTTCGGTTCCCTCGGGCAGTTCCGCCACAATACGCCGCA
>CAYRIB010000210.1:0-2389 GCA_964424165.1 uncultured Myxococcales bacterium | reverse complement strand
TCGGTCGGACATCAAGTCCGGGCGGACCTCGCCGGGCGAGGAATAATTGGAGGCTGTCACCATTTACCCGCGACACGCAGAACAAATGGAGGCTGTCACCATTTGACATGATCCCGTGAAGTTCCGATAATACCGCAGTCTCTTTTTGCCAGGGGGGGTGCGCGCGCATTCCCCGTAGGATGAGGTAAGCCAAGATGATGCGTTTGCGATGGTGTCTGATCGGGGCCGTGATGGCGATGTTCGCCTTCGGGTGCAAGAGCGGCGGGACGGTGGCCGATGTCTCTACCCTGGAACTGGACCCCAACCCGGTCGATGATACGGTCACGGTCGAAGCTGCTACCGTGGTGGTCGGGGGCTATCGCGACTACACGTACGTGATCACGAACACGGGCCGCAACCGCGACCTCACCATCGGCAACATCTCGATGACTCTGGACTACACGCCTACGGACGCCGAGGTCGCAGACCCGGAAGGCAAGGCCTTCCAGCTGATCTCGCTGCCGGCCTTCCCGGTGATCGTGGCCCCGCGCGGGACCGGTGACGCTGGCCGCCTGGAATACACGGCCTTCACCGTACGCTTCCGTCGCTTCGACGACTCGGTTCAGCGCTCGGCCAAGGTGCTGATCGAAAACGACAACACCGGGGACAAGACGCGCCGCAACCTGGTCATCACGTTCCAGACCGGCCAAAGCGCCGCCACGCTCGACGTTCCCGCCCGCGTGGACTTCGGCACCGTGGGCGCTGCCCAGACGCCCAGCCGCGACATTCCTCTGCAAAACATCGGCAGCAGCAACCTGTACGTCGATTGGTTCCAGTTCCAAGGCGATGCCCACTTCACCCTGGAAGTCGGCGGCCAGTTCTACACGGGTGATCAGTCCCAGGGCCAGTTCCCGATCGACCCGCCGCTGGAAATCGCCCCCGGCACCGGCGTGGTGTGGAAGGTCCGGTTCGCCCCGGACAGCGCGGCCCCGGCCCAAGCCCGGCTGCTGGTCCATCCCTCGAACGACCCCATGGCACCCAATGGTCGCGAAGTGATCATCCTGGCGAACGACAGCGGTCCGCGGATCTGCGTGGAGCCCGGCGAAATCGACTTCGGCGCCAAGGAAGTGGGCGTGTCCGTGCAGACGGGCGTGCGCATCACGTCCTGCGGCACCACGGTCCTGACCGTCACGGGCATCGCATTGAAGGATGCCAGCGCGGACTACAGCCTGCTGTTCGATGAACTCGAAGGGGCCGTGGCGCCCACCGCGGACTCCCCCCTGTCGATCTCGAAGGACGCGTTCGAGATGTTCGGGATCCAATTCACGCCGGACGTGGTCAACCCCACGGACCCGGACAGCGGCAAGGTGATCCCGGACACGGCCACCATCGTGATCACCAGCAACTCGTTCGAAACCGAAGTCGAGGTGCCGGTGAAGGGCTTCGGCGTCGAGGCCGTGTGCCCGCGTCCGACCATCACCATCGACGAAGGCGAAGAGGTCATCCCCCAGACCGTGCTGCACCTGCACGGCGAACAGAGCCAGGGCGCCTCGGGCGAAATCATCTCCTATAGCTGGACCGTGACCCAGCCCGCGGACAACAAGTTCAACCTGGACCCGGTCGCGACCTACCCGAGTCCGACCCATCAGGTGAACGTGGCCGGCGAATACGAATACTGCCTCGACGTGTGCGACGCGGTGCACTGCTCGAACGATGCGACGTGCAACACCACGGTGTGCAAGATCGTGCGCGTCGTGCCCACGGAATCCATCCACGTGGAACTCACCTGGGATACGCCCGCGGACTCCAACCAGTTCGACGAGGGCGACTTTTTGGGCTCGGACCTGGACCTGCACTTCTTGCACACCTTCGCGGCCGGCGATGACCTGAACTCGGACGGCAAGCTTGACGGCTGGTTCGACATGAAGTGGGACTGCTTCTGGATGAACAAGAACCCCGCATGGGAAGGCACCGGCGATGACGACGACCCGAGCCTGGACCGTGACGACATGGACGGCGCTGGCCCCGAAAACATCAACCTGGACCTGCCGGTCAATGGCCGCTTCTACCGCATCGGCGTGGACTACTGGGACGATCACGGCTTTGGCCCGTCGTACCCCCGGATCAAGATCTACATTTACGGGGTGCTGGTTTACGACCGCAACCTCAAGAGCGAAGGCAAGCAGCTCACCGAATGCCAGATGTGGGAACCCGCGCGCATCATCTGGGGCCCGTCGCCCAAGGTCGAAAGCGCGGATGTGGACGGCAAACTGAACATCATCAAGGGTGCCTTGTACAAGCACTGCGAGCACACGACGGCGAGCGACTGGGGCAGCTACTGGGGCTATTAGTCCGCGCGGTCACCTCCGATCCCAATCCTGGCCTTGGCCCCCTCGAACAGCGAATACGC
>CAYRIB010000209.1:0-2406 GCA_964424165.1 uncultured Myxococcales bacterium | reverse complement strand
GCATCTGGACCTGGTGGGCATGCGCAAGCTGGCCACGGGGGCGCTGATCACGGACCAGGGCGGGGTGTCGGATTTCGTGGACCTGTTCGGGCAACTGCGCTTCCAGATCCGCTGGGCCCAGACGCCCCGGGTGCCCCGGACCTCGGTGCTGGGCCACAGCCTCCTGGTGGCGTGTCTGGCGTATTTTCTGGCGCGCGAGATCGGTGCGTGCGATCGGCGGTTGTGCAACGACTTCTTCGGGGGATTGTTCCACGACCTCCCCGAATCCGTGACGCGCGACATCGTGTCCCCGGTAAAGAGTGCAGTACCGGAGTTGTCCGAAGTCATCGGAACGATCGAACAGGACCTTGCCGCCGCCGAGATTTACCCCCTGGTCGAGCCGGGCTGGGGGGTGGATCTCGAGTATTTCACCAAAGACGAGTTCGCGAGCAAGGTGCGTTGCGGCGGGGTGATCGAAACGACCACATCGGATGCAATCAACGCCCGTTTCAACGACGACGCCCACGACCCGGTCGACGGCGAGATCATCAAGGTGGCGGACCATCTGGCGGCCTATGCCGAAGCCTACAAGTCCACCACGTCCGGGGTGCGAACGCCTCAGCTCGACGAAGGCCTGCAACTGGCCGAGCGTTGGAAAGGGCGGACCGTGGCGGGCATTGACGTGGGTGCCATCTACGCGGATTTCCTGTAGGGCGCTGCGCGCCCTACTCGCGAGCGAAGCGAGCCCTGGAGTGCGCAAGCTTGCTTGCGCTTTCAAACACCGGGGCGACACGAACTGCTGCCAAAGCGGTAGCAAGCTACCGCACTCCAAGACCATCCGAGTCGTGCTATCATATTGTGCCGTTTGCCGGAGACGAACGTGAATTCCCAACTGCCCCGCTCGTTCCCGTTGCTGGTGCTCGTCGCGTGCCTCCTGCCCATGCTGCTCTGCGGCTGCGCTTCCACATCCGAAGCCCCGGCCGATGACCCGGACGACGAGACGACGTCCCTCGAACAGGACGATACCCTCACCAGCGGCAAGATGGACAGCGCGTCGATCACGGCGGCCCGGGCACGGCGCCTTCGCCCCGTGAGCGTGCTGCGCTTCGGTGACATCGGCCGCGTCGAGGGCGTGCCCCAGGCCGCTTGGGCCTTCTATGGCCGTGCCGGCTCCACGATCGAAATCGCCTCGTGGGGGGCTGCGGCCGTGCTCGTGAGCGGCCCAAAGGGCTACGGTGCGGACTGGCCCGAGTTCTTGGTTCCGGTGGGCACCCTCCCGAACCAGACCGTGACCCTTCCGTACACGGGGCTCTATGCGGTGCAGCTCGACGCGCCCGCGGAATCCGACGAGCCGCTATCCGTGCAACTGACCTGCGACAACCAGGACTGCGCCTACCCGACCTGGCAACGTCCCATCCCCGACGGTGACATCACCCTGGTCGCGGTTGGTGACCTCGGCCTCACGGTCAGCGCCGCGCCCCTGGATTCGGAAGGGGGCTTCAAGGCCGGCAAGTTCCAGTACTACGACGAAATGCTCGAAGGCATGCGCCCCTTCATCAATGGCGACATCAATCTGGCCAACCTCGAAACCGCGGTGACCGTCCGGGGTACGCCATTGGACAAGCCGTTCGTGTTCCGCATGCCGGCCGAGGCCCTGGATGCCACGATCGATGCGGGCTTCAACCTCTTCGGTCTGGCGAACAACCACGGGGGCGACTACAGCTCGCGCGGCGTGCTCGATACCATCGCGAACCTCGCGGCCGTCGAACCTTCGGACCGGGTGCATTGGGCGGGTGCGGGCACCACGCTCGCCGAGGCCGCGGCCCCGGTCGTTTTCGAGGTCGCGGGCATGAAGATCGCCTTCGCGTCGTGCGGGATTGGCTACGACGTTCGGTCGTTTGCCGCAGGCACGGCCCACGTGCGTGACGTCGACACCGTGATCGCAGCCCTGCAGGCGGCTGACGCGGATTTTCGCATCATCGCGATCCACGATGGTACCGAACTGGCCCTGCAACCCACGGCCCGGGTCCTGGCAGCCGCGCGCAAGGCGACCGAGGCCGGGATCGACCTGGTGCACGGACACCACCCGCACGTGGTTGAGGGCATCGCACGTCATGCCGGTGGACTGATCCTCTTCAGCATGGGCAATTTCGCTCTGCGCGGTGCGGCCAACATGGGCAGCAAGGGCGTGGACAAGGACTTCGGCCTGGTGGTGCGTTTGACCATCGACCCCGTGGCGCATCGCTTCACCTCGATCGAGGCCCTGCCGATCACCGACATGCACTACGTGCCGTTTGCCATGGACGCGGCCACGGCCGCGGCCCGCATGAAGCGCCTGAACAAGCAGAGTGCCTCGCTCGACGGCGGGGTCCAACTCGCGATCGATGCCGACAGCGGGCACGCCTACCTCGATCTGTAGTCCCGGAG
>CAYRIB010000208.1:0-2452 GCA_964424165.1 uncultured Myxococcales bacterium | reverse complement strand
GAGCTGGTACGTCCCGATTCCCGCGGCATGAAGGGCCTTGAATTCGTCGAGATCCAGGGGCGCGATGTTCACGTTGACACGACGGATCTCGCCATTGCCCACTCGCGTCGCGTAGATGGTCGCAATCGACTTCAGCACGTACGAGAATCCCTCGTTCGGGTAGGACTCCCCAGCCACCAGCAGGATGCGCTTGTGGCCCTGTTCGACCAGGAAGCGTACCTCCCGCGCGATCTCCTCCTGGTTGAGCGCCCGGCGCTTCAGTTCGGTGTTGCGGGCCCGGAACGCGCAGTACAGGCATTCGTTGCCGCACAGGTTCGACACGTACAGGGGCGCGAACAGCACCAGTCGCCGGCCGTAGATGGTGTCCTTGACCTTCCGCGCCGCCTCGAACAACTCCCCAAGCAAATCCGGGTCACTGACCGCGGCCAGATCCGCCATGTCGGTCAGGTCCAGGCCCTTCATTTCCATTGCCTTGGACAACACCTCGCGCACCCGGGCCGTGTCACGCCCCCGCGAACCGGCCAGGATGCCCGCAATCTCGTCGTCTCGAATGAAATCGGTCACCGTGGTATCCATGTGTTGCACCTCCGCGGACCCATGTCCACCATACAGTGTCGGAAAGCCGGGCGGGATCCGTCAAGCCGCATCCCTGCAACCGATTGGAATTCAATGCGTCCCTTCCGATCCCGGCGCCGCGGCCTTCACGGGGATTTCGGCCGTGAATTCGGCCCAACTGCCAAACTCCGACCGCGCGGTAATGCGTCCGCCGTGAAGCCGGACAATGCGCCACACGGTATACAAGCCAACGCCCGTCCCCTTCTGACGTTGCAACTCAGGGACTTGGAGGCGCGAGAATTTGCGAAACAGCCGCCCCCGTTCGCTTGGTGGAAAACCCGGCCCCTCGTTCCACACGGACAGCGCCAGCCGCATTTCACCGCTCGCATCCGCAACCGGATTCACCGTGACGCGGATCTCACCCGCTTCGTGGCCGTATTTCACCGCGTTGCCGATGAGGTTCACCAGCACGATCTTCATCAGGTCCACGTCCCAGGCCACACCCGGAAGGTCTGCGCCGAACGCTGTGGTCAAACGCATACGCTTGGCGTCGATCTGCGGCCGAACGATATCCACGGCCGGCTCGATCAGGTCCGCATCCACACGCACGCCATCCCGCGCATTCAGGGTCAGTTCCCCGCCCTCGAGCCGCGCCAGATCCAGATACTCGCGTACCAGACTCAGCAGGTATTCGCCCTTCACAATCATGCGATCGATCTTGTGCTTCTGATCCGGGGTCAGGTCCCCGAGGTAGCCTTCGCTGAGCACCTGGGCGTCGGTCACGATCGAGGCGACCGGGCTCTTGAGTTCATGGCTCACGAAACCGAGCATTTCAGTGTAAGCCTGGTTTGCCGCGCTCAACTGGTCGATGCGCCACGCCTTCTCGACCGCCTGTCCCAGCCGCTCGGCCAGGGCCAGATGCAAGGCTACCTGGCGAGCGGAGTACACCCCGGCCACACGCGACGACCGGAACAGCATCCCCACAATCCGTCCTTCGACGGTGAGCGGGCAGGTCATGCTGGCACGCACGCCTTCGCGGATCAACATGCGCGTCGAACGACTCTGGGGATGGTCCACGAGGTAGGCTTCGAGGTCGTTGATGATGCGCACGTGCCCGCTGCGCAGGACCTCTTCGAGCGTACTGCCGCGAAGGTCCTCTGCGTAGCCCTTGCCGAGCAGGATGGGTTCATAGCTGGCCCGAGCCCACCGGGACACGATCCGGGCCCCGTCCTCTTCGACGAACGATAGCCCGATACGGTCGCAGGGACAGACCGACCGCGACGCCTCGAACAGAAAGTCCATCACCTCCTCGAGCGACTGCCCCGCAGCCACCTTGGTGTTGACCCGGTCCAGAAAGGCCCGTTCCGCATCGGTGAAGTCAGGGGCCGCGGCAGCGAGGGCGCTGCCGTCCAGGAATTCGAGGTAGTGGGCATCGGATAGGTTCATGGTGGCCTCCTGATCGGGCGACTGGAGACAGGGTAGCGCATTCCGGGCAGAGTGCGAAGGCCCAGCGGCGCGGTCTGGTGACCGCGCCCTACAGGCTCTCGTGGCCGAAGGCGCAAGCACGCTTGCGCAACCCCAGGTTAGCTCGGCAAAGGGAGGTCGGCGCTTCTCATCCCATCTCCCAGAATGCATCCAGCGGCGCGGTCTGGTGACCGCGCCGCACAAGGCTAGAGGCTAGGCGATGTACTTGCCCCGGGGGGTGTAGTGGGTGTGCAGCAGCTTGTGGCTCTTGTGACTGCACGGTCCCTCGGTCAGGAATTCGGTGTAGATCTTGGTGATAATCGGGTTTTCGTGCGACTTGCGGATCGGGTAGCCAGCGTCTTCGCTGTAGATCGCCTTCGCACGCGCCGCACGGATCGCGGGCGACGTCGGGATCGGCTGGCCGCCACCCCCC
>CAYRIB010000207.1:0-2511 GCA_964424165.1 uncultured Myxococcales bacterium | reverse complement strand
TCGCCCGCATCCGGCAGGATCGTGACGATCAGCTTGCCCCGGTGGTCGGGCAGGGCCGCCAAGCGACAGGCCACTGCGACCGCAGCCCCGCAGGATATCCCGCAGGTGATGCCCTCCTCGCGGTGCAGTCGGCGCGCAAACTCGATGGCCTCGTCGTTCGACACCGTGGCGATTTCGTCGACCAGAGCCAGGTCCAGAATGTCGGGCTTGAACCCCGCGCCGATGCCCTGAATCTTGTGCGGCCCGGGCACGGGGGCCTGCCCGTTGCGCAGGGCGGTCAGGACCGGGGAATGGATGGGCTCCACGGCCACGGACCACACGGCCTTGTTGCACGTCTGCTTCAGAAAGCGGCTGACCCCGGTGATGGTGCCGCCCGTGCCTACGCCGGCCACGAAGATGTCCACGCGACCGTCGGTGTCGGCCCAGATCTCGGGCCCCGTGGTTCGGAAGTGGATATCCGGGTTGGCCGGATTCTTGAACTGCTGCGGCATGAAGTGCCGGGCCGGGTCCGAGGCGACGATCTGTTCGGCCATGGCCACGGCGCCCTTCATGCCCTTCGCACCTTCGGTCAGCACGATTCGGGCCCCGAATGCGGCGAGCATCTTGCGCCGCTCGATCGACATGGTCTCGGGCATGGTCAGCACCAGCGGGTATCCCCGTGCCGCGCACACGAAGGCCAAGGCGATGCCCGTGTTGCCGCTGGTCGGTTCGACCACGGTCACGTCGCGCGAGCCGGGCACGAGCATGCCGTCCCGTTCCGCGGCCGCGATCATCGCGGCACCCACCCGGCATTTGACCGAATATCCCGGATTTCGCCCCTCGATCTTGGCGACCACGGTGGCGGGCATGCCCTGCGTGAGACGGTTGAGGCGGACGAGAGGGGTGTTTCCGATGCTCTGGCTGTTGTCTTCAAAGATCCGGGCCATTTCAAGACCTCCATGGCGATGTGAAATACACGGCTGATTCCCGTGTCGTGATGGTGGTTATTCTAGCCTACTTCGCGGACCTTCGGGACGTCTCGGCGCGATGAACGGTTCTTGTGGCCTGCCGGTCTTTCTGACAAGATTGTGGACCGTTGCGCATGATGGTGGCCATCCGGAGGCTTGTTGAAGATCCTTCTGCTGAACCCCAGGGACCTCACCTACAAAACGGGCCAAGGCGCATTCGCACGCTCGGTGTCCTATCCGGCCCTGACGCTGACCCGCTTGGCGGCTCTGGTCCCGCCCGAGCTCGGCGCGGCAGTGGCCATCCTTGACGAGGGGGTCGACGATCAGCCGGTCGATTTCGCGGTGGACGTCCTTGCCATCAGCGTGGTGACGGCCACTTCCCGCCGCGCTTACGCCATCGCCGACGAGGCGCGTGCCCGCGGCGTTCACGTGGTGCTGGGCGGGTTCCACGTCACATGGAACGCTGACGAGGCAGCGTTGCACGGGGATACCGTGATCCTGGGGCAAGCGGATGACACGTGGCCCCGGTTCTTGCGCGACTTCGTCCGGGGCGAGCCGCATGCCCGCTACGATCAAGACGGTGTGCCCGATCTGGCGAACCGGGCCTGGCCGCGTCGCGACCTTCTGAAGAAGGGCGCCTACATGCGAAACGTCGTCTCGATCGAGGCGACCCGAGGATGTCCCAATCGCTGTGGTTTCTGCGTGGTTTCGCAACACGCCGGTCACCGGTTGATCACACGTCCGGTGCACGACGTGATCGACGAGATGCGGTCGACCGATGCCCGGGCCTTCGTGTTTCTGGACCCCAACTTCCATGCGGATCGGGCGTATGCGCACGAACTGATGGCCGCCATGGTCGATCTGAAGATTCGCTGGGCGTGTTTGTCGACCGTGGACGTGGGGTTGGACGACCAGACCCTGGACTTGATGCGCAGAAGCGGCTGTCTGGGTGCGCTCGTCGGGTTCGAGAGCGTGTGCCCGGCATCGCTGATCGAAACCGGGAAGGGCCACAACCGGATCGCCACCTATCTGGATGCGGTGCGAGGGTTCAAAGAGCACCGGGTGTCCGTGCTCGGATGTTTCATCTTCGGGTTCGACGGCGACACTCGGGAGGTCTTCGACGAAACCGTGGACTTCGTATGCAAGTCGCGCATGGAGCTGGCGCGTTACGCGGTGCTGACCCCGTTCCCAGGCACCGCGCTGTATCGCGAACTTGATGCACAGGGCCGCATCATCGAGAAGAATCCGGATCTGTATGATTTTCAGCACGTGGTGCTGAGGCCCAAGGGCATGACGCCCAAGGAATTGCAGCAGGGGTTGGTGCACGCCTGGAAGAGTACCTATCGCCTTCGCAACGTGATGCGGCGAGTGATGCAGGCCTCGGGCAACCGTCTGCTGGTAGCCGCGGCCAATGCCGGCTTCCTGCGTTATCATAAGGCCTTGCTGCGCCTGTACGCAGAGCACGGGACGCCCACGTCCGAGGCGTAGAATCCACCCCGATAGGTCCTCCACGACCGCCCATTTTGGGTATAATGATCCAATCCTGGGACGGAGAAAGACCATG
>CAYRIB010000206.1:0-2578 GCA_964424165.1 uncultured Myxococcales bacterium | reverse complement strand
GGGGCCATGCTCGGGCCACTTGCCCCAAGCGTTCGAGCGCGCTGGGCATCGGCAGATTGGCAGGCATGGCCGCACCGTCCGACCATCCGAGCGTCGCACTCTGCGCGCCCAGGATGCAACTGGCATCCATGCGGGCCTGCAGTTCGTCCCCCACGTCCCGAACCAATGCCGCGGCGACCGGTGGCAAGTTTGCGGCGGCACCGACGGGGATTGGGTCCCCGCATGGCGGTTGCCGCAGTGATTGGCATAACGCCTGCACGGTTCCCATGAAATCCCGTTCACGGGCCACCGCACCGGGCTTTGCCAGCGACTCGGCCGCCGCACAGTCACCCATCCGCATGGCCATCCGGGCGGCAGCCAACACGATCTCGCGCGGGGCCCCATCCGTCCGGGCCAGGGCCACGGTCACCTCGGTCACGCGCCGCAGCCACGGAACAAAGACCTCGCGGTTGACCGCCAGACCCTCTCGGATCTTGCGCGCCGGATCGATTCCCGCGGGCAGGGGCGCGCGCAGCAACGTCATTGAATCGCGATCGATCTGCCGCACCGCCGACTGCAGCGCATCGAATTCGTCGTTCAACGCCACCGCGGCGGCCACCAGGTCCGAAGCCTTCCACACCGCCCGCTCACTGCCCGAGGCCTTGGGCACCGCGGCACGCACCCGTCCGCCGACACAGGCAAACCCCAGTTTCGCGGCCTGTTCATCCAACCCCCGGACGTGGAGGGCCGCCAAGCCGGCGCAGGCGACCTTGAGCGATGCCTCCGGGGACATGTTGGGAAAGGACGTTCGGACCGTGTCCTCAACCGCCTCCGTGGTCTTCAAGAAGGCATCCACCACCGGGTCCGCTTTGCCCGGGGCCGAGGCCAACACCAAACCAATGAACGGCAAAACGTGCCACCGCACCGGACGAAGCATCATCATCCTCCTCATCGGAAAGCAGTCGTCGGGGGGATTATAGTCGCGTTTCGCTTCCACGCCGCGAACCTTGCGGGTGCTTGACGCATGCGGACCCTTGCACTAACATTTAAGGAAAGCTGTCTGGAGGCCAGTCATGCCCAACCCGTTGAACAGCGCAATCAGCGCGGTCGAAAATGCGATCAAGAACCACAAGCCGGGATCATCCGCCCCGTCCAGTCCTTCCGAGCGCCCCGGCGAACCTTACGGGCAGTTCAATTTCCGAATCGAGATCGAAGGCATCGACTGCGGCGCGTTCAAGAACGTCGACGGTCTTTCAGCCGAGATCGAGGAAATCGAACATCAGACGGGCATGGACCCTTATCCGCTCAAGCGCCCTGGCCGCAAGAAATTCGGCAACATCAAGCTGACCAAGGGGTATTTCGCGAACGTGTCCGTCTGGAAGTGGTTCGAGGACGCTCTCAAGGGCAATGTCTCGCGCAAGTCCGGGTCGGTCGTGCTTCTGGACGATTCCGGCCAAGAGCAAATCCGCTACAACTTCTTCAATGCCTGGCCGAAATCCTGGAACGGATTCAAGCTCGACGGCAAGGGCGCCGACATCTCGGTCGAAGAAGTGGAACTCGTGATCGAGTACATGGAAGTCAAGACGAAGTAGTTTTTCTGCCGCCCCAGCCTTCCTCCGTTCATGGACCTTGAATTGGCACGCACGACATGGTAGAAAATCCCGGTTTGATGACGACTCTCCGGTCGTCCAATGGCAGGACACAGGATTTTGGTTCCTGGAATTGGGGTTCGACTCCCTACCGGAGAACCGGTCAGGGTTGCCCGACAGCGGGCACAGGCATGCTCCTCATTGATGGACAGGTGATTCAGCATGGCGGCAGGCAAAGTGAAGTTGACGCGCAAGGAAGTCAAGGCCCCGGATGAATTCATGAACTGGATGGGCAAGGCCTTCGATTTCTTCAGGGCCTGGGGCAGGTGGATCGTCGGTGGCGTGGTGGTGCTGGTCGTGGTGATCTTCGGGGCGATTCTGCTGTCACGGCACTCGGACAGCCGGAAGATCGAGGCCTCGACCGCATTCCACAAGGCCTTCTCGCCGGTGGTCGCGGCGCAGGCAGCAGTTCCTGCCGGGGATGACGAGGCCGCGCCCGAGGACGTGCTCAAGACCCGGGCCGATGCCCAGAAGAAGTTTTCCGACGCGGTCGGAACACTCGACACCTTCGCGAATGGCCACAAGGGCACGCCGCTGGCGTCCCTGGCTCTGCTGGGCAAGGCCTCGGCCGCCCTTCACGCCGGACAGTTCGAACCCGCCCTCGATGCCTATCGTGCGTACCTCGCTGCAGACCCTCAGGCGGTTTGGGCCCCCATGGTGTGGGAGTCGATGGGTTATGCCGCAGATGCTGCCGGCAAGCGGGACGAAGCCGTCAAGGCGTTTTCGGAAATGGGGCGGGCGCCGTCCGCTCTCGTGCGCGGCACCGCGTACCTGCACCTCGGGGACCTGTTCAACCCTGCGCTGCGCATGAAGGCCGAAGATGTCGTCGATGCACCCAAGGCGCGGGAGTACTACGACAAGGCGCTGCAGGAACTGGCGGGCGAGGACCGCACCCTGCCCCGGTTGGCAGGCCTCACGCGCAAACTGGTCGAGGAACGCCTTGTGACGTT
>CAYRIB010000205.1:0-2587 GCA_964424165.1 uncultured Myxococcales bacterium | reverse complement strand
GGAAGCGGGCCGATCCGCCGACGGCCATGACGCTGACGCCATCGCCATCGCCCAGCACGACCAACCGGGTCGCGCTAACACCATCACCCGCGTCGAGGGATTCGCCGATGGATACCTGTCCCTCGAAGACATAGAGCAACGCCGTGTGTCCGCGTGGAACCGGTTGTACGAAGCGGCATCCCGTGGGTACCGTTACGTCGAGATAGGTCGGATCCGCGTAGATTTCGATTACCGCGCCGCGCGTTTTGTCCACCTCGCCCGCTACCACCCGGATACGCGTTCCGTCAGCCCGGACAACCTCGGGAATGCTCGCGGATGGGACATCCTGATAGCGGGGCCTGGTCATCTTGAGCTTGGCCGGGAGGTTCACCCAGACCTGGAATCCGTTCAACCGTCGGGGCCCGACCTTGGGCATCTCCTCGTGCATGATGCCGCTGCCCGCAGTCATCCACTGCACGTCCCCGGCGCCGACCACGCCTGCATTCCCGATGCTGTCGCGGTGTTCGACACTTCCATCCAGCATGTAGGTGATGGTCTCGATGCCCCGGTGCGGGTGCATCGGGAACCCCGCAATGTAGTCGTTCGGGTTCTCCGATCCAAAATGATCAAACAGGAAGAAGGGGTCCACGTGATCGAGGGTCCGGGTGGCAATGCTTCGTTGCAAGCGCACGCCCGCCCCGTCGCTGGTCGCGGTCGGAACCACCACCTCTCGGATGCTTCGTGCCTTCATGGTCTTCTCCTTCGGCCGAATTGAACCGGCCCGGTCCGCAGTGCCTTCATGTTGCCTGTGTCCCCATGCTTTGACAAGGGGTCCCCGGCGTTGGCCGTTGCCAAAGTGGGCGTTGCCGATGGTCGCGTTGGAAAGACCGATATTGCCCCCCCCCATCATGCGGGCACGAGAGACTCGATACAGGTCTGGCCTTTCGTCCAATATTCGTCTAAGATTCTTCCAGGAGGCCGGGCAGAGGTCGTTGCCAATGTTCCAACCCAGATACCAGATCACTCCGCGACTGCTGTCCAACATCAAGCGTGTGGCCGTGCTGGCAGCGGACCTGAACCGCCATCCTTGGCCCGATGATGTCGTCGCGGAGTTCGAGAGGCAGGCCGCCGCCCTATCCGCGCATACATCGACCCGGATCGAGGGCAATCCGCTGCCCCTGACCGAGGTGAAGCGGCTGTTGAAATCCCTCCCGGTTCACCTGCGTGACAGTGAGCGGGAGGTGGCCAACTACAACGATGCGCTGCTTGCCCTGAACATGGCGCTGAAGAAGGGGCGCCCGGGCTTCTCGCTCAAGCTGGTTTTGGGGATTCACAAGACCGTGATGAAGGGGTTGATTGAACCTTACCATGGCGGGCGCCTCCGCGCAGAACCGGTCGTGGTGAACGATCCCGGCATTGGTGCCACCGTCTACCTGCCGCCAGACCACACGGACGTCGAGCCCCTCATGCTCGATCTGGTCTCGTTCGTTGCCTCGAACCGCAAGACGATGGATCCCCTGATCCTGGCGGGGTTGTTCCACAAGCAGTTCGTGATCATCCATCCGTTCGTCGACGGTAACGGTCGGACCGCACGTCTGGCGACCAAGGTGCTGCTGGCCGCCCTGGGGATTGACACGTTCCCGCTGTTCAGTTTCGAGAGCTACTACAGCCGGAACGTGAGCCGCTACTTCCGCGAGGTGGGCCTGAGCGGCAACTATTACGAGCAGAAGGAAACGGTCGATTTCACGCCCTGGCTCGGGTATTTCTCGGACGGGATCATCGACGAGATGCTGCGGGTCTCAGGGGACCTCGAGGCAACGTCCGCGTCTTTGGAAACGACGGTGCGTCCCCATCACCAGGTCATCCTGGACTACCTCGAACGACACGGGTTCATCACGGATCGGGACTACGCGCAACTCACCGACCGGGCCAGGGCCACGCGGGCTCTGGACTTCGGGAAGCTGATGGCGCTGGGACGGCTCGAACGTCACGGCCGGGGAAAGAACACGCATTACAAGCTGAAGCGGTGAGCACGCATCCGGCACTCGCCCAGGCTCTTCTGATATCATTGCATCCAGGCTGCATCGAGGACCACGGTCATGGGCATCACGGTGATTGCGAACATGCGACACTTTTCGGGAATCCATGACCCGACGATCGATGAAGAAGGACCCTCACCAGCCACGCGGCTTGGAGGCCACCTCGGCCGCATCGTCGAGGCGGTGACCGCCAGTTGGCATCCCCGGGGCACCGTGCTGCCAACCATGGTGCCCTGTCGCTGCCGTCCCGGTCACAAACCCTGTTCCGGGTTCATCGAGGCCTGCCTGCCGGCGGAGCACCACCGCATCGAATGGCGGTGCGCGCGGTGTGACGACAACGGCTTCATCAATGGATGGGAGGGGACCCAGTGGGACCTCTCGAACGTGAATGGGCCGGGTCTCGAGTTGCAGGACGAGATGGCAGAGCTGGTCGTGACGCCCGATGAGTACGATGCCATCCGCCGCATCCTGGTCCTTGATCGCGAGGCCGAACGTGTCGTCAAGGCCGCCCTTCTGGACTCGACGCATGCCGAGATCCTGATCCAGGCACCCGGCGTCTGGCTCGACCT
>CAYRIB010000204.1:0-2589 GCA_964424165.1 uncultured Myxococcales bacterium | reverse complement strand
TTCAAGAACGAGAGCGTGTCCCCGGCCGGCAGCCACAAGCCGAACACCGCGGTGGCCCAGGCGTTCTACAACCGGCGCGAGGGCATCCGCCGTCTGGTTACCGAGACCGGGGCGGGGCAGTGGGGATCGGCCCTGGCCATGGCCGGCGCAATGTTCGGTATGGACGTCACGGTATTCATGGTCCGCGTGAGCTATGACCAGAAGCCGTATCGCCGGTCGCTGATCCAGGCCTGGGGCGGCCACGTGCACGCGAGCCCGTCGTCGCTGACCCGGTCCGGGACCGCGGCCCTGACCGCGGATCCGAACTGTCCGGGCAGTCTCGGCCTGGCGATCAGCGACGCCGTGGAAACGGCCGTGGCCGACCCGGGCGCGCACTATGCGCTGGGCAGCGTGCTGAACCACGTGTGTCTGCACCAGACCGTGATCGGGCAGGAGGCGAAGCGTCAGCTTGAAGAACTGGGCGAAGTCCCGGACGTGGTGATCGGATGCGTGGGGGGTGGTTCCAACTTCGCGGGTCTGGCCTTCCCCTTCGTGCCGGACCGGTTGGATGGCAAGCCGATCCGCCTCCTCGGCGTCGAACCCGCAAGCTGCCCGACCCTGACGCGCGGGGTCTTTGCCTACGACTACGGCGACACAGCGAAGCTGGCTCCGGTCGTGCAGATGTACACCCTGGGACACGCGTTCGTGCCCCCGTCGATCCACGCGGGTGGGCTGCGCTACCACGGGGATTCGCCGCTGGTCAGCCGCCTGGTGCACCAGGGCCTGGCCGAAGCCCGGGCCTACGGACAACTCGCCTGTTTCGAAGCCGCGATCACCTTCGCCCGAACCGAAGGGATCGTGCCGGCCCCCGAGGCATCGCACGCGATCCGGGCCGCGATCGACGAGGCCTTGGAGGCCAAGCGCGAGGGTCAGCCGCGCACCATCGTATTCGGCCTGACCGGGCACGGCCACTTCGACATGGCGGCCTATGATGCCTACCTGGCGGGACGCCTGACCGACGAAGCCTACCCCGAAGACCTGGCCCACGCGTCGATTGGGCGCCTGCCGCAGGTTCCGGGAATGTGACTGTCTACAACTCCGCCGCGGCTTGTGGCCAAGGCAGGACGTCCACGTCCGTGCGGCGTTCGGCTTGCCCGCCTCCCAGTACCACCAAGGGCCGGACCACGCGATTGCCCATGACCGCGCGGAGTTCGTTGATACCGCGCAAGAAGTCGGGATGAAAGGTATGGGCACTCTTGACTTCGATGGGGCGGATCTCGTGGCCGCTCTGAAGCAACAGATCTACCTCGGAGCCATGGCTGTCCCGGTAGTGATGCAAATTCGAAGCCAGACCCGCGTTGAACCGGGCCTTCAAGGCCTCACTGGCCATCATTGATTCGAACAGCGCACCCCGGAGAGGATGCACCTTCAACTGCTCGACGCGGTCGATGTGAAGCAAGTGGCACGCCACTCCCGTATCCAGGAAATGGAGCTTTGGCGATCGCACCAAGCGCTTTCGGAGGTTTTCGAACCATGGGGGCAAGCGGACAATCCCGTACACGGTTTCAAGCAAGGACATCCAGTCCTCGATGGTCGGAGCGCTAACACCCACGTCGCTGGCCAACGCGCTCTTGTTTACCAGGCCCGCCGTCCGCCCGGCGCAAAGCTCCAGGAAGCGGCGATATCGCGAAAGATTATGGAGCCGCGACAGGTCCCGCAAGTCCCGCTCGAGATAGGTGGCAACGTAGGCCGCGTAGGCTTCGGCAGGAAGCTGATTCTGAGCGTGCACTCTCGGCAGAAACCCGCGCAGCAGCAGTTCGTCGAGGTCAGGTACCTGTCCCTGTGCAGCCATGATCTCCCGCACGGACAGCGGCAGAAGAACATGCAAGGCAGTCCGGCCCGCCAGGGACTGGCCAATGGCATGGCGCAGGCCCATCTGGTAGGAACCCGTCAGCACGAACAGACCGTTGCGATCCAGGCGGTCGACAACAACCTGCAGGGCGGACAGCAGATCGGGTACCTGCTGAATTTCGTCGAGCACAGCGCCCCCTTCTAATTGAGACAGGAAGGCTGCGGGGTCCGCAGTCGCAAACTCCCGGGTTCGAGGATCCTCCAGATTATGATAAGGGAGGTCTGGAAACAGGCGTCGAACCAAGGACGTCTTGCCCGACTGGCGGGGGCCAGTGAGCGTCAGAACCGGATGGCGCAAGAACGCGGCCCGCAGAATCGGGGCAATCTCGCGATTGAACCACATCGGATCTTGCTCCTGGACATAACCCGCCGTCACCATAGCAGAAACAAACCGGCTGTGCAATTTTAAGGTGGCGCTTTCAAAATGTTATCCTCGGTTCTTGGGTGCGTTGACGTCGCGAGAGAGATTCAATCAGTAGTTGAACGCCGATCCCCCGACGAATTCGCGAAGAATCGACGTACCCGGAATGTCATCCAGGAAGATGGGCACGAACAGATCCAGGAATTCGAGCAGGCGGCTGGCTTCCAGGAACGCGGGGTCCGACGCGGGCACCTCCATGAGGAACCGTTCGGCGAACACCTTCAGGACCGGCGGTTCGTAGACCAGGGTGGAATTGAACATGAGGTCCGCCTCTTCCT
>CAYRIB010000203.1:0-2634 GCA_964424165.1 uncultured Myxococcales bacterium | reverse complement strand
CTTGGATCGGCCCGCGCAGGGATTGGATGTGCGGGTATCGCTTCTGCAACTGTGCCGCGAACCCGAGCGCCGCTTCCAGGAGAGGCTTGGCGACGCAGCCCGGTGCCAAGCCATCTTCATCGGACTCGAAATAGCCACAGAAGGCGGCCCTGCTGACCTGTGCGTGATCCGGCCGGCGGACCCCGGCAACGATCCGGCCTCGCTCGATGCCGGCTTCGTCCGTGGCGAGCCACGCCTTCCATTCATGCTCACGATTAAATGGCGACTGATCTCCGAATTGCCGTTCGAACGACTCGATGGATTCGAACAACACGTCGTCGTGCTTTCGGTAACAGCGATTCCTGACACTCACAAAACGGTCGAAGAACGACCGATCCCAGGAGGTGGTGGACAGAAGGGAAATCAACCCGCCAATCCCATCATGAGCCTTCGTTCGGCAGCGCGACAACACCCGTTTCGCGTGTCGACATTCTATTGCATTGGCTTTGAAAACGGATAAGATTTGGCGATCGGTAGGTATGGGTGGTTCCAATCTTTTGGGGAGGTATGACATGAGTTTGTTCTTCCGGATCTCCTTGGTCACGGCATTGTTGGCACTGATGACTGCATGTGGGGGCAGCGGAAGCGACACCGATCAGGACGTGATACAGGACACGACGACCACGACCGAGGTGACGCCGACCGATGTGGCCCCGACCGACGTGGCTCCGACCGAGGTGAGCCCGGTCGAGGTGATGGACGATGTCTTGCAAGACACGACCAGTGATGGCGTGTGCGTGCCGGACTGCACCGACAAGGACTGCGGTTCGGACGGCTGCGGAGGCTTCTGCGGCAGCGTGGATGGGATGTGTGCAGGCGCCGACGAGTTCTGTCTGGACAACCATTGCATGGCCTTCTGCGAAGATGCGATGTATCCAAGCTCGTGGAGCCCGGCCGGCGTCCTGGCCGACTACTACGTCCCGGGAACGACGGCCACCACCGATTACGCCGCCATGGACCAGTGCTTCGACTACAACGGCGACATGAGTCCCGACAATGCCCTGGCATCGCTCGCGGTGCTCATCAACGGCGCCCTGACCGAGAACAAGGACCTGATCCCCGGAATCCTCATGGAATTCGTGTCCGTGACGGACTTTGCCAACACCACCAGCTTCCGCCTGAACGCCCTGATCGGTACCCCGATGGAGACGTCGCGCGCCGCACCAGAATACTGGGTGTACGATGGTTCCTACGCCACCGACGGCCTGACCTGCGACCCGGCGGTCAGCTTCCCGCAAGCGAAGATCGAAGGCGGCCTGCTGACGGCCGGTCCGAACTCGTTCTCGATGGCCATCCCGATCAGCGGGGTCCCGCTGTCGGTGACGCTCAGAAACGAACGAATCACCGCCACGGTGACCAGCGGTGCGGATGGCGTGACCATGGAACAAGGGGTGCTCGGCGGTGTGCTGTCGCGTGACGAGATCGAGGTCGCCCTGACCCGGGTGAACGCCTATTGCGACAGTTTGGGCACCGATGCCCCGGATTGGTGCACGTATATGAGTTCGGTCGAGGCGCTGCTGCCGGACCTGTACGACCTGGACCTGAACGACGACTGCCCCCCCAACGCGACGGTCAGTGAGGCCAAGGCCTGCATGGACGCCTTGTCGCTTTGCGTCTACTTCAAGCTGGACCCGATCGTGATCACGGACCACAAGTCCATGTTCCCCGAAGACTAGTTCCGAAGACTCGTTCGGGCTTTCGTGCCGGGGCCAGATCGCGCCCGATGGACGAATACATGCGCGAGGATGGATGAACCTACCGCACGATCAACCCGCACGGCGGGGTGAACGCGTGCGGCGGCCAGGCTGAACCGCGGCGATGAAGTCGAGTTCCGGGAATTCCTTGACAGCCATGCGCAGGTCCCAATCCCCCTTGAACATCACCAGGGGACGCCCGGCGACATCCAGCAGACAGATCGTGTTCGGGGGATGTTCGAGCCGTCCGAGGTCGATGTCCGGGCCCTCGACCCATCGGGCACAGGTGGTCGGCAAGGGTTCGAAGATGGCGCTGACCCCGTATTCCGACTGCAACCGATGTCGCGTCACCTCGAACTGCAACTGGCCCACCGCACCAAGCACCGGCTCCCGTTCCATGCTGTGACGATCGAAGAACAGCTGAACCGTACCCTCCTCGGATAGTTGCTCGAGTCCGGCCTTGAGCTGCTTACGACGGGAAGGATCGATCATCCGAACCCGCACGAACATCTCGGGCGAAAAGCGGGGAACGCCTGCGTATTCGATCGGTTCCCCCTCGCACAAGGTGTCGCCGATGCGCAACAGCCCCGGGTCCCACAGCCCCACCACGTCACCGGGAAACGCCTCCTCTACGAGGGTCCTTTCCTGTCCCAGAAACTGCAACGAACGGTTGAGCGCGAGCGTTCGCCCACTGCGCACATGGCGCACCATCATGCCACGCTCGAATCGGCCCGAGCAGACTCGGACAAATGCGACGCGATCGCGATGCCGGGGATCCATATTGGCCTGGATCTTGAAGACGAATGCCGAGAAGTGGGGATCATCGACGGCGACCGTGCCCGAAGCCGTGGGCCTCGGCTGGGGCGAAGGAAGCAGAGCAACCAGCCGATTGAGGAAGGGT
>CAYRIB010000202.1:0-2643 GCA_964424165.1 uncultured Myxococcales bacterium | reverse complement strand
GGGTCGCGGTCTTCGCGCTTCACGGCGGGCTGTATCTGGCGATCAAGACCGACGGGGGCATGGAAATCCGGCTCGCCACGGGCGCCCGCTCGGCGGGCTATGCGGCGGGCGTGCTCTTGTTGGCATCCACGGTCCTGGCCCTTGCCCTCGAGCCGCAGGTGGTGGCCAATCATCAGGCGCGGCCATGGTTGTGGCTGCTTTTGCTCGGGGCCTTGGCAAGCATCGGGGTATCTGTGCATGGCCTTGGCAAAGGCCGGTTGCGCCGCGCCTTCGGTGCCTCGACCGCCACCATCGTTCTGCTGTTTGCAACGGCCGCCACGAGTTTGTTTCCGAATCTCGTGCCTTCCCGGTCGGATGCGGCGAATTCCATCACGATCATGAATGGCAGCAGCAGCGAAACAACCCTCCTGACCATGCTGATCGTAGCGCTGATCGGCATGCCGCTCGTGATCGGCTACACCGTGTTCGCGTACCGCACGTTCCGCGGCAAGGTGCGCATCGACGAGCACGGTTACTAGAGGTCGCATGCCCATTCAACGCCAGATCCTGCCCGTCATCGGAATGCACTGCGCGAACTGTTCCCGATCCGTACAAAAGGCGCTTCTTGGGGTCCAGGGCGTGGCCGCAGCATCGGTTGACCTGGCCTCCGAACGCGTGGAGGTGACCTGGGACACGGAGCACTGCCGCCCTGAGGATCTGGCCATCGCGGTCCGCAACGCCGGATTCGAACTGGTGGTGCCCGATGCATTGGATGATTTGCCAGGCCGGGAGGCTGCTGCCCGCGATGCCGCGTTACAACGGGAACGACGCTTCGTCGTGTTGGGGGTGCTGTGTGCCGTCCCGATCCTGTTGTTGTCCATGTCGCGCGACGTTGGCCTGCTGGTCCCGATGCCCGGGCTCGACTGGCTCCTGTTCGCCTTGGCCACACCCGTGCAATTCGGCACCGGGTGGGACTACTACCGGGGGGCCTGGGGCGCGCTGAAGAATCGGTCCCCGACCATGGACGTGCTGGTGGTTCTGGGGTCCAGCGCGGCGTACCTCTATTCTGCGGGCATTTTGTTCCTGGGCACAAGACACCACACCTATTTCGAGACCGCGGCCATCATCCTGGTCTTCGTGCGTGTGGGGAAAATGCTCGAGGCCCGCGCCCGCCACCGTTCCGGGGCCGCTCTGGAACACCTGGCCAATCTTCTGCCCGAGCAGGCACGGTTGCGGACCGATGATGGCATTCAACGGGAGGTGCCGACCCGGGAACTGCGCGCTGGCGACGTCATCGTGGTAAGGGCTGGCGAACGGATTCCCGTGGACGGCGTGGTCATCGAGGGCACGGCTTTCGTGGACGCCGCATCCATGACCGGGGAATCCGAGCCCCTTGCGATCGCTCCCGGGGACACGGTTCTGGCCTCGTCGGTCAATCTGGATGGTCTGCTGGTCATCCGGGCCACCCAAACGGGCGATGACGCCATGCTCGCCCGAATCATCCGCCTGGTGGCCAGTTGCCAAGCCGGGCATGCGCCGATACAGCGTCTGGCGGATCGGGTGTCCGCCCTTTTCGTTCCGGTGATCGTGTTCGTAGCCCTGGCAACCTTCGTATCGTGGTGGCTGATCGGAGGGGCGTTCGAACCCGCTCTTCTGAGGTTCGTGGCCGTGCTGTGGTCGCCTGCCCGTGCGCCTTGGGGCTGGCGACCCCGACCGCCATCACGGCAGCCACCGGCCGGGGGGCGCGGGCCGGTATCCTGTTCCGCTCGCCCGAAGTGCTCGAGGCCGCGCATCGCGTCAACCGGCTTTTCTTCGACAAAACCGGAACACTGACCACCGGTCGCCTGGTGGTGTCCGGGTGGTTCCCGACGGGCGAGGCGTCCGACGAGGTGCTCGGTCTGGCTGCAGCCGCAGAACAAGGCGCCGTGCATCCGGCGGCCCGGGCCATCATACAGTACGTGACATCGCGGGGCATTTTCATCCCGCCCCCCGAACAGTTCGAATCCGTGGCGGGCGTGGGCGTACGGGCCATGGTAAAGGGGCATCACGTGTGGGTCGGCCGGGCCGAATGGATGCCCTCGGACACGCCGATGCCGCCCGAACTCACGCATGCTGCAGAGTCGGTGGTGGTCCTTGCCGTCGATGACCGCACGGTGGGTTGGCTGACGCTGCGAGACGAGGTTCGGCCCGAGGCACGCGCCGTGGTCCAGGAACTGCAGAGCATGGGAATCCGGGTCGGCCTGCTGACCGGAGACAACCCAGCCGCGGCAGAACGCATGGCCCACGAAATCGGGATTTTGATCGATGGTTCCCGGTTGCTGCCCGACCAGAAGGAGTGGACCATCCGGGAGGCCAGACACAACGGGATCGTTGCCATGGTCGGTGACGGCATCAACGATGCCCCTGCCCTGGCCAGCGCGGATGTCGGGATCGCCCTCGGAACCGGCACCGATGTCGCCCGAGAGGCCGCGGACATCAACCTGATCGCGCCGGGCCTGGGCGGGGTCCTGGCGAGTATTCATCTGTCCCGGCGCACCTTTCGAGTGATCCGCCAGAACCTTTTCTGGGCCTTCGCATACAACGTGGCCCTGGTTCCGACCGCAGCGGGTATTTTGCATGCCGTGCCCGCGATGCCCGAGGCATTGCGCAGCCTTCACCCGGGCC
>CAYRIB010000201.1:0-2645 GCA_964424165.1 uncultured Myxococcales bacterium | reverse complement strand
CCGCCATCCACGAGCAACCCCGTTTCCGCGTGCACGACCGCGTCGCGCACCCCGCCCGCATCGCCGCCGATCACCGGTTTTCCCCAGGCCCCGGCCTCGTCGAACACGATTCCATAGCCCTCGGTGTCCCCGTTCGGGAGCGTTCGATTGGGCATGACGAAAGCTTCGCAGCGTTGGTAGAGCCAGGCAATCTCGGCCTCCCGGGCATCATCCACGAACGTCACCCGTTCCTTCAGGGCAAGATCGGCGACCATCTGCCGCAGCCGTTCCTCGTCCGGACCGCGGCCCACCATGACGTAGTGCAGGTCAGGATGGTTGGCGACCAGTTTGGCCAGAGCGGCCAGGACCTTGTCTTGTCCCTTGCGCCGAATCAGACGCCCCACAGTCAACAGTACCCGACTGGTTCCCAGACGCGCCGCGCAAGCCGGCTCGCGCACATCAGCCGGGTCGCACTTGCGCGGGTCCGCACAGGGCGGGATCAGCACAATCCGGTCCGGCGGTACTTTGTGATCGATCAGGACCTCACGGGTGAACGCGCTGACCGTCACGACCCGGTCGGCACGGCGCAGGGCACGCAGCACCAGATGCCGTCGCAAACGCGGCACCGTGGGCATCACGGTCAGTTCCTCGGCGTGCACGGTCACGACGCAGAAGCGGCCCGTCAGGCGCGCTAGAAGGCGCCCCATCACGATGTCCGGATACATCTGTCCCACGTGGATGACCTGAACTCGTTCCCGTCGGATCAGGCGCCATGCCAAGAAGAACTGGCAGACCATCTCGATGGCCTTTCGCCAGGGCGGCACCGTCACGCGGGTCCAGTGCATGCAGCGCGTGCGATGCACGCGGTAGGGCAACGTCGAATCGAATGCGTCGTCCCCAGGCGCGGCCGCGGTCATCACGACCAGATCGTCACGTCCGAACGCCTGATGCACATGGGCGTAATAGACCACGCTGCCCCCCACGAACGGGGGAGGATACGTGGGATAGACGAAGAGGCATCGGGGCATCGCCTTCACTCCCGGCCCGCCAGGATCGCGGTTGCGATCCGGACCGCGGCCTCGTCCCCAGTGAACGCCACGAATTCCTTCGAAAACGCGTCGCCGCGGGCTTGGCAATCGTCGCGAAATGCCGCGTCGTTTTCCAGACGCGCGATCACGGCCCGCAGCGCGGCCGCATCGCGGGCCACGGGGCAGTTCGCACGCTCCGCGAGCAGTTGGCCGTGGCCGAGCGGCAGGTCCAGGCAATCCAACACCACCACGGGCCGCTTCTTCATCAGGGCGTCGCTTCCGAACCCGCTGTTGTGCACCACCACGACATCTGCGGCTGCCAGAGCCTCGTCGAGGGACCAGGTGGCATTGTCCACAAACCGCACGGCGGGAAAAGCGGCGGCCAACTCGCGGTAGTCCGCCATGCGTTCGGACGGATGCAGGCGCACCGCGGCCGCAAAGCCCCCAGACCCGGTCGCGGCCTCGCAGAACGTACGTGCCAAAACACCCCTCTGGTCGGCGCGGAAGTTCGCGGTGGCCAGCAACACCAGACGGCCATCCGGGGGCAGGCCAGTTTTGCGACGCGACGCCTCCCGATCCGCATCCAGGCTTCGGGAAAGCCGGGGACAGCCCGTAATCGTGATCCGATCGGGTGGGGTGCCCGCATCGATCAGGATCTGTCGATCGATCCCGCCCCAGGCCAGGACGTGATCCGCCAGCACCGGCACGAACCCGAATGCCCCCTGGTTCATGACCCCGTGTACCAGGGTGAACGACGCCACCCCGCAGGACTGCGCCGCCAGGACCAGGCAGGCGCTGGTCTGCATGCGGTCGTGTTCGACCACCACGGCTCGGATGCCCGCGGCGCGCAAGAATCCCGCGAACCCCGCAATCAACTGGCTGCCGGTCATCACCGCGTCCGCCAGGCGGGGCCAGGCCGCCGCAGGCAAACCCGCCCGGGTCATCCAGTCGCGCAGAGCCCTGCGCCATGAAGGCCAGGATGTGTCGAACTCCCGTCGCCAGGACGACACGTTGTAGTGCAAAGCCTCGCGCAAGCCGACCGTCACGATCGGATCGGGCACCAGGGCGCGCGTTTCCTCGTGCAGACACAGCACCATGCAGCGTTTCGCACCGAGCGCGCGCGCCACAGGCAAGGCCAGGTCACGGTAGCGGGGACTTGAACTCGCGGCCATGACCAGTACGCGTCCGGACGGGATGTCCGGGTCGCTGCCCCGCGCCTGCAAAGGCCGCAGCGTGTGCCATGCCCGCTTGATTTGATGCAGCAACGCGTATCGCAGGTTCAGTGGCACCTGGTTCGTCAAGAAGTCCAGCGTGGCCAGACTCGCCAGGGTCGGACCGATGGGGACCCCCATGAACGGGGGCTCGGACAGGGACCGTTCCAGGTCCATGACCATCGATTCGTTCATCAGGCCAACCCCTCCCGGCCCTGCAAGCCCCGTTGGGCCAGGACATTGCCCACCACGACGAAGACCCCGGTGCCCAGTGCCATGGCCACGGCGAACCAGGTCAGGGGATCGCTGACAACCAAGGGCCCCACGAGCACTGCCCCGGCGAACACCCCTGTTCCCGCCAGGATGGCCAGGGCATACAGGCCCTGCTGCCGAGTGACGTTGAAGATCACGAGGGGGGGCGCGAACG
>CAYRIB010000200.1:0-2645 GCA_964424165.1 uncultured Myxococcales bacterium | reverse complement strand
TGCCCCGGTTGGCAGGCCTCACGCGCAAACTGGTCGAGGAACGCCTTGTGACGTTGCGCTGACATGAACAAGTCATCTCGCCTCGCGGTTCAGACGGCCCTGCTGTTTTTCTCAATCCTGGCATCCCATGCGGTGGTGGCGCAGTCCACGTCCATCGGTGGGCCGCCGCCCGCGTTATCCACGTCGTCGCGCATCACGCCCGCGTGGGGCATCCGGGCTTACGAGCTACCATTTCTGCCGTATGCGCCGCGGGACTTCGGACGATGCCGGATGGATGCGGGCACCGGCCTGGTCTTGTGCGGAACGCGATCCGGGGAACTGTTCGCCCTGTCGGCAAGGACCGGTGCCATTCAGTGGCAGCACAAGACGCGGGGCGCGATCCGGTCACGGCCCGCGTTGTCAGAAGATTCGGTGTTCGTGGGTTCCTCGGACGGTTGCTTGTACCGGCTCGATGCGCGCACCGGACGTCCGGTTTGGAAGGCTCCGTTCTGCACGGATGCCGCCATCTACGGCGACGTGGTCGTGTCCGATGGCATGGTCTATTTCACGGTCAACATCGACAAGATTTACGCCATTTCGTCCGAGGACGGGCGCTTCGTCTGGGAATACCATCGCGACCGTCCATCGGGCATGAGCATCGAAGGCGTGGCCTCCCCGACTTTGGAAGGGGATCGGATCTACACCGGGTTCTCGGACGGAAGTCTGGTGGCCCTGGAGGCCCGCCCCGGCAAGGTATTGTGGACCGTGGCCCTGGCGGCTGCTGGACAGCACGCCCAAGTGGACGTAGACACGACCCCGGTGATCGAGGGCAACACGCTGTATGCCGCTGCCTTCCCCGCCGGCCCCGTGGCCTTGCGCGCGACCGATGGGGCCGTGCTGTGGCGGGGCACCTGGACGGGGTCGACCCCCCCCGTGGTACAGGATGAGCGCCTGCTCTTCAGTACTGCAGACGGGGACGTGGTCGGCGTGCGCCGATCGGATGGTTTGCCCTTGTTCACCACGCGACTGACCAAGACCGCGCCAAGCACCCCCCTGGTGGTCGGGGACCTTCTGCTGGTGGCCGGCGACCGGGGTATCTGGGCGCTCGGGCTGGGCGACGGTGCCCCGCTTTCGCTGCTGGCGGTGCCCATGGGAGTGCGCGAAGTGACCGCCGCATGGGAACGGCGGGTGTTCTTCGTGGGCGGCGGCGGACTCATTCATGCCGCGGACATTCACGTCCGCTAGTTGCAGGAACCTCCGGAGGTCATTCATGCGGCGCAATATCCTGGTGCTGTGGTTCGCGCTCCTAATCGTGTCTTGTGGATCGGGAAGTTCGGGTGGCGCAGATGCCGTCGGGTCCGACGAATCGAGCGTCATTCCCGGGGCCGATGCCCTGGACGCTTTCGAGGCCACGCCACCCCCGGAATGCGTGGTCGACGCCGACTGCGCGGCCCGTGGCGACACGTATGCTTGCAACTGCGAGGGCAAGTGCATCGTGGCCGCCTGCCGGACCGATGTCAACTGCGGTTCCGAGGCCTGGTGCGACGATTGCGACAAGGTGTGCAAGCCGCGGATGCCCCAGTGCGCCAGTTGCACCGCGGACCGCGAATGCGCCGGCGCAATGTCTCGTTGCGTCAGCAAGGTCACTTATGCGGGCGTGGACATCACGTTCGAAAACCGGGTTTGCGCCGAATGGTGTCCACTGAGCACCGGCGTGTGCATGATCGAGGGGGCACCGCAGGGGGCCTACGTGTGCGCCAAGGTCCAGGATGAAACCAACGGCGCCTGCATCCCGGAAAGCCTGGATTGCGGTGATGTGCCCGTGGCCTGCAAGACCGATGATGACTGCGAGGACCCGGTCACTCAGAAGTGCTACGAGGACCTTCGCATCTGCGGGTGCCGGGACGTGACCTCGTGTGCGTTCGGGCAGGCCTGCCATCCGCTGACGCACCAGTGCGTTCCCGGCTGTTCGGACGACCTCGAATGCGGCCTGTCACGCGTGTGCGAAGCGGGCTTGTGCATCACGGCCTGCAGCGGCGAACTCGCCTCGGGTAACGTGACCAACTGTCCGGCCACCACCCCGAAGCCCGACACCAACTGGGACTGCAAGGACGGTCATTGCCGCATCCCGGGCATGTGCTTCGGCGCCCTTGACTGCCCCGAGCCCGCGACGTACTGCGACATCGCACAAAGCGAATGCAAGCCAGGCTGCCTGACAGACTTCGACTGCAAGTCCGCGGCCCAGGAATGCAGCGGGACCGTGTGCGTTCAACGCGGCTGTACCCGCAACTTCGAATGTGCGTTCAAGCAGGTGTGCGATCAGCAGACCGGCCAGTGCAAGGAGGCCGAGGGCAAGTATTGTGACGTCTGCGACCCGCAAGCCGAGAACGCCTGCGGCGACGAAGACACCCTGTGCGTATCCTTCCAGGACGAGGACGGGGCCGACAAGGGGTCGTACTGCATGCCCCCGTGCAGCGACGACCCGAAGAACGCCTGTCCGCAGGGCTGGCAGTGCGAGGAGATCCAGGACACGACCGGAGCCTCGCACGGGAAGAAGTGCATCCGCTTCTGCTACGTCGAAGTCCAGATGTGAGCCGTCGTGTCACCAGGGCGCCCTGCAAGCGAAGCGAGTCCGCGGGATGCCGAACAACGCTGACGCCGTCTGG
>CAYRIB010000199.1:0-2694 GCA_964424165.1 uncultured Myxococcales bacterium | reverse complement strand
TCAATAAGATCCTTTGAAAATTCCACTGAACTTCCAATGTGTACTCCTCCTTTGTGCCCAACATTTTTTCGAAGGTAATCTTCAATATATATCTTGTGCTCTTTTGTTAAGGCGGAATCAGGAGTCTTTTCAAGATAATTTGCTAGAGATCTTCTGGCTAGAACAGTTAAACTGTCTCCTCTGCCTGCAGTTTCAATAAAGGAATATGTGGTTTCCTGGCTTGAAACAGTGGAAGTCTCTTTCTTTATATCAGATGTCTTTGCGGCACTTGGTGTTTGTGCCTGGTCAGTCGTGCCAGTGGCCAATTCTTGTTCTTCACTAGCGATATTCTCAGTTGCTGAGTTTTCACTTACAACAGGAGATGCGTTTCGCTTTGAATATGAATAAATTCCTCCAGCGATAAGGACTACAATAATGATGCTGATAATAATACGCAGATTATCCTGGAACCATCTTTTAGCTTCTTCAGATTTCGATTGCTGTGATTCCTCTGGTGTAAATTCTTCCATAAATGTCACCTTCCTTTCTAGTTCATTCCAACACAATTGGATTTTGTGCGGGAAATAATGATTAAATTGTCAAAGGACGCTTTCGTTGAAGCTACATTTCGCGCTTTTTAGTTTGGCGCGGAATTTGTTTCTTCCTTTAGTCTTTTTATTGTATCGTAGCACTATGCTAGCGTCAACTGGACAAAAAGTCTTTTTTTTGGCGTAATATGGGGATTTTAAAGGTATATGTTTTAGTCAAAAACAAATGAAAACTTTATTTTTTAAAAACAAAAAATAATTTTGTGCAGAAATCTGAAAATAAAAAACAATATAAATTGATATTTAATTTTAATTGCAAAGTTTTTTAAAAAATATACATTTATTTTTTTTATTTCTTAATTTTTGTGAAAAAATTTTTAATTTTATGGACTGTGGATAACTTTTTTGCATTGCTTTTTAAAAAATATCATATATAATTATAGATAAGTGAAAATGTTTAAAAATATTTTCATTAAGTTAAAACAAAAAATAAAAAATAAAATATTTGTTTTAAAAATGTTGGAGATTTATATTCTCGCCCCGTACCTTTTCTTGAGATATTCTATCAAGAGAAGTGGTACGGGACAATAGAGTCTCGTCTCAAACTTGAAAAGAACAAATTGCTAGAAGGAGGTGACTAACTCATGGCTAAGAAAAAAGCAGCAAAAAAGAAAGGTGTAAAAAAAGCTGTAAAAAAAGTTAAAAAAGCTGTAAAAAAGGCTCCAAAAAGAAAAGCAGCTAAAAGAAAGAAATAAATAGGCTTGGAATTGCGTTGCCTGTCACGAATGAAAATTTGATTTTCATTTATTGACTCGCTAGCAATTATAACCTTTTTTAGATTACGTTTTTACTTTCTAACTTCATCGCAAGAAGAAGGTATCAACAAAATTAAAACCCCGATACGTCGGGGTTTTAATTTTGGTTATTTGTTTGTTCTAGAGATTGATTTTGCAAACTCTCCATTTTCCCCCCAAGTCTTTCAAAAAAGTGATTTTGGCAAATGGAAATATATTTTTTATAAGTTTGGCAATTGATTGCTTTTGCTCCGGACTTATTTCCAAGAAACAACTCACAGTTTTAAGCTTACGACTTGTAGAAATTTTTTGGAGTTGTTTTAAAAGTTTTTCATAGTGCGCAAGACCACCATTGCCGCTGTACAAAGCTGATTTGGGTTCGTATCTTTTTACATCAACCGGTGCTGAAACATAGATTTCTTTTGAAAGATAAGGGAGATTGGCGACAATGACCAACGAACAATGATCAATGAACAGTAAATTTTTTAAAGGCAAAAGCAACTTTCCACAAAGAAATTTTATTTTTTTATGTAATCCATGATTTTTTGCATTTTTTTTAGCAACAGCAAGTGTTTTATTCGAAATATCAATTGCATAGTATTTTGTTTTTTGTATTTTGTATTTGATGTTTTTTTCTAATTCATGCGCAATAGAAATTATAATATTTCCGCTACCAGTACCAATATCGAATATATAGGTGTTTTTATTATTTATTGTTCTTTGTTCGCTGATTGCTGATTCAACGAGTTGTTCTGTTTCCGGCCTTGGAATAAGAGTATTTTTGTTCACGATAAAATTCAGACCATAGAATTCCTTATGCCTAACAATATAAGCTATCGGTTCGCTGGCAACCCTTCTTTTGATTAATTCATTAATCATTGATTGCTGTCTGCTGGTTATCAAATATTCAGGGTGCATTAAAACAAATTCTCTCGTTTTTTTGAGAGAATGAGCGATTATTAATTCAATATCCAAATAATCTATTTGACCTTTATATATTTTTTGTATTTCTGAAATAGAAATCATTGTATTAAGCTTTGTTCATTTTGAGTTTAATATCTTCTTCTCGAAGAGCTTCAATGATCGGTTCAAGATTGCCATCAAGAATTCCTTCAATGTTGCTCCATGATTTTTTGATACGATGGTCAGTAATTCTGTCTTGCGGAAAATTGTAAGTGCGGATTTTTTCACTGCGATCGCCTGTTCCAATCTGGCTTTTGCGAGAGTCACCGAGTTCTTTGGATTTTTTTTCTTCTTCGGCAGCCACCAATCTGGAACGCAAAACTCTCATGGCCTTGTCTTTGTTTTTGAGCTGTGACTTTTCATCCTGACAAGAAACAATCATGCCAGTGGGTAAGTAGGTGATGCGTACG
>CAYRIB010000198.1:0-2781 GCA_964424165.1 uncultured Myxococcales bacterium | reverse complement strand
TGAACCAAGTTAGAACCTCATTCCAAGAGTCCGCAAACCCTGCTTTATTTGAAATCGCCTTAACTTGGTAATAATTTTAACCCACCAGAGATCAATCAGATGAGGCTGGATGACAAAAAACCACTCTAAATAGGTTAAATAACCACTTCCGTTAGAACCTCACCCCTACCCCCTTCAAAAATTTATAAAAAAATTACCCTATTTTTTACCCTCAAAGGGGTTTTCTTACCGGAAGCCCGATTTTCGTCAATTGAATATGGTAACAGTTGATAAAATATAACTGGATTAAATCAAGGGTCACTTCATCACCATATTAACCGGGTTGCTGACCACTGGAACAATCAGATTATTACTAAAAAACATCACTTCTTTACCCTCCTTCGATATGCGGGCGGAATGAGTTAAAGAAAATTCCTTTAATCTATATTCCTCATACATTGATTTTATGTTTTCGTTATCGTCATAAGAAACAACCCAGCGAGCATTTTTTATCTTTTTGATTCTATCACTAACCGCTTTGTGATTGTCGTGTTTATAAGAATTCAAATAAAGTGATTCCCCTTTTATGTAATAAGGCGGATCAAAATAAAATATAGTAGAAGTTTTTAATGGCTTTTGCTCCATTTTCTCAATCAAATCCAGAGCGTCAAGCTGGTATAAATGAATGCTCTTTCTCCTTCTCGCTATCTTTCTTATGCGTTTTATCAATTCTTTCTTATTAAACCGACAATCCATTTTATATTTTCCATCTTGATTGATGCCGCCGATAACACCAGCGTCGATAACGCCAGAGATATTGGTTCTATTTAAAAAGAAAGTCGAAAAACCTAACTCTAATAATGTAGCTTTTTCTTTATTTTTCTGAATTGATTGACAATGCCTCCAATTTTCGATATTGATTTCAGTCTTTTTAACTAATTTACAAAAATCCTGCGTGTTGTTTAAAACTGAATACCAAAAAGCATAAATCGACCGATCTATGTCATTTATTGTTATTTGCGATACGCGCTTATTGAAAAGCAAATAAAGTGCAACCGCGGCTCCGCCTGCATAAGGTTCAATATAATGACCGTTAATATCGTTTGCCTTGCAAATATAATAAATAAAATTTGCCAGCCTATTTTTACCGCCTGGATATCTTAGTGGCGAATAAAACATATTTTATTTTTTCGATTCAATTTTAATAATTTCACCCCAGAGAAACTCTAAAAAAGGAAAAAGATTTTTCCAAAAATCGCGAATTTGTTTTTCCGATGCACAGAAAATAGCATTGTGCATTACCTGATTCAAATTTTGAGTCAATAAATCTTCGTTTAGTGCTACAACCGCCGGTTTAAGATCGCCAGTCAAATAATTACTTGCTATGAAATTCATTTTCTCTTTTAGCTCTTTCTTGTTGCCTTCATTACCATTTGTAATTATCAAATGCCCAAGTTCGTTAAGTTTGCAACCCTTAAGCTCTAAAAATATTTTTATCGTAACATCCGTTATGATTCTAACCAGCGCAAATGTAGCAGTAGGACACGGAGAAACCTCTATAAGCTGCAATTCTTTGAACACTTCTTTAATTTTTTGCGATGCTACTTTCGGTAAAAGAATTTTTGGATCAATTAACGATTTAAAATTATTTTGTTTACCACCAAAAACACTCCCACTCCCTTGCTTGACTACTGGTTTCTCACCAAATAAATTTTTATTTGCTTCTTTTCCTTTTTCAATAATTGAATCAACAGTCTTAGCGTCAGTTGTGTTTAGCCTCTTTGAATAATCCGCTATTTCTTCAGATTTATTTAAATCACGCGAATTAATTTTTTCTCCTTTTAAATCTTCCTTGTTCCAAACATTATGAACAATTACTTTTAAAATCATACGGAATTTATCCGTATCTTTGATTTCTATTTTTCCATCCTCTAAAATAGAATATCCAAGTTTTTCTCTTATCGCCGGATTTTCAACAATCCTCCAAAAAGTAGTCTCATAACCTTTACCCAAAACTGCGAATTTAATCTCATCAGGCAAATCGAGAGCCTTAACCTCTCGCGACATTTCCACTTTAAAAACATCTTTGTTAATCCCCTTTTTCCTTCTTACTGCAAAATGTCCTCTCTCTACGCTTGTCCAGCTGACTTCATTATTTCCTTTGTTGTGCTTTCTGTCTATGTACCTTTGCGCCTCAACAATATCATCCGTTATATTCGCGACAAGAGCAAAATCATCATTGATTTTTAATTTAGTACTAAGTTTATCAAAAAAAATTTTAGCTTCTTGATTATCGGTTAATGAAGGATCACTCAACAGCTTGTAAGCAGTCAACCTCCTATTTCCTTCTAAAACTATAAATCCGCCAGCGACATTTAAAACTAACAACGGCTCAAATTGAGGTATATCAAAATCTTCAATTATTTCTTCGGCAAGCTCTTCGATTTTGAATTTCTTATTTTTTAAAAAATACGAAATCAGCTCTTTCTCAGGCTTTTTAAAATATTCTTCTGGAAATCGAGCATTTTCATCCCACAAAGAAAGATTTTTGATAGCAATTTTTTCCTGCCTCCATTTAGTTTGCGCTGTCGCCATATTTATTGATCTCCCTATATAAACTGCAAAGATAATGCAAAAAAATCTAAAAGTTATTTTAGGGTTAACTCATTAATTTAAATTAGCATTTTTAATATCAATTTTCAATAATTCTGCAGCGATTACCTCATTGACAACCAAACCATCTTTTGAGTTGACCACTAGCTGATTTTTTGATAAATTGCATTGTATGACACTATATGAGCT
>CAYRIB010000197.1:0-2787 GCA_964424165.1 uncultured Myxococcales bacterium | reverse complement strand
TCTGGACCTCCGCGTAACCGCATCCAGTCTACTTTTCCAGCATCGCGGATCGCTCTCGTAGTGAGGCAAAGATTATGATCGCTGGGCAGCCCTTGCCGGACGTCATCCAACAATGCTGTCTGGCTGCCGATAAGAGTTTGCCGAAGACCCCTGCATCCGCTTCGTCCGAATCATCCTGGATGAAGGGTGAACGCTGGAATCCACCGCGAGGCCGCAGCCGGCAGGGGGGATTCCCAGAGGGGACCTTGCGCAGGCGCGCGCCGCCTTGCCGGGGCAATGATGATCGGCGCGCGCCGAGCACGGAGGCACCCGGCCGGGGCGGTAGCGCCCGGCCGGAGTGCCGGTCCCCGGAGGGAACCCCCCGGAGGCTACGGCCGGACGTTGAACCTTGGAATACGGAAGCCGCGGTGGATGGCGCGGTCTGGTGACCCCGCCCTGCAGGGACCACGACGCAAGCTTCGCTCGCGCACTCCTAGGGGGCGCTTCGCTCGCGCCAGACCATTCGTCAGCGTTGACAGCTTCGCACTGACCCGGGTACGCTCGCTGCATGGCTGGGCGATTCGGATGGTCGTTGCTTCTGGGTGTCGCGATCGGGGCGGCCGTCGGGGTCGGTGGCTTCACCTTCCTGTATGCCCGCGGCGCGTCCTACCTGGGCAATGACCCGGCTACCTGCGCCAACTGCCATGTCATGCAGCGCTACTTCGATGGTTGGTCCAAGGGCAGCCACCGGTCGGTGGCGACCTGCAACGATTGCCATACGCCCCTGGGCGTGGTTCCGAAGTACTGGACCAAGGGTGTCAACGGGTTTTGGCATTCGTTCGCGTTCACGTCCGGGGACTTCCCGGACCCGATCAGGATCAAGACGCGCAATACCGAGATCGCCAATGCGTCGTGTTTGAAATGCCACGAGGAGATGGTCGAGGCCATGGCCGTTCCCGCAGGGGCGGAAGGGGTGGCCTGTACCCGGTGTCACGAGTCGGTCGGACACCTGCACTGACGGGAGGTTGACCCATGGGGGACCCAAAGAAGTGGAAACTGCCGGTGCTGGTCGCGGGGGCCGCTGCGCTGGCGGCCATCGGTGTGGCGGCGCTGCTTGTCAACATCGCCACGCACAAGGCCGAGGCCCGAAACCCCTTCTACCGGGTGGTGGATCTCGACGACACCACGGATGACCCTGCTCTGTGGGGCAAGAACTTCCCCTATCAGTACGATTCCTACCGCAAGACGGTCGATCAGGTCCGGACCCGTTTCGGGGGCAGCGAGGCGCTGCCGCGCACGCCCGACGATGCGGACCCTCGTTCGGTGGTGGCACAGTCCCGGCTCGACGAGGACCCGCGCCTGAAGACCATGTGGGCCGGGTACGCGTTTGCGACCGACTTCCGCGAGGAACGCGGCCATGCGTACATGCTCGACGACCAGGTGTTCACGCAGCGGCAGGTCGTGACCCAGCAGCCCGGCACGTGCATTCACTGCCATGCCTCCACGTACACGGCCTATCGCAGGCTCGGGAACGGTGACCTGATGGCGGGCTTCGAGAAGCTGAACCAGATGCCGTATGCCGAGGCGCGCAAGGAAGTGAAACACCCCGTTTCGTGCATCGACTGCCATGACCCGGCCACGATGCAGTTGCGCGTCACCCGACCCGCATTCATCGAGGGGATCCGGGCCTACAAGGCCAGCCAAGGCGTCGCGGACTACGACGTGAATTCCATGGCGACCCACCAGGAGATGCGTGCGTTCGTCTGCGGCCAGTGCCATGTGGAATACCACTTCAAAGGCCCGGAAAAGCGCCTCACCTTCCCGTGGTCGCAGGGACTCCGGGCGGATCAGATTCTGGCGTACTACAACGAAGCGGGGTTCAAGGACTGGACCCATGGCATTTCCGGAGCGCCTGCACTCAAGGCGCAACATCCCGAATTCGAAACCTGGAACCAGGGCATCCACGCCCGATCCGGGGTCGCGTGTGCGGACTGTCACATGCCGTACATGCGGGTCGGGGCCATGAAGATCAGCGACCATCACGTGCGCAGCCCGTTGCTCAACATCAATCGCGCCTGCCAGACCTGTCACCGCTGGTCCGAGGACGAACTGCGCGATCGTGCCGAGAACATCCAGAGCAAGACCTTCGACACGCGTGGGCTCGCCATGGACGCCCTGATCGAACTGATCGGGGAGATCGGGAAGGCCCGCGAAGCCGGGGCCACCGACCAGACGCTTGCACTCGCCAGGGACTATCAGCGCAAGGCGCAGTTCCTGATCGACTTCGTCGAGGCCGAGAATTCGATGGGATTCCATGCGCCTCAGGAGGCCATGCGCCTGCTGTCCAAGGCCATCGACTTCATCCGCCGGGGCCAGGGAGCACTGCGGGCGGTCGCGCTCTGAAGGCCTCTCGACTTCCCAGTTCAAGATGTCTTCGTGCTTGACAGTGACAAAATAAAGAAGTAAACAGGTGCCGGTTTGCTGTTTTTCAAAGGGGCGCCGTGAAAAGCCAGATCCTCAAGATTTCCGACGCTGCGGCCATTGCCCTGCACACCATGGGGCTTCTGGCCAGCCGGCCCGGCCAAAGCTTTCGAGTGGCGGACATCGCTCGCCTGTTGCCGGTGTCCGAGAACCACCTTGCGAAGGTGTTGCAACGTTTGCTCAAGGAGGGCCTGGTTCGGTCGCTGCGGGGGCGGGGCGGGGGCTATGCGCTGGCCGTGGACCCGGCCCGTGTCACCCTGCTGCAGGTGTTCGAGGCCATCGAGGGTCCGCTGGCGCGCCAGGGCTGTCTGCTCGGTGCTCCGGTGT
>CAYRIB010000196.1:0-2788 GCA_964424165.1 uncultured Myxococcales bacterium | reverse complement strand
CGTGTCTTCCCGTCGCCAGGTTTACGCGGGCCGCATCCCGATCGGGGGCGGGGCCCCGGTGAGCATTCAGGGCATGACCCGGACCCGGACCACGGATGTGATAGCCACGGCCCGGCAGGTGCAGGCCCTGGTGGCTGCGGGATGCGACATCGTGCGCGTGGCCTTGCCCACGCTTGCGGACGTGGATGCGGTCGCGGCCCTGCGTCGCGAAATCGGTGTTATCCCCCTCGTGGCGGACGTGCATTTCGACCATCGGATCGCGATCGCCGCGGCGCCCTTTGTCGACAAGGTCCGGCTCAACCCGGGCACGCTCCGTTCGGATGCCGATGTGGCCGAGGTCGTTCGAGCGCTGTCCGACCGGGGTATCCCACTGCGCATTGGCGCGAACGCGGGGTCGCTGCCGCCTTCCCTGCGCAAGGACCCGCGTCCGCTGGCCGAGCGCCTGTGCCTGGCTGCCGAGGACCTGGTCGAACGCTTTGTGCGGCATGGCTTCGAGCAGCTTGTGATCGCGGTCAAGGCAAGCGACGCCATGGACACCGTCACCGCCTGTCGCCTCGCTGCAGCCCGGTTCGATTACCCGCTGCACATCGGGGTGACCGAGGCGGGCACCGGCCGCGAAGGCACGATTCAGTCTTCGGTTGCCTTGGGGATCTTGCTCGATCAGGGCATCGGGGACACGATGCGCGTTTCCCTGGCAGCGGATCCCATCGAAGAGGTGCGCGTCGGACGGGCGATCCTGGCAGCACTGGGCCGCATCAAGACGCCCCGTCTGAAGGCCTGTCCCGCATGCGGCCGGGCCCACATGGACGTGGCGGCCGTGGCCTCGCGAATCGAGCAATGGCTTGCCTTGCTGCCCACACCGTTGCGCATCGCGGTCATGGGTTGCGAGGTCAACGGCCCGGGCGAGGCTGGCGATGCGGATTGGGCCCTGGTGGCTACGCCCACGGGCGCGGCTCTGTACCGTGAAGGGCGCGTTCTGGCCCGGGGATCCCTGGAAGCGATCGAGGCAAGACTACGGACAGAGTTGGGGCAGGGACCAGCGGGCTGAGGTTATCGTCTGATCCGACCCGATGCCGCCGAACACCAGTCCCTGCCGGCCGAACGGGTCGAAAGCGAATGCAGCGCCGGTGGTAACCGGAACCGATGCGATCGCGAATTCCTGCGACATGATGCCCCCGTCCTTCAACGTCACCAGGAAACCCTGGCTTCCGACGGCAGGCAAGAACAGCAGCTGGCTCGACTGCGGGTCGTAGAACGCCTTGCCGCCAATTCCATGCAGCGTGTCGTGCGCCACCAGGTCCAGCCAGATCCCGGTATCCGGGTCGAACCGGCTCACCGTTCCCAGCGGAAGACCGCCGGCCACGATCACGCTCGCATCGCCCTCGGCAAACGCCACGTGTCCATAACGCGGGTGGTCTTCAGTGCTGATGCGGGTCCATCCCTGGCCCGGGTCGAACCGCCACAGGTCCCCCAGCACCACGTTGTTCGAGCGCCCACCATAGAGCACCATGCGGCCACCAGGCATCGTCACCAGCGAGTGATCCATGCGTGGGGACGGCACCGGGCCGGCAGATTCCACGTCAATGACAGCGCCGGTTTCGGTGTCCAGACGGACGAAGCGGTTCGACCACTCACCGTCCGGGGACAACCCATCGGCACCGCCGTGCACGTACACGTATCGACCGGTGACATCGACCGCATGGGCGGACCCCACACGGGTTGGCAACACCGCACCGAACGCCAGTTTCTTGAACTTGCCGGTCACGAGCGACAACGACCACATGTCCGGCGCCGGCCGCATGGCCATGAGGTCATCCTGGATCCCACCAAGCAGATACGCCGCGCGCCGGGTGGCCGAGACCGCCAGAAACGACCCGGTGCGGGGCGAGGGCACCAGATCGAGGTCATCCCGAACGCAGTGCGCCGTCAGGTCACAGCGCAGCATCTGGCGCAGGGCCGATCCGTCTGCGGTCCGCCCGGAATATAACATCGTCGTATCCCCCACCACCGCCATGGCGGGCATTGCCACGGCACGCAGCGACACGGCGGTCACGGGCGTGATCAGCGGCGGATTCAGATGGACCCGAAGAGGCGAGGACAAGACCTCGCCTGCGGGACCTACGCCCCCGGCGATCAGCAACGAACCGTCCGACTGCAAGGCCATGCCGTGCCGCATCCGCGCCAGCGGCAGGTTTGATGCATCGGGCACGGCCAGGGTCTGCACCGCGCCCGTATTCACGTCAAGCAGGAAAATGTCGCTCGACAGGGCTCCGCTCTCGTCGGCGCCGCCCGCGATCACCAGGATGCCCGAGGCTGCCACGAATGCCGAGGCCGCGCCCACACGGAAGGGGAGCGTGGTCACGACCTCGGTGCGGCCGGAATCCGACAAGCGCAACCTTACCAACTTGCGCACCAAAGCATCCAGGCGCACCGCATAGGCACGTCCCTGTTCAGGGTCGATCCCCGCGGCCACAGACCCGTGCAGAGGGAATGAAATCGCCAGATCCGTCCAGATCCCGGATGCCATCCCATACGCCCACAGGGAATCCGGCCGATCCGGGTCCTGCGCGCCGCCGGTCAGCAGGATCCGGTCGCGAACCGGGTCGTGCATCAACACCGCCCCGACGTAACGCCCGGGAGGGGCCGGCGCCACGGCAACGAACCGATGTTCCTTCAGGTCGTAGCGCCAGAAGTCTTCGCGCACGCTCAGGGCCGCATCGCCCGCCGCGAGCTGGGATGCCCCGCCCAGCACGTAGATCGAATCCTGACTCGGCACGTGCACCATCGC
>CAYRIB010000195.1:0-2789 GCA_964424165.1 uncultured Myxococcales bacterium | reverse complement strand
CCGGGAAGTCGTCATCGCATCCAACCGCCACATCGTTCGCCTGGCCACCACGGACGGAACTAGTCCACCATGTCGAATGGTGGCAAATTGTTCGATGACCGTCAAGGTCCAGACTCGCACAAAGGTGTTGAAGCGTCAGGATCGATCACAATGGATTGACGGTCTTTCCGGGCTGCTTGACGAAAGAGGCCGCAGACACTACACTTTCAGGCCGGAGGAACACGCATGAAACGTCGCGGTTTGGTCTGGTTGTCGATGCTGTGGCTAGCTGTCGGATGTGGCGGTGCAGAGTCCGACCCTGCCGGGGTTTTGTCGCTCGACGACGAGGACGGCGAGGACTACGCCGCCTACGATCCGACGACCAAGGCCGACGGGTTCCATCCGCCCGATGGCCCCCTGACCTTCGACGGGGCCTGCCAGGAAGGCGACACGTTGACCATCGCGGCAGTCGGCGACGTGCTGTTGCATGGCCGGTTGCAGCAGCAGGCGTTCGCTGCGGACGACCGGTACATCAGTCTGTGGAAGGGCGTGAAGGGACTTCTAAAAGCCGCGGATCTGACGTACGCGAACCTCGAAGGCCCGGCGGCCCGGGGCGTCAACGGCAGCGGCGTGGCCGTTCAAGACCCCGGCGCACGCTGGGACAACGTGGTCTACACCAGCTATCCCATGTTCAACTACCATCCATCGCTGATCAATGATCTGCTGGACTCGGGCGTGGACGTGGTCTCGACCGCGAACAATCACTCCCTGGACCGCTGGGCATTGGGCGTGGACCGCACCATCCAGGCCCTAGAAGACGCAGGGCTCGCGTTCACGGGGACACGTCAAGCAGGCGACACCGACCAGCCTTGGCACACGATCGTGGAACGCAAGGGTTTCCGGTTGGCCTTTCTGGCCTGCACCGACGCGACCAACGGGATCCCGGACCGCAAGGATCAGGTCCGCTATTGCGGGGAACATGCCGATGACATCGTGGCCGACGTGCGGGCGCTTGCCCCGCAGGTCGATGCGGTCGTGGTAACCCCCCATTGGGGCGTGGAATACGCCGCCAGCCCGAACAACAACCAGGTCAAGTTCGCGCACCGCCTGCTGGATGCCGGCGCCACCCTGGTGCTGGGCAGTCATCCCCACGTGCTCGAACCGTGGGAACGCTACGTCACCGCCGACGGTCGCGAGACCTTCGTCATCTATTCGCTCGGCAACTTCGTCAGCGGTCAGAAGCATCTGGCGCGCCAATCGACCTTGTTGCTGTACGTGGGCCTCACCCGAACTCCAGACGGCAAGGTAGTGATCAACGGCGCACGATACGTGCCCCTGCACATGACCACCTTCTCGGACAGCTACATGAGCCTCGAGGTCATCGATCGGATCGGCGGACATGCGGACAGCCGCAAGCTCACCGTGGACATGTTCGATCCGTGGAACGTCCATGACCCGGACGCCATCCTGGACACGGATCCCCAGTGCGACCCCACATGGGAACCGCCCGCGTCGCCCCATCCGCACGACGGATGGATCGGAGGCTCATGCGCCACCGACGATGCATGCGGGGGTGCGCAATGCTTCACCACCCTGCCCGACGGTCTGTGTTCCCAGTGGTGTGACACGGTCTGTCCCGACCGCGCCGGCCGCCCCACCACGTTCTGCACGGACCTCGGTCTGGACGGGGGCGGCATCTGCGTGGCGCGATGCACCACCAACGCCGACTGCCGTGAAGGTTACGGTTGCATGGACGTCGCCCGCAACAACGACCCATCGACCGTCCGCAAGGCCTGCGTCCCGGCGAACTGAAGCCTGGCATTGATGGGGAGGCCTGCTACGCCTTACGAACTGATGATCCCCCAAAATTACCGACCTTTGCTTCCGGTCCGGGCCGTCGAACGCGCCATCAAGGATATCAAGGACTTCTTCGAGTCCAATCTGGCCCGCGCGCTGAACCTCACCCGGGTCACGGCCCCGATGTTCGTTCGCGAAGGAACCGGCATCAATGACGACCTCAACGGGGTCGAGCGCCCCGTGTCGTTCCGGGTCCGGGGCGATGACGATGCTCCGATCCAGATCGTACAATCCCTGGCCAAGTGGAAGCGCATGGCCGCCGCCCGTTACGGCTTCATGCCCGGCGAGGGGCTGTACACGGACATGAACGCGGTCCGGCCCGACGAGACCCTGGACAACATCCACTCGATCTACGTGGATCAGTGGGACTGGGAAAAGGTGATCCGGCCCGAAGAGCGCACCCTCGACACCCTCGTCGAAACGGTGCGCGCCATCTACGACGCCATGCGCCGGACCGAACTGTACTTGGCGTCCCTGCACGCGGCAATGCAACCGGTGCTTCCTCGGGAGATCACCTTCGTCACATCCGACGAACTGCTCGCCCGCTATCCGGGACTGACCCCAAAGCAACGCGAGGACCGGGCATGCGCCGAGCACGGCGCCGTGTTCGTCATCGGCATCGGGGCCACGCTCCGGGATGGCAGCCCGCACGATGGCCGCGCCCCGGACTACGACGACTGGACCACGCCCCGTCCCGACGGCGGTTGCGGCCTCAACGGCGACATCCTGGTCTACAACCCCGTGCTGCAACGGGCCTTCGAACTCTCGTCGATGGGAATCCGGGTCGACCCTACCGTTATGATGCAGCAACTCGCCATGCGCGGCTTCGAGGAGCGGGCGCGCCTGCCGTTTCACCGGGCGCTGCTTGCGGGCGAACTGCCCCAGACCATGGGCGGCGGCATCGGCCAGTCGCGTTTGTGCATGTTCTACCTTCGCACGGCCCACATCGGCGA
>CAYRIB010000194.1:0-2819 GCA_964424165.1 uncultured Myxococcales bacterium | reverse complement strand
GGGCCTCGCGCACGCGTCCACGGGCCCCTTCGACCAGGTTGAACACCACGTCGGGCGAAAATGCGCGCAACTGCAGCATCACGCTTTCGATCCCGTCATCGGCCGCGATCACGCTGGTGGAATGTCCCTTGGAGGCCAGGGCCTGCGACACCAGATGAAACACCTCGGGTTGCACGGTATCAGGCACTTCCACCGGCACCCGATCGTTGCTTGCGCCCTCGCCCAGTTCGTGAACGACCGCTATCTTCATGGGTTCTTGTCCTTGCGCCCCAATCTCGTGGGCGCGTTGTCGTGAAAAGTCTCGAAAGACCGGTCAACCGAGGGCTGAACTTCCCGGACCAGGCAATGCCCGGGTGCGAAACGAAGAAAACAGTCGGATTGATTGCGAGTCGCCGTCCATCACGCGAAATTATGTTGGCAAGCGCCCCCGAAATCAAGCATTATTTGGCGCATGAGACACACACCAACATGGGCATGGATCCTTGTTTTGGGCCTTGTTCTGCCCCCGTTTTCCGCCGCAGCCGGACAGGGCGAAAACGCGGTGACCCTGGGGCTGTCCTACGAGAACCTGCTGCAGGCGGGGGATTCGTCGAAGGGCGGCTTCGGGATTGCGGGGGGCTATCGTTACGGGCTCCGGGACGACTGGAACCTGTTTTCCAACGCGGGATATCAGGCGTATTTCGGCCCAGGCGACCGCCTCGACCAGGTATCCGTAGTAGCGGGTGCCGCGTACGTCGTGGATGCCACGACCTGGGTGCCCGAGATCTACGGGGGCCTGGGATACTTCGGGCCCGCCTCGGTGAGTGCCCTTGACCCGAATCTTGGGGTTGTGGTGGGAGTGGGCATGGAATACCGCCGCGTCCGCGATTTCGGGGTCGGTGTCCGGTTCGAGTACCGCGTATTCGTGTTCAACCGTGACGTTTCGCCGCAGTCTTCTGCCCTCACGCTGATGATGACCCGCTATTTCTGATGATGAATGAAACGGGGGTCCTATTCCTCGGGCACGTTGCGGCAGCAGTACACGGCGCGCGGGTCCCCGGCCGTGAATTCCACGTCGTCTGTGAAGCTTTCGTCCTGGTAGCGGGTGTCGCCGTCGCCCCACAGCACGATCTCTTCCGTGGCGTCCGAATCCGGGACATCCTCGATCCCGCGGACGACCTTGCCCATGGCTCCGTAGACCAGCGAGACCGGGGTCCTTTCCTGCCACACGTCCATGGTCGCGGTCTGGAACTCGTCGATCGTGCTGGCCGCATAGGTCGTGGGCGCGCGCGGCACCCACAAACCGTAGTTGGCCCGTTCTGGCTGGAAGAAGCCCCACGTGGCGTAGCGGCTCGGCATCATCGAGGATTCGCCGTGCGTGGCCAGGTATTCGTCGACCATACACACGTGCCAGCCATAGGCGCACGCGTCGTCCATGTCCTCGGCCGTGAACGTACCACCGCACAGTGCCACGCTCGAATGGCCTTCGCGCTGTTCCTCGATGTCGCTCGGCAACGTGAAGGCCGGGTGTTCCGCGGTCCGGCATGCGCACGCCTGGTTCATGCCCGTGACGGCCAGTTCTTCCGCCGTCGCAAACAAGCCTTCGAGCGTGTAGTCCCGGGTCTCGACCTCGTCCGCGCGCTTCGGGACGTAGAACATCCAGCGCCATGGCAGGGTCAGGGTCACCGCGTTGCAGTCGTAGGTCAGTTCGATGTTGTTCATCGCGAACAGCGGGATGCTGCGCGACAGCGTCAGGTCCACCCGTTCGCCGTTGAACTCGATCGCTTGAATCGCGTTGGTCGGGTCACCAGCCGCAGCCGGGGCCAGGGGCGAGAACGTGATCGTCTCGACGCCGCATTCGGGCGTGGTTTCCCCGGCCGGGATCACGGCCCCGAGCACCGGGTCCGCCCGCACCACGATGGGCATGAGGCCCACGCTCGTGGTCAGGGTCGGCAACTCCACGAACCGGACGCGAACGTCGATGTCCCCGTCGACCAGGATCCGCAGGGTGATCACCTGGCACACGTCCGACGTGGCCCCGCGGCAGCCTTCGATGAAAGGATAGCGTCCGCTCAGCACACCCCAATCGGCATCGCCGCCGCACATCGGCAACTTCGCGATGGCCGATTCCTCGATGCGGCTGTAGTCCGTGTTGCCGTCGTAGGCGGTCTCGATGGTTTCGACCATGTTGCCCGCGGCCGGCGTCAGCGTGACGTAGCGCACGTCATGGCAGTTCGCGAGTTGCTTGTCCGGGGTCACGGTGCCCAGCGACTCGTCCTCGTCGATCGGGTCTTCATGGGCGGTGATCACGTTGTGCGGGCACTCGCCCACGGTCAGGACGTCGAGCCACGAGGCCGGGTCCGTGGGGCAGATGGGCTTGACGAGCAAGCAGCGCCGCACCACCTCGTCGACCGTGGTTGGCACCACGATTTGGCGCTCGTAATCTGCCAGATCCGTGTCGATCGTCAGGGTGCCGGACACGACCTCGATGCCGTACCTGGGGGTGCCGGTCGGTCCCCGTTCGTCAATGACATCCCCGCCACCTTCCTGTTGCACGCACCGGTAGGCCGGTCGGAATTCGACGTTGTCCTTGCCTTCCTCGGGCACCGCATTGATCGTATAGAGCTGGTTGCAGAAGACCCGGGCGTAGCTCTGCCGGCTGCCGAACGTGTCGTACAGGGCACAAGCGTTCTCGAACGCGGCCAGTCCCATGCCCTTGGCGAACACCACGGACGCGAACCACCAGTCTTCATCCAGCTTGAAACTGGCGTCGGGATTCACCCCAGCTTCGGCCGGGTTCGTCACGGCCAGACCGGCGATCTTCTCGGTCACCACGTTGC
>CAYRIB010000193.1:0-2910 GCA_964424165.1 uncultured Myxococcales bacterium | reverse complement strand
TCGGCTGACCATGGGCCAGCGGCACTGCCAGTGGACCGCCGCTGACGTCGACGTGCGCGTCGGCATGAGCGAACGCATCGGGGAGCATCAAGTTGGCCTTCGCAGCAGGAATTGTTTAGGATTGCATCAGGATGCATCGCAAGGAGAAAGCATGATGCGCACTCTGTTGACCCTGGTGACCCTTCTCGTGGCTGCAACTGCCCTGGCCCGGCCGGCACAGCAGACCATCTACAAGGAGAACGAGCGGGTGACGGTCTGGCTCACGGTTCTCAAGCAGTACGTCGAGGACGATTCGACCAACTTCTGCCTCGCAAGAGTCAAGTACGTCAACGGGGACAAGGACAAGTGGAAACTGACGACCGGTGACGTGGTCACGGTTCAGTTGCGCGAGGACGACGGGGTCGACGATGAGGACCCCTGGGGCACGACCTTCGAGGTTACGGCGGCCGAGGCCGCGGCCGGGACGTTCGACCGGACGTTCTCGTGCTCGTCCGACTATGGCAAGGACGGCTGGGGCACGGACACCGAAGACATTGAACTCTATCTGGCGGCCGAGGTGGACCTGGAAAACTGCGGCACCCTGTGCGACGACCCGGACTCCGAGACCGATGTTCTTGACGTGCTGATGGTGCAGGACGACAAGACCGAAGACGACGACACGGACGAGGCGGCGGTGCCGCTTGGACTGGGACTCAACAAGGACCGGGTGGCCGCTGATCAGGACTGGTTCACGTTCGAACTCGCGTCCGCGGCCAAGGTCGAATTGAATGTGGAGTATGACCTGGTCCAACTCGGCGAGACGATGCTGCACGCGGGCAAACTCGACATGGTGCTGTTCGACGACGCCAGCGTGCAACTCGAAAGCGCGATTGACAACGATGCAGGGGCGGGCATCGTGGTGAACTCGCTGGCCGAAGGGATCTACTTCGTGCGGGTGTCGCCTCGACAGAGCACGGACCCGAACTTCTACGACGTGCGCTTCCTCGTCACCTACCCGGGGTGTACGCCCCAGGACACCCAGGAGCAGGACTGCCCGAAGTGCGGCACACAGACCCGTGTCTGCGATGCAGACGGCTACTGGGGCGATTTCGGTGCCTGCGAGGGCCAGGGGCCATGCGAGGTCGGCGAAAGCAAGGCTCAGCCTTGCGGGAACTGCGGGACCCAGACCATGACCTGTGGCGAGACCTGCGCTTGGGCGGCCGGCACGTGCACCAACGAAGGCGTGTGTGCGGCCGGGACCGAGGAAAGCCAGGCCTGTGGAGCCGGGGGAACTCAGTTGCGAACCTGCGACGAGAAGTGTGTCTGGGGTGCCTGGGGGGAATGCTCGGTGGGCCCGGAATGCAGTAATGCGATGACCAAGATGTGCTACAGCGGTCCATCATCGACCCGCAACGTGGGCGAGTGTCGGGTGGGCGTGGCCACCTGTGTCAACGAGGCCTGGGGCCCATGCGTGGACGAGGTCCTGCCCAAGGCCGAGGCATGCACGAATTCCAAGGACGACGACTGTGACGGTGAAACGGACTCGGCGGACACGGACTGCCAGGGTACCACCCCGGGGCCGGACGTAGTGACCCCGACGGACGTTGTGGTGACGCCGGATGCGCCCGCGGTGACCGATACCGCGGTGACCACCCCGGACCAGGGCTACGTCCCGATCGACATCGTCACGCCCACGTCGTCGGGTGGCGGGGGAGGGGGTTGTGCCATGAACTCGACCGGATCGACGGGCCTGCCACTGGCACTGCTCCTCCTGATCGGCCTGACCCTGATGCGACGTCGTCGAACTTCGCTCTGACAAACTCCACGCGAAATCCCCCTGTCCGCACCGTGTCCCCGCGTCGACGTGGACGACGACGTCGACGTCGACGAAGAACCCTTTGCCCCGGCCCCCCCTCCCGCCCAGAAGTGGTACAATCCGCCCGGACTCCGGTGGCGCAGGCGGCCGTCGACGGGGAAACCCGTCGGAGGAAAGTCCGGGCTCCGCAGGGCAGGATGCCGGGTAACGCCCGGTGGGGGCAACCCCGAGGAAAGTGCCACAGAAACCAGACCGCCCAGGTTCCGTTCGCGGGACCTTGGGTAAGGGTGAAACCGTGGGGTAAGAGCCCACGGGCGGTCCTGGCGACAGGATCGTCGGCAAACCCCATCCGGAGCAAGACCGAACAGGGGGCGGACGGCCCGTCCGATGCTCCCGGGTATGGTTGCTCGAGGGCCGCGGCAACGCGCGCCCCAGAGGAATGGTCGCCGCCTCGCGCCCGCAGGGACGTGGGGAACAGAACCCGGCTTACGCGCCACCGGAGTCCGCTTCGTTCAATGCACCCCCCGGGCATCCTTGACACACGAGGGACATCGGGTAATCTCGCTGATGCTTCGTTGTTGCGGATGGCACGCCGTGGATACGATTCCGAACCTGACTCTGGCGATCGCGGACAAGCAGATTCGGTCGGTGCTCGAACGCCTGGTGGCGGTCAGTCCGATTTCGATCATGATTACGGATGCCAACGGCCGTGTGCTGGGCGTGAATCAGGCTCACTACGAGTTGACCGGCCTGAGCTCGCATCGCCTGGTGACCGAGTTGAAGGCGAACCTTCGGCGCTACCTCGAGTCGGTCAACCCTCGCGTGGCCGAGGTGTTCGAACGGGCCTACCAGGGCGAGGCGGTCGAGATGCGCGAGGCGTTCTTCCGGATGGACCCGATGCCGGGGCTTCCGATGCTGTCCGAGAAGCTGTCGCGCGGCTTCTGGGTCGATGCTCATGTGTTTCCCATCAAGGACGAAGAGGATCGCGTCCGGTTCGTCGTGGTCTTTCTGCAGGACAAGACCGTTCAAAAGGAACTCGAACAGGTGTTGAGCGCCGCCCATAAGATGGAGATGATCGGCACCCTGGCAGGAGGGGTGGCGCACGATGTGAACGA
>CAYRIB010000192.1:0-2981 GCA_964424165.1 uncultured Myxococcales bacterium | reverse complement strand
GCTTTCCCCGGATGGCCATGGCCCAGATCGCGAGCTGTTTGCTGACGTCGCCCGGTCCAACGCACTGAACGCCAAGGATGCGGCCGGTGTCCACATCTGCAAGCAGGCGGGTCACCAGCAACTTGCCCTGCATGAAGCCTGGCTTGTCTGGACTCGCATTGATGCAGGTCATGGTGTGGCTGAATCCTGCCGTGGCCGCTGTGGTTTCCGACAGTCCTGTGGCCCCGGCCGCGAAATCGAAGATCTTGCAGATTCCGGTCTGGATCGTCCCGGGGAACGCGACAAGTTCATTGCCTGCCGCGTTTTCGCCGGCCACGCGTCCCTGCAGGTTGGCCAAGTCCCCGTACGGGGCGTGCACCTTCGCTCCACTCAGCAGATGTGTGGATTCTACGCAGTCGCCCGCCGCAAAGATGTTCGGGTCCGACGTGCGCATGTGGGCGTCGACCACAATACCCCCGGTAGGGCCGACATCGAGGCCGGCGCTACGGGCAAGCTCGGAGTTCGGGTTGACCCCAATGGCAATGACGGCGAGTTCGCAATCGAGTTCGGTGCCGTTGCGCAGCTTCACGCCGCGCAGGCGGCCCCCTTCACCCAGAAACTCCGCAATGCCGGCGTTCAGAAGGACGTTCGCCCCCTTGCTCCGAATGTGCATCTCCACCAGCTTGGAGAGTTGCCAGTCAAGGAAGCCCAGCAACTGTGGGAAGAGTTCGATGACCGTGATGTCGATGCCGGCCAGATTCAGGGCCTCGCAGGTCTCGATGCCGATCAGGCCCCCGCCGATGATCACGGCCTTGCGAATGTTGCGCTCGTCACGCACCTTGCGGAGGAAGTCCGCGTCCTGCATGGATTGCAGGTTTGTGATACCAGCCAGATCGATGCCGGGAATGGGGGGACGTTTCGGACGGGACCCGGTCGCAAGAATCAACCGATCATAAGGTACCTCGTCGGTCTGACCGGTCTTGAGGTCACGTGCGGTGACGGTCTGTCGAGAGCGATCGATGGCCGTGACCTCGGTTCCGGTTCGGGCCACGATTCCCTTGGCCTTGAGGAAGAAGGCAGGGTTTCGAACCGTTCCGGTCGGGGTGCACAAGAGTTGGTTGCGGTCGTCGAATACGCCCCCCACGTAGTACGGATAGCCGCAGGATGCCATGGACAGGTCGTCGGCCTTCTGCAAAATGGTGATTTCCGCGTGCTCGTCGAGGCGGCGTGCGCGGGCTGCGGCCTTGGGGCCAGCCGCTGATCCCCCGATGATGACGATTTTTCGGCGATCGCTGGCGGTTTGTGCTTCGTTCATGGTGTGGTTGCTCCTGATGGTTCGACGGTGGTTGGTGTGTGGTGCGGATCGGCTGCCGCAGTTTCAACTTCCTTGAGCAAAGCCTGGAATTCGGCCTCCGGGATCCGCCCCAGGAAGAGACGGTCTCCTACCATGAATGTGGGCGTTCCATTCATCTTCCTCTTCATGGCGGCCTGAATGTCATCTCCGACTTTTGCGGAAGTGGCGTGGGCCTTCCAGCAGTCCCGGAAATCCGAGCGGTTCAAGCCCAGACGCACCGCTAGATCCAGAGGGTCCACATCCGCAGTCTTGGCGGTTTCCTGAATAGAGAAGAGGGCGTCGTTCATGGCCCAGAACTTGTTCTGCAAGGCGGCGCATTCGGCAACCTCGGCAAATTCGCAGGCCCGCTGGTGGAAGGGGCGTTGCATTCCTGGATGGCAGGATGCGTCAAGAGGCAAGTGTCGGTGGATCAGTCTCACTGTGGTGGGGTGCTGGGCGGCAAGCAGGCGAATCTGCTTGTGTGCCGCACGACAGTGTGGACATTCGTAGTCCGAGAATTCCACGATGGTGAGCGCAGGGTTTTCAGCTCCAATCCAGTGTTGTCCATCAGAGGTGATGCCAGAAGGAAGTAATGGAAGGTTGGTCCAGCCCGGGGTCTTCCAGTAGGCCGGAAGCATCTGCAGCGAGAACAAAATGCCGATGCTTGCCAGGGCCATGACCATGCTTGTCTTTGGATGAGCTCCAAGGGCTCTCAGGTCCGCGCCGAGCAGATGCCCCAATGTGCAGTGGCTTCTCCTCCAGACCACAACACAGGTGATCAGAAGGATGACATTGATGGTGTATGAGGCCATGCAGAACAGGCACAACGAATCGATGTGCACGGCCGAGATGTATCCGAGGATTGCCGAGATCACGACGGCGACCATGGCCAGGATGATCAGGAATCCATAGGGCCATGTGGAATGGAGACGGCGTTTGCTCAGGGCCCATAAGCCCAGGAAACCGATTGCCAGATAGGCGAGCAGGCCCCACACGGAAACGGGCACCCCGGCAAACACCGAAAACGGCGAAGTGGCCACGGTCTCGCAGTTGATTCCATCACTGACCGCGCACACGGAATGGTAAGTCGGATCCGTGTGGACAAACAGGTGAATTCGCGTCAACTCCAGCGAGACCAAGACCCCAAGCAGACACAAGACGATCACCAAGAACATGCTCTTGGCCGATCGCACCTCACTCGAACAATCGATGTCACGTTTGCTGTTCACGTTGCACCCTCAGTGGTCGCAAGCATTGGCCCCGGTGGCCAAACGTCCTTCGAGGAATTCGCGCACGATGGCGTCCGGCGCGCTGGGAGAAGCCCCGACCACCACGCGAATCCCCTGGTCGTTGAACAAACTCTGCGCACGGCTGCCCATGCCGCCTGCAATGATGGTCGTCGCACCCTGCTCGTGCAGCCACTTGGGAAAGGTCCCGGGTTCGTGGGGTGGGGGGGTGAGCATCTGCTTCTGCCCGATCGTGCGGCCGTCTTCCTGCACGTCGAACATCGCGAACTGCTCGCAATGGCCGAAGTGCGAGGACAGGATGCCCCCGGTTACGGGAATGGCGATGCGCATCGGCTGTCCAGTGGCCGTTGCTTTGGCTTCGGACGAAGCCGGCTTGAACTCGGGTTCGAGCAAAGTTCGCACGATGCGGCCGAATGCCTTGG
>CAYRIB010000191.1:0-2994 GCA_964424165.1 uncultured Myxococcales bacterium | reverse complement strand
GCCTCAGATGCTGGATACCCCCCAATTCCGGGGAGAACTACCGGCCAGGGCTGGGGGTTGCCACGGCTTTCTTGCGGCAGGTCCGGGGTTTCGGTATGCTGCCCCGGGGATGTGGATGTGGAGATGGTGATGCATCGGATAGGGTGGTTGGTTCTGGGAGTGGTTGTTCTGGCAGGCTGTGGGGGCGGAACCGCGGACGCGACCGATACGACCGACGCGACCACGAAGATCTGGGAATCGGCGTTTACTCCGGGGCTCGAGATGCGGGGCGAGCTTCGTATCGTGCGCCTGAAGGGCACTCCATACGAGATGGGACGACAGCATGCCGAGTTCCTGCGCGACGAGATCATCGAGGGCGGGGCGTTCGTCGACAGCTCGTACCTGAGTCTGCTCGAGACCATGAGCAACGAATACGGCTTCGTGGCCGAGGCCGAAACGCAAAGCTATCCGGACATCCTCGACGAGTGCCGAGGCATGGCGGATGTCCTGGGCGACCAAGGCTGGCCCCTGAGCCGGTGCCTGACCCTGGCTTACGGGGACGTTGTCCTGGCCCACGTGGAAGCAGGACAGGTGGCGTGCAGTCAGTTCGTGGCCACGGGCGACGCGACCGGTGGGGGCGAGATGATCCACGGGCGCAATCTGGACTGGTCGAACATTGAATTCATGCTCGATTACCCCGTGTTGTTCGTGCGGCATCCGGAAGGGCGCATCCCCTACATGACCGTGGGTTTCCCCGGAAGCGTGGCAACCTACAACGGGATGAATGCCGCAGGCATGGTGGTGGCCACCAACATGAACAGCACCAAGAACGATCTGGATCGCGTGGGCCGATCCGAGGTCCAGTTGGTCAACGAATTGCTGAGTTCGGTGACCAGTCTGGACGAAGCCCGACAGGCGATTGCCAGCACCGATCACACGGCAGCGGTGATCATGGTGGTGTCGGACGGACCGCAACGACAGGCAGCAGTGGCCGAGATCACGGCCAATCACCTGGCCTTTCGGGAACTCGACGCCACGGGCATCGCATTTGCCACGAACCACTTCCTCGAGGCCAGCATGCAGGAATGGGGCGTCCCCGGCGGGCCGACCGAATCGACCACCGCGAGGCTGCGCAGGCTGGAACAGCTTCTGACCGTAGGGGGCGAGGATTCGCTGCACGGCCACATCGACGTGGCGGCCGGGGTGTCGGTGCTGCGCGACACCTACAACCCGGTGCGCGACAAGGAGTATCCCCCGACCCAGTTCGACAACGGCAACACCATCGCCAACAACGCTTGCATCTACTCGATGGTCTTTGCGCCCGAGCGCCGCACGGTCTACCTGGCCCAAGGCGGCTTCCCGGTGCCCACCGGGACATACGTGGGATTGTCGCTCGACGAACTTCTGGGCATCGACACGCAGACGCCGGTGCCGGCTCAGGTACCCTGATCATCCGCTGACGGCGTTCGCCGTGTTCTGCCGAGCAACGTGAGCAGGCCTTCGAGCAGCGTGTAGGGATGCGGGGGACAGCCCGGCACCCACAGATCCACCGGCATGCCTTGTGCCCCGCCCAATACCTCCGGGTGTCCCTGATACACACCGCCCGAACAGGCGCAGGCCCCGGCCGCGATCACGATGCGGGGCATGGGTGTGGCTTCGATGGTTTCACGCAGGGCGGATGACATGTTGCGTGTGATGGGGCCTGTGACGAGCACGCCATCGGCATGGCGCGGCGATGCCACGAACTGGATCCCGAAGCGCCCCATGTCGAAGGCCAGGGTGCCGAGCACGTTCGCATCCGCCTCGCACGCGTTGCATCCACCCGCGCTCACCTGCCGCAAACGCAGCGATCGCCCGAGCAGCGCACGAAGTTCGTGCCCAAGCGATTCGCAACTGACCGGGTTGTCTCCCGTGATCTGCAGCCCCTCCCGATTTCGCGATGCCATCCGGAAGTCCGACGAGAACCGGATCGCGTCGGTGGGACAAACCTCGATGCAGGCCCCGCAAAAGACGCAAGCCCCGAGGTCCAGGCGCCAGGGATTGGTGGCGATGGCCTGGACCGGACACGTGTCCTTGCAGGCCTGACACGATGACGGACAGGGCTTTTCGAGCCGCATCGGCCGACCCGCGAAGCGTGGCGGGAACTGCGGGTCCTCGGCCGGAAATCGTCCGGTGCGATGTCCCTGGCGGACGCGTTCCCGAAGAATGTCGAGCATGGGCCCTCCCTAGAGGTCATGTCCACAGTAGGACAGGTTGAAGCTCTTGTTGCACACGGGGAAATCCGAGATCCGCCCCTCGCGCATCGCCATGGCCAGACCGATCCAGTTGAAGCACGAAGGATCCACGACTCGGCATGCGGCCAGGCGTCCGCCTTCGCCCGTGATCACCATGTGCGTGGCCGGTCCTCGCCAGGTCTCGACCCGGGATACGGCCAGATGGTCAGGCATCAGAACGGGCAGATCGCGCGGCACTAACTCGAATGGAATCGGTTCGGTCAGACCATCGAGCAACCTGATGCACACGCGCACCGATTGAGCGATCTCCTGGCGGCGGACCTCGGCCCGCGCCAGCACGTCGCCGGTCATGGCCACGCAAGGGCGTTCGTTCATGAGGTCATAGGGTGCCGAGCGAGTGTCCCATCGGACGTCGCGGGCGATGCCGCTCGACCGCGCCGGCACACCCACGAGGCCGAGTTGGGTGGCGATCGCGGTCGACACGCGGCCCACCCCTTCGAAGCGTGCCAGCACGGACGCGGCTTCGAACATGCGGCTTAGCGCCCCATTCACGTCACGTTCCCATGTCTTCAGACGGTTGCCGAGCGTTCTGGCCAGATCGGGCTTGACATCGTAGCGCACGCCGCCCACGCGCAGCAGGTTGCGACCAAAGCGGTTGCCTGCGAGCTCGGCCGTGATGTTGAGGGCATCGCCGCGCAGTCGTCCGCACCATGCGGCGGTGGGTAAGAAGCCCACGTCCCCGGCCAGGGCGCCCAGATCGCCCGTGTGGTTGGCCAGGCGC
>CAYRIB010000190.1:0-3022 GCA_964424165.1 uncultured Myxococcales bacterium | reverse complement strand
TGTCCGACAAGGTCCGCAGGACCGAGTTCCTGGGACGCGAGTTCTTGACCTGGCTGATGTTCCGTTCGGCGTGCGACGAGGGCGTGTTCCGCATGCCCGAAGGCGATGCCATCGAGGTGCTGTTCGAACGGGCGCTGACGCTCGAAGGCGAAAACCCGGCCCGTGAGATGAGTGCCATCAAGGTCGAGGACCCCTCGGAATCCGAGGAAGTCCTGCTGTCACTGCGCCTGAACAAGAAGGTCAGCCGCGCCCGCATCACCGTGATCGCGGACAGTCGCGAATACCATCTGCAACTGGACGCTTCGACCCTGGCGTTGCGCAGTGTGAAACTGCCGGACCTCGTGGCCACGGACCCGGTCGAAGCCTTGGCCGAGCAATCCGCCACCCTGACCGATCTCGAGAACCTGATCTATCGTTTGTTCACGCACTTCATGCAACTGCGACTGGATGCAAAGCTTTGGGCCAACGAAACCGGGGCCTGCGCGCGGTGGCTGGCAGCTAGTTGAACCACACGTGGATGTGGTCGAAGTGGTATTCCCACCCGTTTCCCGCGTACATGCTGGTCTTCAAGCTCGTGTAGGTCGACAGGTCGAACCATCCTTCGACTTCCTGCTGCCGCTTGGCCTCGTTCAGGATGTCCTGCTTGACCGCCGGATCCACCCCGAAGGCATACATGTCCGCATTCTTGACCAGCGTCATCAGAAAATATGCCGTGCGGGGCAGGTCCACCACGTGCGTGAGGCCCGAAGGGCAGAACTCGCCTCCATCATAGGTTTCCAGGTCCTCGTCGCAGATCCATTCCAGATCGTTGCGAGCCCGAGTCTGGTAGTAAGCCAGATCGATCGCCAACCCATCGTCGTGTGACCCGTCTGGGTGACGCAATTCACCGATGTCCCATCCGGGCGTCTTGCCATTGCGCTGAGCCATGTCCCCAAGCGACAGCGCCTTGGTTCCCGGGAAACGCTGCTGCACCTCGTGGATCGCGTGGCGCACCGCTACGATGGCCTTGAGTTGCAGCCATCGGTAGTTGGCAAACACGAAGAAGGCGTAGTACCAATCACTGGTATCGAAGTTGTAGCCGTCGCCCACGTACGCGTCGTCCGGGTCCGGAAACGGGAACTGGCGCATCTGATCGCACTGATCCGCCAACCCGGGGATCGCGCTGCAGTCGGGGCCATCGATGAACGACGTGGTGGTGAGGGTCAGTTTGTACGGGTTGATCGCGCTCTTGTAGCCGCGTACCCGGAACAAATAAGAGCGCGCCCCTTCGGACCCGGCCAACACCGACAGGTACTCGGTGTTGGTCTCGTTGGTCCGGTAGTACCCGCTGTAGCTCTGCAGCATGTAGCGAGCCCCCAGGAAGTTTCCAGCCGCATCGTAAGCCAGCAGGTCCAGATCGCCTTCATCGTGGGTGAAGTCGAGGCCCACGGTCGCCAGGGTGCCCTGCGGCACGTCCACCTGGTACCAATCCTCGTCGGCCGCACAGATTTCCAGGTCCTGGTAGGTCCCGGCCGCGATCAGGGTCGGGTCGTCCTTGCTCTCGTTCGGTTCAAAGCCCCCGTCCTGGCATTCCCCGGTGACCACGTCGCCACACGCGCCTTCGCGGCAGACCTGGGGCGCCGGGCAATACCCCTCCGGGTGATCGGCGCTGCAAAGGATGCTTAGCGCGATGCACACCGCGTCGAGGGCTACGCACTCATGCGTGTCCGGGCAGTCGTCCCCGCTGGCGCACGACGGCCAGCACACCTCGCCCACGCACCCGTATCCCTCGGCCTGCCGGCATTCCTCGGCCCCGCCACAAGAATCCAGACAGGCCATGGTGCCATCGCCCGTGTCCCGGCACACGCTGCCGTCCGGGCACGCACCATCGACGCAATCGACGATCGTGCAGTAGCCGTTGGTGAATCCGGTGGGCTGATTGTCCACGAGTTCCGGGAAGCAGATCGCCCCCAGGTCTTTGCACTGGGTGTTTGCGGTGCAGGCGCCCCCGATCGCAACCGTGCCGTCTGCGGGAACGGGAATGTCGTCCTCACCCGGGACGTCGGTGGTCGCTTCCACGTCCTCGGGCAGGGGGGTGGTGGTGTCGCCTTCGGCATCCTCGCCCGGGGTCGTCACCGCGTCGTCGTCACCTGCGGTGCCGTCGCCGCCGCCACCACACGCCGCGAAGGTTGCGACCATCGCCAGAAGGACCACCCATCGCAATACCACCATCGTCCCACCTCGGTAAGGTTGAAACCCGTGAGACTTTATCAGAATCGCGGTGTCATCGCCATGCCCGGTGGGTAGCGCGGGGCGGCGCGTTCTGGTGAGCGCGCCCTACAGGGGGCATCTCGTCCAACTAGTTGTCCTGATCGATTCTTCGATGACGTGTCCGACAGTTGACGCCGCACTGAAAACCGGGTAGCATCCGTCACCCGGTCAACCGATTGCCGACCGGATTGGAGGACATCATGAAGCAGGGCATTCATCCCGAATACAAGGTCGCGAACATCAAGTGCGCCTGTGGCGCCGTGATCGAGACCCATTCCACGAAGGGCGACTACGTGATCGAAATCTGCTCGTCGTGCCATCCGTTCTTCACGGGCAAGCAGAAGATCGTGGACACCGAAGGCCGCGTCGACCGCTTCAACCGCAAGTACGGTCGCAAGCCGACCGTCTCCGCGTAGCCCGGCCCTCCGCTCGACGCACGCGAGTTTGGGCCCTGGCACCAGCCCCGGTTGGACTCGCCCCGAAAGGTTGTGACATGAAGCCATCCGAACAATCCCCGGGATCCACTGTGACACCGTCGTGCCCCCCCCGACCTTCGGTCGGTGGTCAGGCCGTGGTCGAGGGCGTGATGATGCGGGCACCGGCAGCCACGGCCGTGGCCGTGCGCAAGCCCGACGGTTCGCTGGTCGTGCGGACCCGCCGGGCCAGTCGCCTCGTCGACCGTTGGCCCCTGGTCGGCAAGCCGGGGCTGCGCGGCATGGCCATCCTGATCGAGACCATGGCCGACGGCATGTCGGCGCTCAACTTCTCGGCC
>CAYRIB010000189.1:0-3043 GCA_964424165.1 uncultured Myxococcales bacterium | reverse complement strand
TCATCTTCGCGGGCACTGCCCTGATTCACCGTTTCGAGTGGACCATCTACATCTTCGGTGCCATCCTGATCATCACGGGCTTCAAGCTGATCTTCCAAAAGCCCGAAGACGTGCACCCGGAACGCAACCCCGTGGTGCGCCTGCTGTCCCGGGTCCTGCCGATCACCACCCGTCACCAGGGGCCGGAATTCTGGATTCGCGAGAACGGGCGCGTGCTGTTCACCACCCTGTTTCTGGCCCTGGTCACCATCGAGATCACGGACCTGGTGTTCGCGGTGGATTCGATCCCCGCGGTTCTGGCCATCAGCACGGACCCTTTCATCGTGTTCACCTCGAACATCTTCGCCATCCTGGGGTTGCGGTCCCTGTACTTCCTGCTGGCGCGCATGCTTGGAAAGTTCCGTTTCCTGCACTTCGGGCTGGCTGCGGTACTGCTGTTCGTGGGTGCCAAGATGATGCTGTCGACCATCATCAAGGTGCCGATCGGCATCTCGCTCGGCGTTGTTGCCGGGCTGCTCTTCGTGTCGATCGTGGCATCGCTGATGCTGGCGTCGCGACAGGACTGAACTACAGGGAGTGGACCGTGAAGGTCCAGTCGTCGATGTTGACCGTGGCGCCCACCGGCGGCTGACCGCTCACCGTGCCCTCGTCATACATGACCACGAAGCCGCGGGCGTAGACGGCGCCCTCGGGGAAGGCGGCCTCAATCTCGAGTTGCTGCCAGTCGTTGGCACCCATGTTCGCGGAATAGGTCGAGCAGTATTCCCGCTCCAGGATCTTCTTGTCCGCGTCGTAGAACGCGACGGCCGGTCGGGCGCGCCCGTGAATGTCGCTGTCCTGGATCAGGACCGTGAGGTTCGCCTTGGTGTTTTCGCCCTTGGCCACGAACTCGCTCATGAACAGGTCCTGGCGGGTGGTGCTGGCCCACGTCAGGGCGCAGCTCGCGTCGCCGCTGAACTTCTTCGTGGTGTCGCGCACCGCGGTGAAGCTGCAGGTGGCCTTGTAGAAGTCCGCGGGCGGGTCGTCGGTGCCCGTGTCTTCCTCGAACCCGAAGTTCGAGTGATCGGGGGCCGTGCACCCGGTGGCCACCACGTCGGTGATGTCGCCATCCTTGAACGTGTGCAGGCGATGCTCGCCCTTGTAATCGGTGATCACGCCCGAGGCCAGATCGAGCGTGGCGCCTGCGCACAGGGGGATCGGATCGAACGCGCGCAGCGTCACGTCGGTCAGGGTGCCGTACGCCACTTCCACGTATTCGTCGCAGACGATGCGTGACACCAGCAGGTCCTCGCCGGTCACGGCGCGGCTCTCGAGGTCCTCGGACGGCTCGGGGCTCGGGGTGCCGTTCAGGTCCAGGGTGGCCACGTCGCCGGTCTGATTGATCACCACGAGATTGTCACAGCCCGTGATTTCCTGCTGGCCGCTGAAGTCCGTCAGCTTGGTCACGTGCAGGGACACCGTATCCCCCACGACCGGGGGCGTGAAGGTCCAGGCGGCGCCTTGGGTCTCGTAGACCTGGATCCCGCGGGTGGTGCTGGCATCGTACAGGAAGAAGCTGCCGGGGAACACGTAGGTCACCACCGCGGAGGTCAAAGCCACGTCGACCGTGGTTTCGGTGCACGCCAGCAGGCCCGCGATCGTCCCGTCGGTGCAGGCGGTCTCGACGGTCTCGGACACCTCGTCCACGTCCGGGGTGGCTTCGGGGGCGACGTCGTCGACCACTTCTTCGGCCACTTCTTCGGGCACGTCCGGGGTGGTCGTATCCGCCACCACGTCCGGCGTCGCATCCGGGGTCGTATCCGCAAAGGTCGTGTCATCCGCCACATCCGGCGCGCTGTCACCGGCCGTGTCAGCGGGCACCGCGTTGTCTGCCGAGACGGTGTCGGAGGTGGTCGTGTCAATGATGGTATCCGGCACGGTCGGGGTGTCGTTGTCCACCACGTCGGTCGTGGCGCCGTTGCCCGTTTGGACCTCCCCGCCGCCGCAGCCGGCAAGCACCAGGGACGCCACCAGGGTCAGGGAAAGAAACGTTGTGATTCGCATGATCCGGCCTCCAAGTTCATCGAGACACTGTCTGCGGACAATCCGTGTTCAGTGGGGGCGGTTTCTATACCAGAGATGGGGGAATGTCAAGGCGAGGAACGGTAAAAACCGCGGATGACTGCAGGGACGCGACGTCTACTTCGCGTCACCGCACCTGCCGCAAGTACAGCAGCACCCGTCCTTGAAGCAGTCGGCTTGGATACGGCATTCGCCGGCTTCCTTGCACTTTACCGCGCACTGCTCCGCGCACAACTGGGGTTGGTCAAACACGCAGGCTCCGATGTTGTTGCACGGCAGTCGACACCCGCAGATGCCGCCTTTGGGATCGAGACCGCAGGCGCCGATAACCTTGAATTGCTCGTTCACGCAAGGGACAGCGATGCACTGCGGATTGAAACTGTTGATGTCGCAGCCTTCGGTAGCGATGCACGTGCAGGCGTCCAAACCAGCAGCGCCGCATTCACCCTTGAACTCGCGGTCGGCCTTCTTGATCACACACTTCGAATAGGGTTCGCACTTCTCTTTGCAGGGATCGACGGCCGGCGGAGCAACCTTCTGGCACGTGCAGGACTTCAGATCCTTGGGGTCAAGTCCGCACTTACCCATTTCTCCCAATGGATCTCCGTTGAGGTGACAGTCGAGGGCTTCGCACTTCTCCTGATTGCACATCAGGGGGAGGGGCTCGCATGCCTTCAGACAGACGAACAGTTGCTCCTTGTCCAGGCCGTTGTCGTAGGCGACGTGGCAGGCCTTCTTGCAGGGCTCGTTGCATACCTTGATGCACTCGAGCCCGACTTCGGCTGCCTTCTCCTCGCATTCGGGCGCGGGATTGCCGTTGGTGATGCATTTCATATAGACATCGTCGCGCTTCTTGTTGCATGGGGTGTAACAGTCCAGACAGGGCGGAGCGCTCAGCACCCCGACCTTCTTGCTGGCTTTCAGGAAGTTGTCCAGGACCTTCGCGCACGCCCGATCATCCGCGTGGTGCGGGAAGGAAGGA
>CAYRIB010000188.1:0-3102 GCA_964424165.1 uncultured Myxococcales bacterium | reverse complement strand
CGTTTCCTCGGCCGTGCGGGGCCGCATGAACAGTGCCTTGGCAAAGCATTTCTGCACACAGATGCTGCAGCCGATGCAGCGGGCGGGGTCCGTGACGGGATGTCTGTCTGCATCGAGCGTGATGGCCAGGTATGGACAGCGCGTGCAGTTGCCGCAGCTCTCGCACAAATCCTTGTTCACGTCCGAGATCTTTTTGATCGGGGTCAGGGCCATGAAGTCCCGCACAGGGCGAGGCTGGGCAATGCCGATGAGTTCCTCGACGCTGCGGATGCCCCGGGCGGCCATGAGGTGACTCAGGCCAGAGTGCAGGTCTTCGACCACGCCATAGCCGTGCTTCATCACCACGGTGCAGAACTGGACCGTGCGGGCACCGAGCGCCAGGAAGTGCGCGGCCGACTTGTGATCCATGGGCCCGCCGTTGCCCGACACCGTGACCCCGAGGTTACCCACGGTCGCGAGAGTCAGGTTGCTGATCGGGGTCACGCCCTCGCCGCTCATGCCCACCACGATGCCTTCTTCCCATTCCTTCTTTTCGCCCGGACGGAAGCACAGCGTCGGGAAGGTGTTGGCCAGGGTCACGCCCGCCTTCTTGTTCGGGTAGCGATCGAACACGGCCTTGACGGCCTTGAGGATCACGGCCACCGAGGTCACGGCCGCGGTGAGCTTGAACAGCTTCGGGACCTCGGGGTCGCCGACCGACATGACCCAGTCGATGATCTTCGCGGTCAAGGCCGCATTCTGGGACACGATGTCGCCTTCGGTCCCGTCCCCGCCCTGCGGGCACGAAAGGCTGTACTCGATGGCCATGGCACCCGCGGCCTCGAGCTTCTTGGTGTTGGACTGCCAACCCTTGCGGTCGGACTCGTCATTGCCCGTGACCGGACCGCCCGTGGATCCTGCGGTCAGGCGATCGGGCCACTCGCGCACCAGGCGCTCGATCTCGCGGCACACGCGGTCCAAGGCATGCCCCGATACGTTGTCGCAGTTGCCGTACGTCAGACGGTCGAAGGCGTGCATGTATTCGCCGGGAATGTGGATCGGCACGTTGTCGAACGCGGTCTTCATGATGCCGCCGGCCCATCCCGCCTCGTAGGCCTTGGTCATCTGGTCGTAGCCGTCCGAGGGCGGGGCTGCGGACAGCAGGAACGGCGACGGAATGATGCGACCGAAGAAGTTCGTGGTCAGGGGCACGGGCTCGAAATCGTAACCCGGGATGCGCACCCGGCTCTTGTGGCGATCCGGGATCTCGGGCTTGGGCTGCGACGTCAGGCTGGCATGCAGTTCCAGGGCCGCGTTCTTGCCGCCTGCACTGGCCGTGACCACGGTCGAGGGACCGACGTCGAAGTCGCCTGCATAGGTGACCCGGGGATCATCCACGCGCGTCAGCCCCCGACGCGCTCCGATGGCCACGATCACCGCGTCGAACCCGGGCCGGTGCTGCACGCTGCCGGGCACGTCGCGCACCGCGGCGGGCGAGAAGGGGGTACCCTCGGGCAGGTCGATCTTCATGGTCTCGATGCCCTTCACCCGGCCGCCTTCGGCGTGGATCGCGCTCAGGCGCACTCGTCCGGTCAGCGCCACGTGATGTTCGAGCAATTCGGCCCGCTCGCGGGCAGTGAGCGGCATCTCGTCGAGGCGTTCGAGGCAGAACATCTCGACGCTCGCAGCCCCTTGCAAGCGCGCGGTCGCTGCGCAGTCCACCGCGGTCGCGCCGCCGCCGACCACGGCCACGTTCTTGCCGGTCAGTGGGTGCGTGTCAGGGGCGCGCAGGTAGTCGAGGCCGCGCAGGGCCATGTCCTCGTTCGCCATCCCGAGACCGATCGGCTCGGTCAGGCCCGAGGCCACGACCACGCCGTCGAAGCCGGAAGACAGCAGGGCCATGGGGTCGGTCACGGCCTTGCCACGCTGAATCGTGATGTCCCCGAGCGAGAGCAGGAAATCGATGTCGGAATCCAGCACGTCACGCGGCAGGCGATGTGGTGGGATGAGGCGACACGCGCCACCCAAGGTCGTCTCGCGTTCGAACACGGTGACCGCATGCCCATGGCGCGCCAGCATGGCCGCAGCAGCCAGGCCCGCGGGCCCCGCGCCCACCACCGCGACCTTTTTGCCCGTCGACGCGACCGGGGGCAGCTTGGGCATGACGCCCAGGGCCTTGGCCTTGGCGATCAGGGTCGCCTGCACGGCCGGGATCTCGACCGCGGAGTTGAATTTCTTGTAGACGCAGGCGGCCTGGCAGTGGCGATCCGGACACACGAGGCCGCACACCCCGCCAAAGGGGTTTGCCGTCATGATTTCGGCCGCGGCCCGAGCGATGTCCGAGGGTTCGCCCACGTGGGCAAAACGAATGAAGTCCGCCGGCGAACAGTGAGCGGGGCAAGCTTCGCGACAGGGTTTTTCCTCGCAGAATTCGCATTTGTTCAGCTCGAAGGCGAGCTGGGCGTCGGTGAGGATCGGGTTGTTCGGCTTCATCGGGGGCCTCCTGAAATGACGGTTCACCCGGTCGTCGGGCGACCGGAAGGCGGGATTATAGCCGGTTTGCGGGTGAATGGCAGCCTGCGGGGGCGAATTGCGGCGCTGTGAAGAGCGCGTCCTACAGGGCGGCACCGGTGGGACAGTCGGGTTTCAGGCGACACTGCTCGCAACGGGGCTTCCTGGCCACGCACACGCGACGCCCCAGCCAGGTCAGACGGTGCGTGAAGTCGGTCCACAGATTCTCGGGCAGCAGGGCTTGCAGGTCGGCTTCGATACGGTCCGGGTCCTCGTGCTTCGTGAACCCGAGTCGTTGTGAAAGCCGGCGTACGTGGGTATCCACAATGATGCCCGGCACCCCGAAACACTGGGTCAATACCACGTTGGCCGTCTTGCGCCCGACCCCGGGCAGCGCGGTCAGGGCCTCCATGGTCTTGGGGACACGTCCCTGATGGTGCTGCACGATCGCGGTAGCGCTTCCGATCACGGACCGAGCCTTGGCCCGGAAAAAGCCCGTGGCATGGATCAGGGTTTCCACCTTTTCCGGAGGTGCTTTGGCCATGGCTGCCGGGTCTGGAAAATGCTCGAAGAGCTTCGGGGCCACTTCGTTGACCTTCACGTCGGTACACT
>CAYRIB010000187.1:0-3111 GCA_964424165.1 uncultured Myxococcales bacterium | reverse complement strand
TCGGTCAGCACCGTGCGTTCGGTTCCCTCGGGCAGTTCCGCCACAATACGCCGCACGATCTCGACACGTTCGTCCGCCAGTTCCGGGGGGCAATGAGCGTCCTGAGCGGGCAGGCTGTCCCAAAAATCGGGTTCCTGCTCGAAACACCGGTTGTCACGCCGCAGGCGGCTGATGCAGAGATTGTGAGCGATCGAAAACAGATAGGGTTGCAGCCGCGACGCCTCGGTTACGGCCTCGTGCGCGGTCCAGAACTGGCAGCACGCGTCCTGGGCCAGCTCGCAGGCGTCTTCACGGTTTCGAACCAGGCTGTGGCAGTAGCGTACCAGCCGGGGGTAGCACGATGTCATCACACGTTGAGCGGCCGCCTGGCGCAGATGTTTTCGCAGCGGACTCAGCAGATCCATTCGCGCCCTCGGTTCAGGGGGCCGTCACGGCCCACGGCTCGAAAAACAGCCTCGGGATCACCCGGAAGAATTGACGCAAGCCACCTTCCGAAAAATCCGTGCCCAGATAGGTCAGGTACCGTCCGTCGGGGGACCACGCCACGTCCGAGCGATCCTCGGCGACCCACGATACGGGCACCTTGCGCCCATCCGCCCGCGAGGTCACAAAGAGTTGGCTCATGCGTCCGTTGCTGGTCGTCCGGGCATCCACGACCTGCGTCGCCCCGGGGCTGACCAGAGGAAATCGTGCCAGGGGGTCGGCCTCGATGATCCACGGCTTTCCACCGTCGATTGGCAGGTAGGCCTGCAGGTGCAGGGACTCCATGCCCTCGGGAAGGGCCGTGCCAAACAGGATGCGGTAGTCGTCGCGCCCCAGTGTCCGGCACGCCACGACATGACGATGATCCGTCGTAAAGCCCCCGCCGCAGATCGGGTCCAGGCGGAAGCGGCCCACGTCGACCCCACGATGCACCAGGTCCGGGCCGAAGCGCACGAACTGGCCGTCTTCGACGCGGGCCACTACGATCGCGAATTGCGGACCGCGCTCAAGGGTCATGGACCGAGCCTCAACGGCGACTCGCCCGCCGTCCGGCGAGGTGGCGATTTTTGCGAAGTGTTCGTGCGCCTGAAGAAAGGTGTCGGCAGCGGGAAAGGCGACGAACCCGGCATGTTGGATGCCTGCCATCCAAAGACGGTTTGCTGCTTCCCCGCCACCCACGGCAAGCAGGTACTCGCCGTCTTCAAAGAACGCGACGTGCGAGATCAGGCCCATGTCCGAAAAATCCACGACGCCAAAGTCGTCCAGACGAGTAATCACCAGATGGGACAAGGCCGTGTCTTCGGGGTCGTAGCCCGGGACATTCCCCCGGCAGGTCGTAACCCACCCCCGCACGGCCACCGCCTTGCGACCCAGCACGGTTTCGATCAGCCCGAAGCGCCCATCAAGCCCGCTCAGATGCGCGCACGCAGGAGGCTCGCCACCAGGACCAATACGGCAGACGACCACCCAGCGAAAGTGGACATTCATCGCGTCGGCCTTGACCTGCTGCACCAACACCAATCGGTCCGCATCCGCACCCATGGCGAGGATCGCTGGATTGGAGTCCCGAACGCACGGGGGGCCCTCGAGCAGCGGCGCTGCGACCAAGTCGGTCGGCTGGGGCACGGTCGTAGATTGCCCCGAGGCCAGATCATGCACCATCAGGCGGGATTCGAGCTCACCGTCAGGTCGCACAAGATTGGCCCGATACACCACCCACCGATCTTCGAACAGGCCGCCGCGGACCCACGGTTGGTCGGTCAGGGCACCGAGGTCCCAGCCATCTGTGGAAGAGTTCTGTTCCCCGCCCACATAGGGATTGACGATCACGTTCACAGCCGCAGCGAGCAGGGTCTGGGCTCCGGTCTGGAGATCCGTGACCACGACGTCCGCCGTCGATGCAACGGCCCCGTCAACGAACGACACGGCAAAGGTTGCGTCCCGGGAATAGACGGGCAAACGGTGGTTTTGTTTTCCGCTGGTGATGAGGTGTTCATTCCAGATGTCTGGAATCTCGGCCATGGCCGCATTGGCCGCTACCGGATCAAGCACCCACCCGTCAATCGTGGTTCGACCCGCGGGAAGGATATCGACCGTGCCTGCGACTCCGTTGCCCGCCAGATCCGACGACACCAGGCGCCAGATCCCCGGCAACAGAGCCTCTTGGGCGAATCGTCCCGCCAGATCCGTGGACCCGGCCAGGCGAAGTCCGGTCTTTGTGTGCTCGAGCATCCACCACACGTTGGCCGCCCCCTGACCATCGGCCGTCAGCAGGCGCCCTTCGACCATCCCCGACGGATCGGCGGCATCGTCAAACCCGCCTGCAGACTGCAGCGAAGGCAGACCGGTGCACGCAGAAAGCGCCGCGAGCATGGAAATCAGACACCGTAGCATGCATAACTCCTACGGAATTATTGCCGATCCAGGGCCGTTTCGCAACAGGAAGGCAGGCAAAGCAGCGGTTGGTCATGCGAGCGGGGTCTCGAAAGCAGACATCGTGGCGTCCAGGTCAACGGCCACGCGGTCGTGGTCTGCCGGATCGAAGCGAACGGTCACGCTGCCACCCGGCTGGAACGCGGGCAGTTGCAGGCGAGGCACGATCTGGTGGATGCGGACCGGGAACGGATTGCCGAAGCGCGGGCGGACCTCGAGGATCAGGTCCGCGACCGCCACCTTATCGAGCGTGATACCCGAATCCCGGATTTCGCGCACCAGGGCAGGAGCCTGTTCCCCGGTCGCCAGAAGGTCGCGATCCAGCGAGGCGAGCTTCGGAAGGCGAGTAACGCGGCGGGCCATGAACAGCATGCCACCGAAGAACAGCAAGGATGTGGCGATCAGGATGGTCTTGACCCAGGGGGGCGAAGGCACGAGCAAGAAAGCGACCAAAACCGCGACAAACCCGACCAGGAACCCGATATGGGCGAATTTCATGCAACAAACCTCGTCCAGGGGAACAGACACAGTGTAGGACGGGCATTCAAGAGGGGCAAGGAGGAACCGACGCGCTCTTGGGCGGTTTGGGAGTGCGGCAGACGGCTGAGACGGTTTGGGAGTGCGGCAGCGAGCTGAGGCGGTTTGGATAGGGGTAGGGAGAGGCGGGTATTGGCCGCCTCCCCCTCCCTCCAAACC
>CAYRIB010000186.1:0-3167 GCA_964424165.1 uncultured Myxococcales bacterium | reverse complement strand
ATTCCGTGGCCAGGGTCGCGATGTACAGCCCGAGCCAGATCGTGCCATCCCCCCATGCGTAGGACCCCTGGGTATCCGCGGGTGGAGCGAAGGCACAGCCTTCGGTCCAGTAGCTGTTGTCGCACTTCAGTTCCGGATCGCGCATCCCGGCGAGCAGGCTTTGTCCCGGGCTCTCGCCCACGGACACGAAGCCCGGGAATTCCGCGGTGCCGTTGCCGCGCAGACGCAGCCGGTAACGGAAGTATTTCTGCAGCCAGGCATCTTCGCGGCAGGCCGGGGGCAGGTCGAGCCAGGCCGACGATGCATGGGAATTTGCGTAGCGAAACAAAGGCGCGGGCTCGAGCACCTCGGGGATGGCGTCGGACCCGCCATCCGGCGTTACCGCATCCGGCGCCGGCACGTCCTTGCCACCATCGAGCACGAGGTCCACGGCCACAGGGGTGTCGTCTGCGGCATCGTCCCCAGGCAGCAGGTCAAAACCGGGTTGATCCGGTTCCGAAGTGTCCGGCATGACCACATCGTCGCCGGTCACCTCTGCGCCCGGTTGCTCGTTTGACACCGCATCCTGCAACGGGAGTCCAGTTTCCAAACCGTTTCCGCAAGCCACCACGAAGCCCATGGCCACCAGCAGACCAAGCCCGGCGCGCATGACACCCAACCCAGACATCCCGACCTCCTGACCATGTTTCAAATCCTTTCGGAATTATAGCGTTAATGCGAAGAAGGTTCGCAAAACATCCGCTCGCGGGCCGAATCTCGCATCCGACCCCACAAAGGGCATACAATATGCGCGTCTGGTACGGGGGATGCGCCCATGACCCGGTTTGCCCGCTCGCTGTTGTTGTCCTTGACGGCCCTGGTGGCCTTGTACTCCTGCGGTGGGGGTAACCGCTCGCCGGACCCGATTCAAGACGTGATCGAGGTGGTGCCGGACGTGGAACCCGTGGACGTCGAATCACCGCCCGAGGATGTGGTGATCCCCGTGGACCTGCCACCAGAGGCCGAGGTCGTGACCATGGACAGCGGCTACGAGGTGGATACCTACGTGGAACCCCCGATATTCATTCCCGTAGCCGCGACCGCCGACCCCGCCTGGCTGACCACGCCCCCGCAGTGCCAGCCCGATGACTGGATGGGCAAGTACTTCAACTACCGCCTGCGCTTCAGGGGCAACGACACGGCGCAGTTCCCGGGCTTCGTGTCGATCGGCGAACGCCAGGGCGAAAGCCTCGTGGCGGCGTTTCGCGACCCAACCTTGGATTGCTCGAATTCCGGCTACATGACCGGGTGTTCGCTGGCCAGCACCTCGTTGGGCAACGGCTCGTACGCCTGGGAGGACCTGGGCACGCACGGCTTGTATCTATCACTGCTGGCCACCGAATACGCGATGTTCACGCGCCTGGGCCTGGACACCCAGGAGACCCTGGCGGATCTGCGCCATGCTCTCAACGCCATCAACCGCGTGGACGTGGCCGCGAATGCCTACTACGGCGTGCTCGAAACGGCCGCGGCGCTCGACGGCTTCTATCAGCAGAATGACCTGACCCTGGCCTTCATCTTCGAAGACATGGTCGAAAGCGACTGGCGATTTCCTCGCGACGACGATTGGGAAGGCTACGGGTGCATCGAATCGATCCTGAATTGCGGGGCCGCGGAGGTCGGCAACATCGATGGCCGGTTCTTTGGTGGCAAGTACCAGACCATGGCCCTGCTTACCGGGTTGGCCATGGTGGCCAAGCTGATGCCCGATGACGTAACGGTCGAGGGCATGGGTCTGCGCCACGAAGCCCGCACCATCACGGACCGCCTGGTGCGCTGGGTCAAGGCTTCCGACTGGCGCGTCGAGGACCCCTCTGGCACCGAGATGCCCGACGACTTCGGGGGCAACGCCCGATCGTTCTCGGACCCGATGGCCAAGTGCGCCAATCTGGTGTGCGGAACCGACTTCGGCATGGAGGATTATCGCGACGGTACCACCAAGGGTGTAGGGGGCACGGGCCTTCCGGGCGTGGACGTGGCCTGGGGCAACGAAAGCGAACGCAACAAGTTCCTGGCCTACAACGCGGCCGCCTGTGCCAACGAATGGCAGGACAACACCTGGGTGACGCGTGCCCGCAACGAAGGCACCATGGCGTATGCCTTCATGAACGCCATTTTGCACGACAAGCCGGTGCCGGCCGGCCTCTTGACCTGGGAGACCGAGTCCTTCCTGACCTCGGCACCGTGCACCGGTCCCTGCCACAACACCCCGGGCTGTGAAGAAGTCCCGGGGTGGCAGGGCAGCAACCGCCTGCGGCAATTCCACAAGGGCAACGGCAATCTGGACCGGGCTGTGGGCGAATACAGCGGTCTGGACTACCTGCTGACCCACAACCTCTACTTCCTGGCCCGCGACGGGTCCTTCGGGTACGAAATAAAGGAACCGCCCGCGTCGGGCTGCGATCATTTCGTGGGGTTGGACCAACTGATCGCCGACGGAGTGGCCGCGCCCATGAGCTACGACCCGCGCGACCCCTGCGCCGCGTCGGACATGGACCAAGTCTTTTGCGGCCGTCGTTTCAACGCCTGGCTCGAGGCCGCGTACCGGGGCGAGGCGGGGATCTACACCGGCCGGGGCACCTGGGCCTGCGTGGGCAAGGACCCCTGCACCATCACGATCCCGCCGCACCCGGGCAACGGTCTGGTCACTCAGGACCTCATGCTCGGCACCGAAGGCGACGATGACTTGGACGGCTGGGACGGCGACGACTGCATCTACGGCTTCGGGGGAAACGACACCCTCGTGGGCGGGCAGGACCGGGACGAGATCCACGGCGGCCCAGGGCATGACGTGATGGCCGGCGAAGGCACCAGCATGATCGTCAGCGGCGCGAACGACACGCTGTTCGGCGACGAAGGCGACGACACCATCGAGGGCGACCCGGGCGAAGACCGGATCTTCGGAGGATTGGGCCATGACCACCTGATGGGCGATTCGGGTAACGACTGGATCGAGGGTGCGGACGGCAACGACCTGATCTGGGGCGATTCGGGCGAGGACACCATCCTTGCGGGCGCGGGCAACGACCGCATCGACGGGGACTCCGGCCACGACCGCATCTACGGCGAGGATGGCAACGACTTCATCCGGGGCTCCAGCGACGACGACCTGCTGTATGCGGGACCCG
>CAYRIB010000185.1:0-3235 GCA_964424165.1 uncultured Myxococcales bacterium | reverse complement strand
GTGAGTCGATGCCCCTCTTGTCCGAGGTGATCAGCACGTCCGCGCAGATCGCGGCATCGTCCGGGGGCACACCCATGCCTTCGAAACAGGCCCGCATGAAGGCTTCCATCGCGTCGAAGGGGACCCAGGTGACCCCTGCTTCCGATTCCAGTGCCATGACTGCACCTCTTGCATGCCGGACCCGCCGAAATGAAGGGCCCGTTCGTCGACATTAGCCGAATCCAAGGTTGCATGCCACCACTGTCGTGGGGTAGCATGAGGCGAAATGGAATCGGTTGCGAAAAGGAAGGTGTCGGCATGGGGCTGATCGCAGGAATTCTTCTGATCATTCTAGGCGTTCTTGGCGCGGCGGACCGCATTGTCTCGAAGAAGCCGGGCGCCCGCGGGGTCATCGACCATCTGATGCCTTACCAGGGGTGGTTCGGGGTTGCGTCACTGGTGTGGGGCGTGATCCTGGTGCTCAACGCCCTGTTCCATGCCACCGGGCTGTTTCATCGTCCGCTGGCATGGCTGACCTCGCTGGTCACCGCGGTGCTTCTTGCGTTGCTCGGCCTCTTGCTCGGGGCCGAGATGATTCGCGATGGTCTGCGCAAACGTCCCGAGACGATCGCATCGATGGACAAGCTGCTAACCCATGTGACCCCTTGGCGGGAGTCGCTGAGCCTTGTGGCGATTGGCATGGGTATCTGGAACATCCTCGCCCGGTTCTTCTGGTAGGCGGCCGGGCCACCCCGTGATGCCGCGGGGTGGGGTCGTGCAACGGAGGTGATTCATGCACAGGAAATGGTCACTGGTCTTGGCGTTGACTCTGGTCACGGCCTGCGGGGGGGGGAGTTCCGGCCTGCAGGATGATCTGGATGTGGTGGTCGGCGAGCTTCCTGCCGAGGATGCCGAGTTTTCCGACGTTGCATCCACGGATGCTGCTTCCGATTCTCTGCCCCCGGGGGATGTCTTGGCAGACGGGGCTGATGTGGTGGCGGTGGCTCCGGTTAGCGTGGTCATCGGTTCCGAAGGGGGGACCGTTGCCTTGGCCGACGACTCGGTGAGGCTGATCATTCCGGCCGGTGCGCTCGCTCAGCCCACCACGGTAATGCTGGATCCGACTCTCGCCCCTGAACGGGCCTCATCCGACATCCAGGCTTACGTGGACATCCGGCTCGACCCGGAACCTTCCGAAGGCCTGGCGCGCGCTGCATTGCTCACGTTTCCCGCGTGGGCCTTCGCGGATGACTACCGGATCGCGCGGCATGCCCTCATAGCCGATGGTGGCGAAGCAGAGGCGGACTTGATGGCCTGGTATCCACTGGACCACACGCGGGCCATAGACGGCGGGGCCGTGACCGTGGCGCTTGGCCGCTTCTCGTCGTATGGCGTGACCCCGGTCGAGCCCGTCTGTCGTCCACAAGCCTCGGATCTGCTGCCTCCTCCGGCACCCGCGCAGACCGTGTATGTCGCAACCTACGTCAGCGTTAACGAGGTCTTTCGGCCGGACCTGAGCGTGATCCCCGACGGACACTTTCCGTCACAGCGCGACACGATCCTCGTGCGCAGTCGTGATTACATGCATGACGGCCTTCTGGAATGCTCGCTGGTGATGGCGCACTTCTACAGCCCGAAAGACGAAGAGTCCCCCACCTGCGAGGCCCCGGCCAGCTACCTGATCCCACCGCCCTCGCCGGACGTCGACTACGTTTATGCGGGCTACGATCTGCTCATCAATCTGAAGCTGGTCGAAAGCACGCTTCCGCCGAACTATCGACATAAGCCCGCGCATATCACCCTGATTCGTTCGCTCAGCGAGGTGATCGACGGGGTCCTGCGTTGCGACATCGTGGTCGGTCACGTCTTCGTGCCGAAAGACGAAGGAATCGACGTGCGCATCGCCCTGCTTGACGTTGGATATCTACAGGTGCTGAACGCCAACTTCCCGGCCGGCGAGGAGTGGCAGCCGCCGGTGTTGCAGTCGCTCGGGACCCTCAATCCCGTTCCGTCCGTGATCAGGTCCGGCGGGTGGAAATACGACCCGACCCGGGATCAACTTCACTGGCTGGCGGAGTCCGATCCCGGCACTTATCTGCTGGCGCGGCTCGACAACGTCGAAATGCGGATGCGCGAACAGCAGGCAGACTTTCAATTGCAGGTCGAGATCCTGACGCGCACGGGGCCGGGCATTGCCGAGGAACGGCCCAGCGGGGTCTGCAGTCCGCTGCACCTGGATGTGGCGGGTGACCGCCTGGTCACCCGTGAGCAGCGGAGCATCGGGCTGATGTATGCCTTGGGACGGGCCAATCGCGTCTTCTCGAACGTGTCGTCGGGTGCGACGCCTGCTGCCTGGATCGCATCGTCGGTCTACAAGACGGGACTGTGCGGTCCGCCCTGGGAATTCGTCAACGATCGCGGAACCAACGGGGACTGCGGGGGCGCGTCGGATCCATCGGACATCCCGGATCTCGAGTATCTGATGATCCCAACCGGGACCATCCTGCGCTTCCTGTCCTATCACATCGCTCCGGGATGGCACGTGCTTTTCGACTTCGATCCGAACGAACCGGACCAAACGGTCAAGAGCGGCGTGATTCACCTGCCCGATGTGACGTTGCAGGGCATGCATGGCGGGGGTCCCCCCGCGGCCTTCAGCAGCACGAGCAACAAAGTGTACCTGCCGGTGATGGTCGACGGGGTGTCGCGCCTGATGGTCATTCCCAATCTTTCGGGGATCTACAGTTCGTACACGGACCCCTATTGCCCTTCGGATCCCTTGGTTCAACCGATTCTGGGCAGTTACGAGGCACACACTCCCACGTATGCCACCCAGGAGTTGCCCGCTGGCGAAATTATGTCGATCGACGTGCTAGAACACCTCGATGATCTCGTCATGATCCTGTTGCGGGACAACGATCAACATCGTCTGGCGTTCGTGCGAAGCGGGATGATTTCCGTGATCGACGTGGACGGTTACGTTTTCGAGGCTCGATTCCTGCAGCCTGCGTTTTGAGGCGAGCCGCGATGACGGAATGTCCCTTGCGGCCCCCAGTGGCATTCCCGAGCATCGCATCCTATAATGTCGACAGGGCCTTAGCGCACCTTGCCAAGGAGATCGAAATGACGCGAGATCGGACATCCTGGTGGATGATGCTTGCCTTCACGGCGGTGATGGGGACTGCAGGCACTGCCCAGGCGGGCAGCGCGTGCAGCTTCGACTCGGACTGCGCTGGCTTCGGTCGCTGCGTGAGCG
>CAYRIB010000184.1:0-3247 GCA_964424165.1 uncultured Myxococcales bacterium | reverse complement strand
TGCCGGGTTCGCGGGGGCGGGGGCATGGTGTCGCGAGGAATCGCCCTCAGTGGCGACAATGCGGCCCTGATCGACCGTTGCGAGGTGCATGGAGGGCGGGGCAACGAGACCTTTGGGGTGCTTGGGGATGCCCACTGTGCAGGCAGTCTGACCGTGCTCCATGCGGACATCGCGGGCGCAGGTTCCGAAACCACCGGTATCGTGGCCAGCCGTCGCAGGGCCCACGCGATCCGCCTGCCCTGCAGCCCGACCTCGCCAGTGACGCTGACGATCACCGGTTCGACGGTGCGCGGCAACGGGTCATCGGACGCGTGGGACGAGGCCGTGGGCATTCGCTCCGAAGACTGCAGCCTGGTGACCCTTTCCCGCGATGAGGCGGCGACCACGGTTCAGGGGGGCAAGGGCGTAAGCGCGATCGGGGTGTGGATGACGAACTCGTCGGCCACGATCGGGTTCGGGGGACGCTTCGTGATCGAGGACGCCGACGGAACGGCCCAGGCCCTGCGCATCGTGGATGGCGGTGAACTGGCGTTGCCGGCCGTATCGGAAGCGGGGCTTCCGTCGGGGGTCGGGGTCCTTCTGACCGGGGTGAGCGAGGCCGTGGTGGGTAACCGTGTGCAGATCACGGGCGGAAACCCACTGGCAGCCCCCGGCGTTGGTGGTGTCGCTGGAATGCGGGTCGAGGGATGCTCGCGCCTGACGGTCGGGACCGACTCGCTCGAGGTCGCCGAGTCCCGTGATCTGAGCGTCGGTGGTGCGCGCAAGAACGATGGTCTGGCCGTTCCCGAACCGTTTTCGGGGGCGCTCGAGGCTGTGGGCATCGATGTGGCGTGCCGTGACGGCGCGGTGCTGGTGGTGCGTAACACCTCGGGCGTCTGGGGTGGTGCGCCCGTGGGAAAGGTCGGGGCAGCGGGGCTGTCGGATGCTCTGCCGCACGCGGTCGGGGTGCGGGTAAAGGGCTCCATGCGCCTCGGTGATGCGGTGCAAGACGGGGCAAGAATTGCGAACAATGCCGATATTCGGGGCTGCTCGCCTTGGTGCACCGCCATGGTCGATGAAGGCATGTCGCTGCCTCTCGAAACCATGGATCTCGGGCAGGCCGTGGGTGTGGGCATCGCCTTCTTGCAGTCCGAATCCGTCTCGACCCAAATCGATGCCCCGATCTTCGGAAGGTTGATCGTTGACGCCAACGACGCCATCGTGGGCGGGCCCGTGAGCCATCCCGTGCTCACCAGCCTGGACCCATCGTTTTCGGACGTGGTGATGTCCGCGGGCATCGTGGCCCAAGACCTGTCGGGCGGCGCCGTGGATCGCACCGCGGCCCGGTTGGTCATCGGGGGCGGGGAGGCAAGTCAGGCAAACGCGCTGATCGCGGGTAACCTGGAACCCGACCCCGGCACCTCGGGACGGCCGACGTCTTATGTGGTGCGACGCCCGGCCCGTGCGGTCGGTATCGCGCTGCGACAGTTTCTGGCCTGGGTCGAGGGCAATGCCGTCGTGCAGGGTGGGTTTGCGAGTTGGACTTCGGATGGGGTGCTCGTGCTGCAGCAGGACGCGGATGCCGGTCGGCTCGCCCTGATCCACAATACGATGGTGGCCGGGATGGCGTGGGACCAGTGCCAGAAAGGTCTGGATGCAGCGGTGGTCGGGGGCGTCTTCGCGCGCGGCGAATTTCAGCGATTCGCACCCCGGCAGGCATACGGGCTGAGGGTCTTCGGGGGGCCGGACGATGGGACACCGACCAACGGGGGGACGTTCGTGTGGGTTCAGGGCAGCGAGCCCCTGACGACCTGTGCGAAAGGCGTGCCGGTTGTGACCGGTGGTTGCGCCTGTCCCGAAGAAGCGGTCAGCGAACCGGACAACATGGCTCGTGCGGTTGCCAACGTGCTGCCGGGGCGCGTCATGGGCGCCGACATACCCTACGTGTCGGCCGTGCAACTGGAGGCCACGCGTTTTGTTGGTGGGGTCATTCCCGGGGCGCCTTACCGGACCGCGACCGAACACTGGTTCGGATACTGGGCGCAGACCGGTCTGCGGCTGTGGCAGCCTGGCGGCGGGCTCGACACCCGCACCGCGTTGCCCGACGTGTTCGAATACCCGGACGTGAACACGTTCGGGGAGTTTTCGGGCATCGATGGGGACACGGGAACCGCGCGCACCGAGCATCTCCTGACCGAAGGCAACCTCATCGAGGCGTGCGGCGTCTATGCGGACGCGGTCGGGGTCACTGCGCCCGGCAGTCTGGAGGCCGGGACGCGCCATCATCGGTGGTGCGACCTGAACTACGATCGATCCGTCGGGATGGCCTATCAGAACCCGGAAACCACGCGCGCCGGGGAAACGGCCCTGGTGCACGTGAACAATCGGGTGTTCGGCGGACACGCGGGGGACCCGGTCGCGTCCGAGATCGGGGTCAAGCCCTGGGACGGGACTTTCTTCCCGCGCATGGGGGCATCGGCCCTGGCCTTGCACGAACCCTCGCAGGCCGGCGACGCCACTCACCGGTGGGTGAACAACGCCTTTGTGGCCCAGGGGCACCTCGGCGTGATCAACCATTCTTTGCAATGCGATGCGGCGCACCTGACACGAGGCTATCCGGATGCGCGAGCTGTGGATATCCGCGGCAGCATCATCGACGAAACCGTGACGTTCGCCAACAACCTGATCGACGCAGGCGGGCGGACGTGCGTGCGATGGGGCGTGTTCGAAGACGAGACGTTCGCGCTGCGTGATCTTCAACGACTTCGGTTTCGCCGTAACGGCTTCGTGCACAGCTTGCCACAACGCGACGAAACCAGTTCGTGCACGGCTCAGGAAGGGGCACGGCTTACGTTGTACCGCGAGCTCGGGGTCGCCGCCAAGGCCCATTGCCAGGTCACGGGGGACGTCCTGCCCTCGGCGCCCGCTCCGGCGTTGCCCAAACCTCCGGATCTCTACTGTTCGCCACAGTTCTTCGTGTACCAGACGTTCAGCCCTGGGGTCACCACGTCAAAGTACGCATTTTCGCCTCTGTACTGCCTGGACGACTGGCGCGGGGCTTCGATGACCTATACGGGTCCCACGCAGATGGGGCGCTACCTGGCCAACCTGACCGTAGCCTATGACCTGTTTGACGGATACGACCAAGTCGTTCTGGATGTGCCCGGCGCCACGGCCTGTGCCGACTTCCGGGTCGCAGCGGACCTCGAGTGTGCCGTGAGCGCAGGGGCCTGTCAGGCGGCCTACTGGACCCCGAACCCCTTGGTGG
>CAYRIB010000183.1:0-3273 GCA_964424165.1 uncultured Myxococcales bacterium | reverse complement strand
ATAGAGCCCATCAACGCAGAGATGGCGAATGTTACCGCTCGAATCGCGATGGTTGAGACGGCTATTGCGGAAGCGAACGAAAGATACGGTCAGATCGTTGCTCAGCGGAGGGCGGCGGAAGAGCAGTTTAATACTCTGCGGAGACAAATGGATGAGCTCTACCTGCTGTTTAATGACGCAAGAGCCGCGCTGGAACGCGCCGACCATGTCGCCTCGCGGGTAGGAAGGACCCTCGCCTATCAGTCCGGCTTGTGCAGTTGCGGGGACGACCCCGATTGCGTCCCTCCGCCGGTCTGCGAATCCCCAACGCCCTGCGTCATTGGCGACGATTGTTCGAACAAGTGCCGCACCTACTGTGACTGCACCCGGACCGGATGCGCGCAGGTCGACCTCGAAGGAGGCTGCACCTGCGGGGAGTGCTACTACTGACCCGCTTCCCCTGACCTGGCATCGGGTACTGCGATGAATCGACCTTTCCTTCCGATTCAGTTCATCCGGAGAAACCACAAGACAGGGGCTCATCTTGCGGATTTCCTGGCCCACCCCAAGGAATTCGCTCGAGTTATCCCTTTGTAATGCAAAGTCGATAGCCTTCTATTTACTTTGCCATCATCTTCCTCTATGATCCGACCAGGAATGCAGCGGGAGCGAGGTCATGAACTACACCCCGCGTCATGCGGAAGAGCGGTGTCACAAGGCGCTCCACGACGGCAAGGTCCTGGTACTCATCGGGCCGCGCCAGACCGGGAAGTCGACGCTGGCCCGGCACCTCCTGGACGGTCTTCCCGAGTCCAGCCGGCTCTCGCTGAACCTGGACGACCCTTTCCTGCGCGACCGGCTGCTCGTCCAAGGCGGTCTGGTCCGCGAGATCGAGGAACGGCTGGCACGTCCCTGGTCAGCCGTGCAAGGGTTGCACCTCCTCGTGGACGAGATCCAGAAGGCTCCCGGACTCTTCGAGATCGTGAAGGATCTGTACGACCGTGAGCCTGGAAAAATCCAATGGATCCTGACGGGATCGTCCGCACTGCAGATCCACGATCCGATCGCAGAAACCCTGTCTGGACGGGTGCGCATCGTGCATCTGCCCCCGTTCACTCTATCCGAGGCATGGGCTCACGCCCACCACACGGACCCGACCGGCGACCAATTGCCGGGCCTCGTCTCGCGGCTTGTGTCGGGGCGCTTCGCGAAGCCCGACTTCGACGGGCTCGTCGAGCGGTGCCGATGGGACGCGCGGGACCGCCGCCAGTTCGCGACCACTCACCTGCAATACCCGCTGTTTCCGGAGCCCAGTGCGGACCCGCAGCCCGAAGAGTGGATTCGCAACTACCTTGCAACCTACGTGGAAAAGGACGTGCGCAGCCTGGCCGCGGTCGGGAATCTCGAGATGTTCCGTGCCTGCGTGCGCCAGCTCGCCGCGAGGGCCGGCAGTCCCCTGAAATGGGAGACGGCCGCGCAGGAGATCGGCACGACGTCCATCACGCTTCGACGTTATGTCGGCCTGATGGAGGAAACCCAGATTCTGCTGCGCCTGCCGCCATTCGGCTTGAACCCCGGCCGGAGGGTGGTGAAGGCGCCCAAGGTCTGGTTCGCCGATCCAGGCCTGCTCTGGGGGCTCCGCGGCTTCGAGGACACCCGTATCCTGGTGGCGTCGGGCATGCTCGGCACCTTCATGGAGCAGCTCGCGATCGTCGAGGTCTCCAAGTGGTGCGCCCTCGAACCGACCGCGCCACAACTGCGTTTCTGGAGCAAGACGGCCGTCTCGGAGGTGGACCTGGTGGTTTCCAACCGAGGCTTCCACCTGCCGATCGAGATCAAGCTGGGAGCCGCTTTCGATCGGCGCTGGCTCCGGGGACTGGACGCGTTCGAAGGCGACATGCGCCCGCTGAAGATCGAGGTGCCTTATCGCGTCGTGCTGCACCTGGGCGAGCCGGACATGCCCGATGACCGGACGTTCGTGCTTCCCCTCTGGGCGTTCACCTGAGATGTCGATGGCGTTCGCGGTCGGGATGGTGAACCGCACCCGGTTCCTTGGAAATAGGTTTGTCCCTGACGACACCGACCTGTTCCAGAAGGACCTACGGACAATCAACGAGCGCCTGATGAACATCTTCGCCGAGAATGAGCCCCCCCGACAGGCGACACATTGCGGGCCTCGTCTCGAAGATCGAGGTGCCGTATCGCGTCGTGCTGCACCTGGGCGAGCCGGACATGCCCGATGACCGGACGTTCGTGCTTCCGCTCTGGGCGTTCACCTTTTATCAGCGTGCGGCGTCCGTGCATCGGCGTTGGTAGACGGGGGATAATGCGCCCATACCGTCGGTCGCCTTTTCCTCAAGGCGCGAACATCTCCTGCAGAACGGTCAGGCACTCCTTCAGGATGTTCTGAGGGGGGGCTCCGAGTCGTCGAACCAACCGATCACGGTCGACCGTTCGAATCTGGTCAAGAACGATGTGCCCATGCCTGCCTTGGAAGTTGCAGGCCACGCGGAACGGATAGGGATGGCTTCCGGTAGTCAGAAGAGCCACGATGAAGGTGGGGACATGCCGATTCAGTTCATCCGGAGAAACCACAAGACAGGGTCTCATCTTGCGGATTTCCTGCCCGCGGGTTGGCTCCAGGTCGACCAGGAAGATGTCGCCGCGTGACACCGGACTTGGAGTCACCATTCCCATTCCTCCGTATCAAAGCGAGTGGAAGTGGGCGGGTCCAGCAGTTGGTCATCGCCCCGTGCAACCATCTGAGCCGCCGCCTCGGCCCATCCTGCCCGCCTGGACGACGCGCGGGAAATGACGATCTGGCCCTCGTTGACGACCAACTCGACGACGTCGCCAAGACCAGCCTGCTCGATGAGCGGCTTCGGAAGCCTCACGCCTCTCGAGTTCCCGATTCGAACCAAGTGCGCTTTCATACGGCACCTCCTTGCGTACTTACATTGTGCCCACATGATACGGCATTGTCAAGTCGGGTCTTGCGATCTTCTGTCCAGGATGCTGCGGAAACGAATGTTTGACCTCGTCCGCAGGGTGCTGATCGCGCTGGAGGATTCTGTTGTTCGCCAGGCGGTGGGGGATGACGTCGTATTCAACCACGTTGCGGGCATCATTCATCAGCATGCGACGTCCGTGCATCGGCGTTTGTAGACGGTCGATAATGCGCCCCGCCCGCGGTCGGGATAGACCCTTTGTGATGACCCCGGTGCTTTGGACATAAAGAAAAGACGAATGAGTATTGACATAAAGGAATATCAATGATATTGTACTGGTTTTATT
>CAYRIB010000182.1:0-3291 GCA_964424165.1 uncultured Myxococcales bacterium | reverse complement strand
CGTCCCCGGGCGTGGATGCGGGCAGCGTGCTCGCGTCGATCGTGATGTTCGGCATCCTTTACGCAATCCTGTTCGGAGTGTGGGTGTTCTTGCTGCATCACAAGATCCATCAGGGGCCGCAACCCGTCGACGGGGAGGTGACGGCATGACCATCCTGACCGTAGTCTGGTTCGTGCTGGTGGCTTTTCTTCTGTGCGGCTTCGCGGTCCTGGACGGGTTCGACCTGGGCGCGGGCTTCTGGCACCTGTTCTTGCGGACCGACGAGGAACGGCGCAAGGGACTCAATGCCATCGGTCCGGTGTGGGACGGCAACGAGGTGTGGCTCCTGACCGGTGCCGGCGCGCTGTTCGCAGCCTTCCCAGCGGCCTACGCCACGGTGTTCAGCGGCTTCTATCTAGCCATGATGATGCTGCTGGCAGCCCTGATCCTGCGGCCCGTGGCCATCGAGGTGCGCAGCCGGATCGAATGCCCCCGGTGGCGGTCGTTGTGGGATCACGTATTCGGAGTCGCCAGCACCCTCGCGGCCTTGCTGCTGGGTGTGGCCCTGGCCAACGTGGTGGCCGGCATTCCCCTCGATGCCCGGGGCACGTTCACCGCATCGTTCTGGACGCTGCTGAACCCCTTCGCCCTCGCGACGGGCCTGCTCGGGGTCGCGGTCTTCGCGCTTCACGGCGGGCTGTATCTGGCGATCAAGACCGACGGTGGCATGGAGATCCGGCTCGCCATGGGTGCCCGCTCGGCGGGCTATGCGGCGGGCGCGCTCTTGTTCGCAGCCACGACCCTGGCCTTTGCCCTCGAACCGCAGGTGGTAGCCAATCATCAGACACAGCCGTTGCTGTGGCTGCTCCCGCTAGGGGCCCTGGCGAGCCTCGGGGTATCTCTGCATGGCCTCGGCAAGGGCCGGTTGCGCCGCGCCTTCGGTGCCTCGACCGCCACCATCGTCCTGCTTTTCGCGACGGCCGCTGCAAGCTTGTTTCCGAATCTCGTGCCTTCCCGATCGGATGCGGCGAATTCCATCACGATCATGAATGGCAGTAGCAGTGAGACCACCCTCCTGACCATGCTGATCGTGGCGCTGGTAGGCATGCCGCTCGTGATCGGCTACACCGTGTTCGCGTACCGCACGTTCCGCGGCAAGGTGCGCATCGACGAGCACAGTTACTAGGGGTTTCATGCCCATTCAACGCCAGATACTGCCTGTCATCGGAATGCACTGCGCGAACTGTTCCCGATCCGTGGGAAAGGCGCTTGTCGGGGTCCGGGGCGTGGCCGCTGCATCGGTCGACCTGGCCTCCGAGCGCGTGGAGGTGACCTGGGACAGTGAGCAATGCAGCCCTGAGGACCTGGCGGCCGCGGTCCGGCAGGCCGGATTCGAACTGGTGGTGCCCGAGGCATCGGATGATTTGCCAGGTCGGGAGGCTGCTGCCCGCGATGCCGCGTTGCAACGGGAACGACGCTTCGTCGTGTTGGGGGTGCTGTGTGCCATCCCGATCCTGCTGTTGTCCATGTCGCGCGACGTTGGCCTGCTTTTTCCGATGCCCGGGCTCGACTGGCTCCTGTTCGCCCTGGCCACGCCCGTCCAATTCGGCACCGGGTGGGACTACTACCGGGGGGCCTGGGGCGCGCTGAAGAATCGGTCCCCGACCATGGACGTGCTGGTGGTTCTGGGGTCCAGCGCGGCGTACCTCTATTCTGCGGGCATTTTGTTCCTGGGCACAAGACACCACACCTATTTCGAGACCGCGGCCATCATCCTGGTCTTCGTGCGTGTGGGGAAAATGCTCGAGGCCCGCGCCCGCCACCGTTCCGGGGCCGCTCTGGAACACCTGGCCAACCTTCTGCCCGAGCAGGCACGTCTGCGGACCGCAGATGGCATTCAACGTGAGGTGCCGACCCGGGAACTGCGCGCTAACGACGTCATCGTGGTAAAGGCGGGCGAACGGATTCCCGTGGACGGCGTGGTGATCGAGGGCAAGGCTTTCGTGGACGCCGCATCCATGACCGGGGAATCCGAGCCCCTTGCGATAGCTCCCGGGGACATGGTTCTGGCCTCGTCGGTCAATCTCGATGGTCTGCTGGTCATCCAGGCCACCGGAACGGGCGATGACGCGATGCTCGCCCGAATCATCCACCTGGTGGCCAGTTGCCAGGCCGGGCATGCCCCGATACAGCGCCTGGCGGACCGGGTGTCCGCGGTATTCGTTCCCGTGATCTTGCTGGTGGCCATGGGGACCTTCGTGTCGTGGTGGCTGATCGGAGAAACGTTCGAGCCCGCCCTTCTGAGGTTCGTGGCCGTGCTGGTGGTCGCCTGCCCCTGCGCCTTGGGGCTTGCGACCCCGACCGCCATCACGGCGGCCACCGGCCGGGGGGCACGGGCCGGCATTCTGTTCCGCTCGCCCGAGGTGCTCGAGGCGGCGCATCGCGTCAACCGACTGTTCTTCGACAAGACCGGAACACTGACCACCGGTCGCTTGGCGGTGTCCGGGTGGTTCCCGACCGGCGAGGTGTCCGACGAGGCGCTTGGTCTGGCTGCCGCCGCAGAACAAGGCGCGGTGCATCCGGCGGCCCGAGCCATCACCGATTACGTGACATCGCGGGGCATTTTCATCCCACCCCCCGAACAGTTCGAATCCGTGGCGGGCGTGGGCGTACGGGCCGTGGTGAAGGGGCATCGCGTGCAGGTCGGCCGGGCCGAATGGATGCCCTCCGACACGCCGCTGCCGCCCGAACTCACCCATGCCGCAGAGTCGGTGGTGGTCGTTTGTATCGACGACCACACGGCCGGTTGGCTGACGCTGCGGGACGAGGTTCGACCCGAGGCACGCGCCGTGGTCGAGGAACTGCAGAGCATGGGAATCCGGGTCGGTTTGCTGACCGGGGACAACCCCGCCGCGGCAGAACGCATGGCCCACGAAATTGGGATTCCAATCGATGGTTCCCGGTTGCTGCCCGACCAGAAGGAGTCGACCATCCGAAAGGCCAGGCACAGCGGGATCGTGGCCATGGTCGGCGACGGCATCAACGATGCCCCTGCCCTGGCCAGCGCGGATGTCGGAATCGCCCTCGGAACCGGCACCGATGTCGCCCGGGAAGCCGCGGACATCAACCTGATCGCGCCGGGCCTGGGCGGGGTCCTGGCGTGTATTCATCTGTCCCGGCGCACCTTCCGAGTGATCCGCCAGAATCTCTTCTGGGCCTTCGCTTACAACGTGGCCCTGGTTCCGACCGCAGCGGGCATTTTGCATGCCGTGCCCGCGATGCCCGAGGCATTGCGCAGCCTTCACCCGGGCC
>CAYRIB010000181.1:0-3357 GCA_964424165.1 uncultured Myxococcales bacterium | reverse complement strand
GGTGACCTGCGGAGGCAGCAAGAGTGGGCCCTCGGACACCGGTGGCGTGCCAGCGCCCGATGTGGCATCGGACGTGGTAATCACGGACCTTCCCACCGATCAGTTCGTGGTGCAGGATGTGCCGCCGCCAGTCGATGTCACCTGGACCGATGTGCCTGTTCCGACTGACGTGGTCGAGACCGTACAGCTTCTTTCCTGCGAACAGAACGTCGAGTGCGAAAGCGGATATTGCGTTGAGGTCAGCCCCGGCAAGAAGTTCTGCGCCCCCACGTGCCTGGAACGGCCCTGTCCGGGCGGTTGGAAGTGTACCCCGATGTCCGGGCTCGGCGGGGACACGATCATGGTGTGCATGCCCGAACAGAACTACTTGTGCCGACCGTGCGTGGACAAGGACGACTGCGCCCCTTCGGGGGTGGTGGCCGTGGCTTTGTGCATCGAGCACGGTCCCGATGGCCGCTTCTGCGGCCAGGAATGCGATGACAGCGAGGCCCCCTGTCCGACCGGCTTCACGTGCGAGGCCATCGCGCTGCGCGACATCGGGACCTTCATGCAGTGCGTGCCTGATTCCGGGGTCTGCGAATGCACCGAGGAATTCCAGATCGGTGGATACAAGACCGTCTGCTACGTCGAGAATGCGGCGGGACTGTGCGAGGGCACGAGTCAGTGTGGTTCCAGCGGGATGACCGCGTGCACCGCGAAGACCCCGGTGGCCGAGGTGTGCAACGGGGCGGACGACAACTGCGATGGGACCACGGACGAGGGCATCGAGCCCGGGACCTGTGTAAAAACCGTGGGCAGCGCGAGCTGCACCGGCACCGAGGTGTGCGAAGGCGGCAAGCTCGTTTGCAAGGCCCCGGACCCCGCGCCCGAGAAGTGCGATGGCGTGGACAACGATTGTGACACCGCGATCGACGAGGATGAGGACGCCGAGGGCTGCACCACGTACTACCTCGACGTGGACGGGGACAGCTACGGGACCGGGGGGACGTCGGGCGGCACCTATTCGAAGTGCCTCTGCGTGGCAGGACGAGACTATCGGGGTACCCGCACGGGCGACTGCAACGACAACAGTGCGTCCGTGCATCCCGGGGCGACCGAATTGTGCAACCTCGTGGACGACGACTGTGACGGCAGCACCGACGAAGGAACCAACGCATGCGGCGGGGCCTGCGTGCTGACGCCAGCCTTTCATTCGGCCTGTGACTACGTGGACCCGGCGAATCTGGTGGACAAGGACTTGTGCCAGGATGATCAGTACGAATGCCAGGGACTCAACGCCGTGACGTGCAGGGACGTGGATACGGACCTGGACAACAACGGCTACAGCGATGCCCACTCGATCGCACCGACCGGGGCATCGGCAACCCCGTCCGTGGCCTGTCCGAGCGTCCCAGTGACCCTCTCGTATTCGGGCGGCAGCGTGGGCAATGGCGCGGCGGCGCAGTGGTACAGCAGTTCCTGTGGCGGGGTGGCCGTTGGCGAAGGCAACAATCTGGTGGTGTCACCCACCGAAACTACCTCGTACTTCGTGCGCTTCGAGGGCAGTTGCAACACGACGAGTTGTGCAACGGTGACCGCGGCCGCGGTGGCGGCCCCGGCGATCAACGATCAGCCTGTCGCCTCAACGATCTGCGCGGGCGCCAGCACCAGCTTCACGGTCGGAGCCACCGGGGGGGGGCTGAGCCACCGCTGGCAAGTCAGCACGAACGACGGGGCGAACTGGGCCGACATCACTGCCGCGGGGTCGGGACCCACGTATGCCGGCTACACCACCGCGACCTTGCAGGTCGGTACGGTGTCGGCACTGAACGACGGCCTCATGTATCGGTGCATGGTGAGCGGGACTTGCTCGCCGTCGGTCACCTCAGACGAGGTGCGGATGACGGTCGATGCGCCGCCGGGCGTCGCATCACACCCGGTCAACTCGACCGTGGGCGCGGGCAGTAACACGAGTTTTTCGGCCACGGCGGTCGGAACGGGCCTGGTTTTGCAGTGGCAATTGAGCATCAACAGCGGGGCCACCTGGGCGGACCTGTCGAACTCGGGCACGTACTCGGGGGTCAATACGCAGACCCTGGGTCTGACCGGGGTCACCGCAGGAATGAACGGCTATCAGTACCGGCTTCGGGTGATCGGGGCGTGCGAGCCTGCGGTGGTGTCGAATGCGGCGGTGCTCACGGTGAACACCGCGCCCGCGATCTTGGAACATCCGACCGACGCGACGGTGTGTGCGGGAAGCGCGGCGGCCTTCTCGGTAACGGCATCGGGTACGAGCCTGAGCTATCAGTGGCAGGTCAGTATCAACGGCGGGTCGAGCTGGGGCAACATCACGGCCGCGGGAACAAATCCGACGTATGCGAATTGGAACTCGCCGACCCTGAACCTGACCGGGACGCCGGGTGCCAGCAACGGTTACCAATACCGGTGCGTGGTCGCAGGTGCGCAGCCGCCGCCGGCGACGTCGAACACGGCAACGTTGACCGTGAAAACCGCGCCGCTGATCACCTCGCATCCCGTGGATGCCACGGTGTGCGTGGGCGGGGGCACGACCTTCGGGGTCAGGGCATCGGGCAGCGACCTGACGTACCTGTGGCAACTGAGCGCCGACGATGGTGTGACCTGGAATCCGATCGGCGGGGCGGGGCTGAACCCGACCTACTCGAACTGGACCAGTGCCACGCTCGGGGTTTCGTCGACCGTGGCCGGTAACGACGGTCTGCGTTACCGGGCACAGGTGTCCGGCACGTGCGCGCCAGTGGCTCTGTCGACTGATGCTGGCCTGACGGTGAACACTCTGTCCACGGTGCCCACGGCCATCACCGGGTTCGTGACGGTGTGTCCCGGGGGCTCCACCACCCTGACTGCCTCGGGCGGAACGTTGGGTTCGGATGCCACGCATCAGTGGTATGCGGGAGGTTGCGGGACCGGCAGTGTGCTGGGCAACGAGGCTAGTGTGACCGTCATGCCTGGCGCGACCACGACCTATTTCGTGCGTCGGACGGGAAGTTGTGGCACCACGTCGTGCATCAGCCAGACGGTCACCGTCAAGACCGCGCCGGTGGCGCCGACGGGCGCGTCGGCGAGCGCGTCGCCGGTGTGCCCCGGGGGCCCGACGAACCTGACGTACACGGGTGGGACGCTTGGGACCGGGGGTGTGGCCCGTTGGTACACGGGGAGTTGCGGTGGCAGCCTGGCGGGCACGGGCAACAATCTGTCGGTGTCGCCGGCCGCGCAGACGACGTATTACGTGCGGTTCGAGGCCGACTGCGGCACGACCACGTGCGCGAGCACCACGGTGACGATGAAGACGCCTCCGGTGGCGCCGACGAGTGCGGCGGCGAGTCCGACGGCGATCTG
>CAYRIB010000180.1:1174-3412 GCA_964424165.1 uncultured Myxococcales bacterium | reverse complement strand
TGCGGCGTATTGTGGCGGAACTGCCCGAGGGAACCGAACGCACGGTGCTGACCGACTACTACTACGGGGATGACACGACCACGCGCGAGATCGCGAACCGTCGACAGATTCCCCACGGCACCGTGACGGTGTATCTGAAGCGCGCCAGGGCGCGGGTGCTCAAGCGTTTCGTGGCCGAGGCGGCCGCCTGGCGATAGGAGGTTTCATGGCTTGCAGGTACGCGGATCCCACCCTGATCGAGGCCCTTGTTGCCGGACGCCTGAAGCCGGATGAAGCCGATGCCATGCGCGCGCATCTGAACACCGATTGCCCCGATTGCGATGCGCTTTTTTCTGCCATCGACGGGGGGCGCCTGTACGACCGGATGGTGCAGGCCCACGACCGGGCGACCGGATTCGTGCCCCTGTCTGCATCCGAGACCCGGGCAGGGCTCGACCGGATCGCGCAAAGAACGGGTACCCCACCATCGAGGCGCATTCCAGTATGGGCCGTGCCGGCCTTGGGTGTGGCCGCGCTCGCGGTCTTGCTGGTGCTGGTACGGCCGACGCCCCAGGGACATTGGGGTGTCAAAGGGGATGCTGCATTGGTGTTGACGCTTCAACAGGGACAGTGGCAGGACGGGCAGCTCGAGGTGATGGGGGAGTTGGCCCCCGAAGGCGAGGTGCGCGCGGGGACGGCACTGCTGTTCGACTGTTCGGTGACCCGTGAGGGGACGCTGCGGTTGTTCCACGTCGATGCGGAAGGGGTGCGAACGGACCTGTTGCCCGCCGGCTTGCGCCTGGAACGTGGCCGACAGCGGCTGAACGCGGGTGGTGATGTGCTCACGTTCGACACCAAGGGATTGTCGGGTGCCCAGGTGATCGAGGCCCGCTTCGAATCCGCGGGTGCTGCGGTGATGGCATCCCTGGCGGCATTCACGGTGGTTCCATGACGCGGACCTTGAAAATGGTCGGGTTTGTGGCCCTGCTGAGCGTGATTGCCCTTGCGCAAGCGCAGGCACAGGGACGTCTGGTCCCGGTGCCCGGGGACCGCGTGACCGACCGTTCCCATTCTGCCCGCAAGGTGGCCCTGCTCGTCGGGGTGCCCGGATTCGAGGACACGCGTTGGCCCGCCTTGCGCTTCACCACATCCGATGTCGAGACCATGGCCTCTGCGCTGAGCGGCTTCGAGGTGATCCGCCAGGTCCGCAGCGAGGACACGACGCGCGCTGCAGTACTCGATGCACTGAACCGCCTTTCGAGCGACCTGACGCGGACCGAAGACACACTGCTGGTATACCTGTCCACGCACGGCACCCTGGGGCGCGCCGGAGCCGCTGATGTGCGCCGTTTCATCGTAACCAGCGACACCCGCAAGGACCTCGTCGAACAGACCGGATTAGGGGTGTCCGAGGTGCTTGCAGCGATGGGGAAGGTTCGATCGCGCCGCAAGGCCCTGGTTTTGGCCCTGTGCCACAGCGGACAGGGCAAGTCTGCGCTGAACGACGAATTGACCCGGGCCCTGGCGGGCCGAAAAAGCGGCTTCTTCCTGGCTCCGGTCGAGGACGTGAGCAGCGCCATGGTCGTGTTGTCCGCGGCCTCGTGGGGGGAGCCGGCCATCGAAGACGATGTGCTCGGCGGGGACGTGTACACGCACTATCTGGTCGAAGGCATCCAGGCCAACGACCTCGATCGCGACGGGGCGGTCACCATCACCGAGGCCCATGAATTTGCCCGAGAGCGGGTGTACTACCACACGAAAGGCGTGCAGCGCCCCTCGATCGAGATGCTGATGCAGGGCACGGACCCCATCGTGCTGCGGGGACGCAAGAGCCGGGCTGGCCGTCCGGTGTTGTACTCGTATGCCGAGTCGTCGCGCGGAATGAGCGTGTGGATCGACGGACGCCTCAAGGGAACCCTGCCTGCCACGTTCGCCGTGGATTCGGGCGCTCTCGACCTCGAATTGAAGAGCGCGCAGCAACAATCGCTCTACCGCGGGCGGGTCGTTGTGGTCGAGGGGCAGAGCGTTGCCTTGCAGGACCTGATTCCGCCACTGCCGTCATGGGACGTGATGGCGGTCGGGGGATATCGCTACTGGTTCGATGGCGTGGTCCGCGAACGTGCCTTGCCATCCTCGCCAACGGTAGGCCTGGAGGTCCGAAGCCACGACCTGATGTATCCGGGGGGCATCCTGGGGCTGCGCTTTCGTGCCGCCTGGGGTGAGGGTAGCCTACCTGGCGGCACCCAGTCCGTGTCGTTT
>CAYRIB010000180.1:0-1164 GCA_964424165.1 uncultured Myxococcales bacterium | reverse complement strand
AGCCTGGGCGGTGGGTGCATCGTTCGGGCACGGCTTCTTGCCCTGGCGTTTTCTGATGCTGTCCGGGGCGCTGGCCGGCGAGGTCTTCCTGGTGCAGCGCGAGACCGTGGGGGATTTCGACAATCGCACCGGGTATCACGCCTCGCATCAGGCCTTGGGGGGCGGTTTGCTGCTGCCACTCGCGATGGAATTCCTGCCGCTGCCGCACCTTCGTGCCGGAATTCTCGTGGAACCTGGCTTGTCGTGGCTGCAAATCGACCGTGTGATGGAAGCGGCGTTCTCGCTGTTTGCAGGGGTAACGGCAGGGGCCACGTTCTGATCCGAACATCTCGGACATCTTCAACAATATCGGGAACGCGAAAATAACTGTAATCGTTCCTGCACGACATGCGTCTACACCAACAGGGTGTAGTTTGTAGAGGTATGGGTCATGTGGGAATGCGCCAAGGTTGACACATCGTCTGACGGCCGTGTTTTGGGGCCAACGCCGAGGACGGACGGGGTGGCCGTCAATCTGATGGCCGAGGGACAAGACAGCCTGCTCAGCACGGTCGACGCGTTGCTGCGCAACGGGCGTGTGGTCGCCTTCACGCACTCGAAGAGCGCAGTCAGCGGTTGGCGTCGCGACTTCGATCGGATCAGCGGTGCCTATGTCCACATTGTCCAGACCGGTGCCTGTCAACTCGATCTCTGCGACGAACGGCGGAACTATCAACTCGAGACCGGCGATGTCGTATTGCTGCCCCAGGGGTCGAGACATCAATTGACGTTCATGGACCACGCCCATTCTGAAGCAGCGAGCAGTTTTGGGCCGGGATCGCCCGAGGTGTTTACAGCCACGTATGTCCTGTCCCATGAAAGCCCCCTGAGCATGCTGTTGCCTCTGTTCATCCGTATGAGAGCTGATTCGACCCGATCCGGCGCCCGGATTCACGGCCTCGTCAATCTGCTGCTCGACAGCATGTTGGAGCAGGGGCAGCAATTTGTCGCAGTCGCATCGCGTCTGGCCGAGGCCATTCTGCTGGCGGGCATCGCCGGGGATGTGGTGGTCCGGCAACCGTGCTCGACGATCAGCGGTAACTGCCTCGACATCCGTATCGCCCGGGCCGTCGCCAGCATGACCAGCGATCATCAGAATCCGTGGACCATCGAGTCGTTGGCCGG
>CAYRIB010000179.1:0-3449 GCA_964424165.1 uncultured Myxococcales bacterium | reverse complement strand
CCAGCACGGTCAGATTGGCATTGACCACCTGACCGGCCGCATCCGTGACCGTCAACGTCACGTCAAACTCCCCGTCCCTCTGGAACAGGTGGCTCGCCACACGGTCACCCACCACGTTGTTGCCATCCCGGAAGTTCCAGATGTACTGGAAGGGGGTGGTTCCGCCCTCGGTATTTGCCGTGAACTGCACCAGCAAAGGCGCCAGTCCGCTGTCCCGATCCGCGGTCAGCGTAACCTTGAGTTCCCCGTCCGATCCCGATCCAAGTTTGCCCCCGTCACAACCCCATGCCGCCAGCATTGCCAGCGACAGTGCGCCGGCCAACAGGCCGCGCGTCACCCGGTCAAAACGTCGAGTCGTCATCATTGCAAGACCTCCGAAATTGACAACCTAGCCATGGATTCACAGCCGGGATGTTACACGCTTCCCAAATGGAACGTCAACAAGAAAGCTGGCAGGGAAATCGAGTTCGGAGGCCGGAATGATGGTTTCTATGGCGTTTTCATTCTTGATATCGATGGGTTAGCAAATATCTAATATGGGGGCGCGACTACTCGACTTCCGTCTCGACGTTGCGGCAGCAGTACACCGCGCGTTCGTGGCTGGCGGTCAACTCTTCGGTGAAATACTCGGCATCGCCTTCGTAGAATTCACTGTCCTGGCGGTGCGCCCAGCCATCACCCCACAACGTCACGTCCTGCATGGCGTCCGAGTCCGGAACGGCCTCGGACGTACGCACGACCTTGCCGTACGCCCCGAACACCACCGAGTCCCAGCAGGGGCTCTGCATCACGCCGGCTGTCGCGTCCTGGAATTCGCTGATGGTGGCCGCCGCGTAGGTCGATGGCGCACGCGGCACCCACAAGCCGTACTGATAGCGTTCCATCTGGTCCATGCCCCAGGTCGCGGCCTTCGTGATGGGCTTGCACTGGCTGTCCCCGCCCCGGTTGTAGAAGTACTCGTCCGCCGTGCACACGTGCCAGCCGTAAGCGCATGCGTCGTCCATGTCCTCTTCGACAAACGTGCCGCCGCACAGGGCCACGCTCGGGTACGGACCCCGGGCCTTCTGTTCGGCCATCGGGTCGAAATAGTACGTGTACGCCAGATGCTCGGCCGTCCGGCACGCGCACGCCTGGTTCCTGTACTGCTCGCCCAACTCCTCGGCCGTGGCGAAGAAGCCCTCGAACGCCAGGTCGCGCGGCGACTCGGCACGGGACGGCGTGACGACTTCGCCGTAGTTGAAGTCCACGGGCCAGCGCCACGGAAGCGTGACCGACACTTCGTTGCAGGCGTAGAGAATCTCGATGCCGTTCCAGGCGAAAACGTCGATTCCGCCCATCACGTATTCCTCATCGATCCGCACGAACGTGCCGGACATGGCCCGCGTAAGATCCGACATGAAGTAGTCGTTGATCAGGATCGACTGGATTGCGTTCGTGGGATCACCCTCGGCGGCCGGGGCCGTCGGTGAGAACGTGATCGTCGCAACGCCGCATTCCGGGTTCGAATCACCGACCGGCAGCACGGCGCCCAGCACCCGTGTATCCGCACGGTCTGCCGGGAACATCAGGGCCACGCCCGTGGTCAGGGTGGGAAGGGGCGCGAAGCGTGTCTTGATATCGATGTCGCCCATGACTGCCACGCGCAGTGTAATCTGCTGGCACACGTCCGACGTGGCACCGCGGCAACCTTCGAGGTCGGAGCGAATGAAGATGGGCCCAGGCAGGCCGCGTTCCAGCGGCAGTTCGCCAAACAGGGGCCCCCAGTCACTGTCGCCGCCGCACATCGGCAGAGCCGCGATCATGTCCTCGCGCACCCGACGGTACTCCGTGTCACCGTCCCACGCGTAGTCGATGTAGTCGACCATATTGCCCGCGCCCGGCGTCAGGGTCACGTACCGGTAGTCCCCGCAGTTCGCAAGCTGTTCATCGGGGGTCACGGTACCGAGCGACGTACCGGTCTTGGCCTGATCTTCGCTGGCGGTGACCACGTTGTGCGGGCACTCACCCACGGTCAGGACGTCCAGCCAACTGGCCGGGTCCGTGGGGCAGATGTCCTTGATCATCAAGCAGCGCAGGACTTCATCGTCCACGGTCTTGGGCACCACGATCTGGCCTTCGTAGTCCGCAAGGTCCGTGTCGATCGTGAGGGTACCCGACACTACCTCGATGGCGGGCTTGGCCCGCAAGATCGTCGTGCCCCGATTTTCGTCCAAGGGGCGAATCCCGCCCTCGCACCGGTAGGCGGGCCGGAATTCCACGTAGTCCTTGCCGGTTTCGGGGACTGCCGCCACGCTGTAGTTCTGCATGCAGAACACCCGCGCGAAGTCGTTGTGCATCCCGAACACCGTGTCAAGCACGCACATGTTCTCGAGCGCCGTGACACCGATGCCCTGGTGGAAGACCAGGGATGCGAAGTACCAGGCATCGTCCAGCTTGAAGCTGGCGTTCGGGAGCACCCCGGCTTCGGCCGGATTCGTCAGGGTCATGGCCGCGATCTTCTCGGTCTTTTCGACGCCTTCTTCATCCTTGCTCGTCACGGTGATCGAAGCGGTTTCCACATCCACGGGACCAAGGCCCGTCAGGGTCAGCATCCCGTCCCCATCCAGCTTGAACTCGCCGCTCGTGCCGCCCAGGTCCAACTTCACTATCCCGGCCTTGGGCAGATTGAGATCCAGGAACGTCCGCAGCATCCGTTCGATCCCGGTCGCCGGCAGAGGAAGCATGTCCATGGTCCGAAGCATCAGGTTACCCAGCCGACGCACGGCGCCTACGGTGCCTTCGACCATCCCGTTCAGGTCGTACTTCGCCGTCAGGGTGTTGGTGTTCGAATCCAGGGCACCGTCCAGCCACGTCTTGGCCGCGGCCTTGAACGACATCGTCCAGGACGCATATCCCATCGCCAAGGCAGCCGGCGACGCCTCCATGGCCAGATCCACGGCCTCGTCCACCGTCACTTTGAGGGTGTGCAGACCCGTGGTCGGGTCCACCACCACGTCGAAGGACATCTGGCCTGCCGGCGTCCCCGTAATCACGAACATCAGCGTGGCCATGTCCTTCGATTCCCAGCCGAGCACCGACGCAACCACGTCCGCCATGGCGCTCACGTGATCCAGAACAATCGCCAGATCCGACACCTTCGTGACCCCATGAATGCGGTCCGGGAACAGGTCCATGGTGACCAGGGGCACGCGGTCCGGGCCGATGCCGATGATCGCCGTGATCCCCTCGTCGCAGTTGGTCTTCAGCGTAACCCACACGCCCACCACGTCGATCAGGCGGTTGAGACGCTTCAGGATCCGCTTCGCCTGCACCACGTAGACGCTCGGATATTCCTCGTCGAACTCCGTGAAGCAATCCTTCATGCAGTTGATGCCGGGGCCCTCGGGGGGCGGGTTCATCATCGACGCCACGGCGTAGGTGTCGCACACCAGCGTGCAGATCTCCTCGTC
>CAYRIB010000178.1:0-3499 GCA_964424165.1 uncultured Myxococcales bacterium | reverse complement strand
AGCAAGGCCGGGGCCTTTGCGTCCAACGGCTACGACAACATGTCGCCCCATGGATACAGCATGGTGGCCGCCCTGATCTGCGAAGTGGTGATGACGTTCGTGTTCCTGATGGTCATCCTCGGGTCCACCGACGAGCGTGCCCCCAAGGGCTTCGCGCCGATCGCGATCGGTTTGGCCCTGACGCTGATCCACCTCATCAGCATCCCGGTGACCAACACCTCGGTCAACCCCGCCCGCAGCACCAGCCAGGCGATTTTCGCGGGCGGTGCGGCGCTGTCGCAATTGTGGCTGTTCTGGGTGGCCCCGATCGTGGGCGCCGCGCTGGCCGGCTTTGCCTACCGCTGGCTGGGCTGCGAGAAGAAGGCCGCCTGACCGTTTTGGCTCTTGCCGTCGTTCCTGCATTTCCATCGCAGACATTGGACCTTTGCGGCCGAATGTGGGAAATTGCCCTGCGTCACGCGATGAACGAGGAATCCATGACACGCAGCATCGTTGCCTGGTCGGCCGCCTTGGCATTCGCACTGACGGGTTGCGGCGGAGACGGGAACTTGCCGACCGACGCCGATGCGCATGCCGGGGATATCGAGGAGGATGCGGTAGGACACGACGCCGTGGTCGACCCATTGCCGGGCGACCTCGGGTCGGATGTGCCCCCAGCTTGCGGGAACGAGTGCGGGGGCATGATCGAGGTCCCCGAGAGCTTCTTCATGATGGGCTGCAACGAGGCCACGGACGACGAGTGCTTCGCCAACGAGAAGCCCTATCATTCGGTGGCGGTGAAGGCCTTCCGCATCGATCGCACCGAGGTGACGGTCCGTGCCTACGGACTGTGCGTGGATGCCGGGGCCTGCGAGGCCCCGGACCGCAACGGGGTCTGCAATTGGGGGGTAACCGGCCGAGCCGAGCATCCGATCAACTGCGTGACCTGGTTTCAGGCCCGCGACTACTGTGCCTGGGCGGGCCGGAGACTGTGCAGCGAGGCCGAATGGGAAAAGGCTTCGCGCGGTACGGACGAACGCAAGTTCCCGTGGGGAGACGGACAACCCAACTGCGAACTGGCAATCATGAACACCAACCAGGGCACAGGCTGTGGCGTCTACACCACCTGGCCCGTGGGGTCTCTGCCTGCGGGCGCCAGCCCTTACGGCGTTCTCGACATGGCCGGTAACGTCTGGGAATGGGTCGAAGACGACGCCCATTTTGACCACAACGGGGCACCCAACGATGGCAGCGCATGGGTGGACACGCCACGCGATGCCGAACGCATGAGCAAGGGCGGTGGGTTCAACGACTGGGGAAACCGCATGTACTGCATGCGGGCGTCGGCCCGGAGTTCCGAGAACCCGGACGATCCGCACGAATACTACGACTTCATCGGAATCCGCTGCTGCGACGATCGATGATGCCGGTCCTTGGCTTGGCGCCTACAAAATGAAGTCCGTGGACAAGAAGGTCGACCGCCGCTGCCGCACGATCGACTGGATGATCCGACGGTTGTCCGGGGTGGTCTTGGCGGCTACCAGCGTCCGGATCGTGAATACCCGCAGCGCGTCGGTCACCGACAAGGTGCCTTCGGCCGAATCCTTGCGGCCGGTGAACGGGAACGAGTCCGGGCCGCGCTGACACTGGCTGTTGACGTTCACCCGGCAGACCTGGTTCACCAGCACGTCGACCAGGGCCGCCAGGGTGCTTGGGTCCCGGCCGAACAAGCTCACCTGCTGGCCATAGTCGGACGCGATCACGTGGGCAAGCGGTTCCTCGATGTCGTCGAACGTGGCAATCGGCAGGATCGGCCCGAACTGCTCCTCTTTGAACAGGCGCATGTCCGGGGTCACCGAACTCACGACCGCGGGCACCATGTAGGTCCCGTGGATGCTGCCCCCACCCGGGTTGCAGACCTTGGCCCCCTTGCCCACGGCATCCTCGATCAGGCCCGACAACCACGCGGCCTTGCCGGGTTCGGGCAGGGGCGTCAGGGTGATTCCCTTCTCCCAGGGAAGACCGGCCTTGAGCGCCCCCACTGCCTCGACGATCCGTGCGACGAACGACTCGATGATGTCTTGGTGCACGAAGAACATCTTGAGCGCCGTGCAGCGTTGGCCGTTGTATGACAAGGCCCCGAGCACGCACTCGGGCACCGCGAGGTCCAGGTCCGCGTCGTTCATCACGATGCATGCGTTCTTGGCCTCGAGCCCCAGCACGCAACGCAAACGGTGTGGCTTCGGATGCTGCTTCTTCAGGATGTCGGCCACGCGGCTCGACCCGATAAAGGCCAGGGCATCGATTTGTCCGGACGTCATCAGGGGGCCCACGACCGTGGCCCCATCCCCGTATACCGTGTTGACCACGCCCTTGGGGAAGGCGTCGCGAAAAGCCTGAAGCAGCGGGCCGTGCAGCAGCACCCCCATCTTCGGGGGCTTGACGATCACCGTGTTGCCCATGATCAGGGCCGGGATCAGGGTCGTGAAGGTCTCGTTAAGAGGGTAGTTGTAAGGGCCCATGCACAGAACGACCCCGAGCGGGGCCCGCCGGACCTGGGCGACGATGCCCTGTTCGATCACGAATCGCGACGCGGTCCGGTCCAGGTCCTTCAAGGCATCGACGGTGTCCCGGATGTAGACCACCGTGCGATCGAACTCCTTTTCGGCGTCGGGCAGGGTCTTGCCGATCTCCCACATGAGCCGACGTACCACCTCGTCGCGCTGCTCGACCATCCGGTGCACGAAGTCTTCCACGCAGCGGATGCGGTCCTCGACGGACATGGCGGGCCATTGCCCGCGGCCATGGTTGTAGGCGGTGACCGCGGCATCGAGCGCCGCCAAGGCCTCGCGCTCGGTCAGCAGGGGGTAGTGGCCGATCACGCGGGGGCGCAACGTGTTATCCACTGATTCGCAGATCGGGGATGTGACTTCCTGGAGCGGACCATCCCAATGCACGAGTGCTCCGTTGCACAGGTATTCGCGCTGCTCGATGAGCCCGGACCATTGATGCGGCGCGGGGATGTCGGTTGGTTTGGGAAACACGGGCAAAGACGGCGTGATCATGATGAGGCACCTCCGATCGAGTCGTTTCCAATCAGGATCGTATCGTACACCATGGCCTCGAAGACAGAACGATCGAGCCGGCAGTCCCTCCGAGCGCCCCAGGTGAAGATCGCGAAAAGTACTTTCCCGTCGCGAAACGTGAAGGGGGTCAGAAGTTGTACCCAGTGATCCGGAATGCGATCCACGACGGCCCGCTTCAGGCGCTGCAGCAGCGTGCAAGATTCGACGGATCGCGGCCGCTCGAGCGCGCTGGCCCGGATCAGCAGAAAGACCGGTGCATGCGGCTCTTGCGCCAGATGGCGATTGATCTGACGGGCCCGCGTCAGGGCACCGCCAAAGAACGACGACAGGGATTGCGCAAAGACTCTTGGAAACAGGATGGCGAGCATGCGTCGGACGGTGATCGGGAAGGCCATACCCTCGAAGGCCTCGCGGACGCTCGAGGTGGGGCGTCC
>CAYRIB010000177.1:0-3512 GCA_964424165.1 uncultured Myxococcales bacterium | reverse complement strand
TTCGGGCTGGCCAAGAACGTGGGGCCTGCAGGCGAAAGCGCCATGACCAAGACCGGGATGCTGGTAGGCACCCCGCACTACATGTCACCGGAACAGGCCATGGGGGGACGCGGCCTGACCTCGGCCAGCGACATCTACTCGCTGGGCGTGATCATGTTCGAGCTGCTGTCGGGCCGAAAGCCTTTCATGGCTCCGTCGGATATGGAAATCCTGGTGGCCCACGTGCGCGAGCCGGTGCCGGAGCTGCCGGCGGATGTGCCGGCGCGGGCGGAACTGCGTTCGCTGCTGCGCCAGATGCTGTCCAAGGACCCGATTTCCCGCCCGGGCGCCGTGGACCTGGTACAGACCCTCGAATCCATGCGTTCGCGAGAAACCCTGGCCGTGGCGCCCGCGAGCACGGTTCAAGCCTCGTTGGCAACCCCGATGATGTCGCCATCCCCACATCGAACGCCCGTGTCGGGGCAGGTCCCACCCCAGTTGCGTCAGACCCCGACGCCGCGACCACCAACCCGCCGGGCACCCGCGCCCCAGGACCCAGGGGCCACGGTCGTTGGTCCGGCGATCGCACCGCCACGTCACAAAAGCGCGCAAACCAATCGCAAGACCTCGACATGGATCGCGCTCTTTGCAGGGATTTTCGCAGCACTGGCCGTGGCAGCGATGGTGCTGCTGTGGGTGCAGCGCGGTTCGCAGCCCACCCCGCCCGCACCAGAACCCGTCACTGCCCCGGCGACCGAGGCACCGCCCACCGAGGCACCGCCGATCGAGCCCGAAGAGCGACCCATGCCGGCGGTGGCATTGCGTCGGCACATGGTGCGATTCGACTCGAACCCGAAGGACTGTTGGGTGCACGAAGGCGAGCGCCTGCTGGGCAAGACCCCCTTCGAGATCGAGGTCACCGAGACCCCCGGCGAACGGGCCTTTGTGTTCAAACGCCAGGGCTACCAGGACGAAACGGTCTGGACGCGGGTCGAGGGCACCACTTCGTTGCTGGCCACGCTCAAGGAACAAGAGCCCCAAAAGGCGGTCCGCAAGAACCCGACCCGCCCGGGGCGAAAGACTTCCGGTTACAAGCGTTTCGATTTCTAGGCTGCTGCAGGAGGGCATCATGTCACGTTTCGAATGCACCGTGTGCGCGTGGGTCTACAAGGTCGCGGACGGGGACCCGGAGACCGGAATCGCCCCCGGCACCCCCTTCGAGGACATCCCCGACGAGTGGATTTGCCCGGTGTGTGGGGCCACCAAGGACCAGTTCATTCCGCTGGAAGAGTCCTCGCCCATGCTACAGTGACGCTTTGGTTTGCAAAGTGGAGGCCATGATGACGATCGAGCAGGCGATCCGGACCGCGATCGAATATGAAACCCGGGTGCGCGATCTGTACGACTCGGGGAAGGGTATGGTCACCGACGCCACGGCACAACGCGTCCTCGAGGTGCTGTGCCGCGAGGAGAATTGGCATCTGGAATACCTCAACCGATGTCTGGCCGAGTGGGAGCGATCGAAACGAGTGTCGGCCGAGCCCTTGGCCACAGCCGTGCCACCGCGCCCCGTGATCGAGGCTGCAATGAGCGACCTTCGACAGCGCCTGCACGGCGCCAAGGGCACAAGGCCCGACGCGGAACTCGATTTGCTCAAGCGCGCGCTGACCGTGGAAATCGACACGAGCAACTTCTATCGTGAACTCGTGGCATCGCTTTCGGGTGAGGCCCAGGCCCTGTTCCAGCGTTTCCTTGAGATCGAAGAAGGCCATCAGGCCCTGGTCGCAGCCCAGATCGACTCGGTAACCGGTCTGGGGTTCTGGTTCGACACCCGTGAGTTCGACCTCGAAGCAGGATAGCAGATGGATGCGACCAGTCTTTCACGGCTGCAGTTCGGCCTGACCATCGGGTTTCACTACATCTTTCCGACCCTGACGATCGGACTGGCATGGCTGCTCGTAACCATGATGACCCGCGCACACCGAAGGAAGGATCCGGTCGCCCGGGCCGCGGCCCGCTTCTGGGTCCGTATCTTCGCGCTGACCTTCGCCATGGGCGTGGCCACGGGCATTACCATGGAATTCCAGTTCGGCACCAACTGGGCCGCGTATTCCCGGTTCGTAGGCGACATCTTCGGGGCCCCCTTGGCGGCCGAGGCCGTGTTGGCCTTCTTCCTGGAATCGACCTTCCTGGCCCTGCTATTGTTTGGCGAACGCCGCCTGTCGCCCCGCGTACACCTGCTTTCATCGTGGATGGTCGCGCTTGGCGCGACGCTGTCGGCCTTCTGGATCATCGTGGCCAACTCCTGGCAACAGACCCCCGCAGGCCACCGAATCGTGGGCGACCGCGCAGTGCTGGTCGATTTCATGGCCGCGGTGTTCAATCCCTCTACCCTGCCCCGCTTTGCCCACGCGGTCACCGGGGCGTTGATCTGCGGGGCCTTCTTTGCCATGGGCGTTTCGGCCTGGCATTTGCTTCGAAAGCAGCATGTGGCGGTATCGGGCTATGTGCTGCGGGTCGCCCTCATCCTGGCTTGCGCGGCGTCCGTGGTCGAACTGGGCCTCGGACACTGGCACGCCGTGCAGGTGGCACAGACCCAGCCGGCCAAGCTGGCGGCGTTCGAGGGCCTGTTCGAGACCGGCCCGAACGCCCCGCTTCTGCTGTTCGGCATCCCGGATGGCGAGGCGGGGCGCACGAACTTCGCGGTTGGCATGCCGGGTTGGCTCAGCATCGGGGTGGGCGGGTCCACCGACACCGTGGTGCAGGGACTCAATGACATCCCGCGGGATCTGTGGCCGCCCCTGCTGCCCACCTTCACCTCGTTCCACCTCATGGTTGCCCTGGGGATGCTGTTCATCGCCATGTCCGCTTTGGGCGTGCTGCTGTGGTGGCGGGGCCGGCTCGTGACGTGCCGTCCGTTCTTGTGGGCCGTGGTGTGGGTCACACCGCTCCCCGTGATCGCCGCGGAACTCGGCTGGGCCGCGGCCGAGATCGGGCGTCAACCGTGGATCGTGCAGGGCCTGATGAAAACCCGGGACGCGGCGTCCCCGGGCGTGGATGCGGGCAGCGTGCTCGCGTCGATCGTGATGTTCGGCATTCTTTACGCGATTCTTTTCGGAGTGTGGGTGTTTTTGCTGCAACACAAGATCCATCAGGGTCCGCAACCCGTCGACGCGGAGGTGACGGTATGACGATCCTGGCCGTGGTTTGGTTCGTGCTCGTGGCTTTTCTTCTGTGTGGCTTCGCGGTCCTCGACGGGTTCGACCTGGGCGCGGGCTTCTGGCACCTGTTCTTGCACACCGACGAGGAGCGCCGTAAGGGACTCAACGCCATCGGGCCGGTGTGGGACGGCAACGAGGTGTGGCTCTTGACCGGTGCCGGCGCGCTGTTCGCCGCCTTCCCAGCCGCTTACGCCACGGTGTTCAGCGGATTCTATCTGGCCATGATGTTGCTGCTAGCAGCCCTGATCCTGCGGCCTGTGGCCATCGAGGTGCGCAGCCGGATCGAATGCCCCCGGTGGCGGTCGTTGTGGG
>CAYRIB010000176.1:0-3544 GCA_964424165.1 uncultured Myxococcales bacterium | reverse complement strand
CGAAGCGGTCGTCGGACAATATCAGTAGACGGGCCTGGGCCATGGCGTCGATCAGACGTTCGAAGTGATCACGCAGCACCCGCTCGTCCGGGAACACACTTCGATACAAGGTGCCGGTTGCCAACCCGTTGCGGTGCCGCAGCATGCCCATGATGGCGTCCATGCCGGCCCGCTCGGTGTGGGTCGGGGGTCTGAATTGGCGGGCCAGACAGGCGTGCGGGGCACAGGCATCGCAGTGGCCGCATGGACGCGCATCCCGGTCCCCGAAATGATGGATCAGGCGAGTCATGCGACACTGATCGCCGCGTGCCAGGTCCAGCAACTGTTCGAGCTGGGCCTCGCGGTGGGCGCGGATTTCGGTGTAGCTCGCCTCCCACGATGCGGTACCTGGGCCGACCCGGTCGGCTGTGTCGAGTCGAATGCCCCCGTGGATCCATAGCTTGTCGATCGCGTTCTCGGCGGTTTCCGGGTCCATGCCCGAATCTTCGATCAGGGCCTCGCGGGCCACGCCCTCATCGGGGATCCTCCTCACCAGGGAACGCAGGGCATGGACCGGCGGGAAGTTGCGCTCGAAAAAGGTTTCGTGGATCTTGCGGTCGCCCCATGAGTAGAACAGGATGGCCCGGGCGGTTCGTCCGTCGCGCCCCGCACGCCCGATCTCCTGGTAGTAGGCTTCGACCGACCCGGGCAGGGCGAGGTGCACCACAGTGCGCACGTCGGCCTTGTCGATGCCCATCCCGAACGCAATGGTGGCGACCACCACGTCGATGTCCCCGTCGCGGAATGCCGTCTGGGTGCGGGCGCGCTCGGTCGTGTCGAGGCCGGCGTGATACGGCGCCGCCGGATAATGCCGGGCCAGGCGGGCCGCGAAGTCTTCCGCGAGGCGCCGTGTAGGCACGTAGACGATCGCCGGGCGGCGGTCATGGTCGGCCAGGATCGCTTCGGTTTCGGCCTGGCGTGCCGAAGGGGGGCGTTCGACCATCTCGATCGCGAGGTTGTCTCGGCGAAAGCCTCGGATGAAGCGCACGGCGTCAGGGATCCCAAGCTGGCGGCAGATGTCGTCCTGGACGCGCACCGTAGCCGTGGCCGTCAGCGCAAGGATGGGCGCGGGCAGCAGGCCCGGCAGGCGTTCGCCCAGCAGACGGTAGTCGGGCCGAAAGTCGTGGCCCCAATGACTGATGCAGTGGGCTTCGTCGACCGCAATCAGGGTGGGGCGACGGCGGGCGAGCATCTCAGGGAAGCCTGGGACTGCGAGCCGTTCTGGGGCGATGGCCAGAAAGTCGAGGCGGCCCTCGAGATAGGCATGGCATGCCTCGCGGCTTTGCTCGCGGGTGCGGCCCGAATGGATCTGCAGGGCGCGCAGGCCCATGCGGTCCAGGGCCTCGGTCTGATCGTCCATCAGGGCGATCAGCGGGCTGATCACGAGCGTCGTGCCCCCACGGGCCAGTCCGGGCAACTGATAACACAGCGATTTGCCGCTGCCCGTGGGCATGACCAGCAATGCATCCTGGCCTGCGGTCACGGCGTGGCACACTTCCTCCTGGTGCGGACGGAAGGCGTCCAGATGGAAACGCGCGTGCAAAAGCGCGGTCAGGTCCGAAGACGGGGTGGACGGCGTCGGCGTGGCAGAGGCCAAGACCTTGGCCGACGATCGAGCCGGGGCAGGGGCGGGCGCGCGGCCAAGGAAAGGAAGTTGGTCGGTGGGGGTCTTCAACGCCGTTCTCCGTTGCTGCCAGGCAGCGGCCCGAGTCTAGACCCCACCATTATCGATGGCAAGGTGCGGTTTGTTACGGAAAGGCAGCTCTTTGGCAGGTGACCTGGAAATCCGCGGCGGGGCCCATCGGGCGGTCGCAGTCCCAGCGGCCGTTCGGGGTTCCTTCGGGATGGTGGCAGGTGACGGTGCGCCCCGAATCTTCGACGGCCACGACCACGGGGGCCCAGGTGTCGGTCGCTCCTTCCGGCCGCGGACACCAGAGGTCCAAGGGACTGTCGGCGTCCCAACGGAACCTTAGATGGTATTCGGTCAGTTCCCGGGTGAGTGTCTGTTCGATCACGGGCCCCGGAACCCGCCGTGCCCGGGGATGGGACAGCATCCAGACGGCCTCGGGACGGAACTGTCGGTCTGCAAGGCGCAGCCCGAAGCCTTCGACCTGGGCCATGTCGTCCGAGTAGATCGCCCTGCCAAACCCCTTGGCCGTCATGGTCGACAGCATGTCGCCCATGTACGTCGCAAATTCCGCGACCGACCAGGGGCCGCCGTATTCGCCGACCCACACTGGTACGTCGCCGAGCACCGTGGCCGTAGCCTCCATCGAATCCAGGGCCGCTACGCAGTCCGCGGTCATGGTGGCCGGGACGTACGCACTGCCGTCGTGCACCGCAGGGTGATAGTAATGGGCACCATAGATCGCGTTGGTCAGGCGGGTGGGCCGTGCGGGCTCGGGCACCCCGAGGGCATGGAACAGGGTCGTGCCCTGCAGAAACACGACCTTGTCCGGGGCCACCTCGAACAGGGCGTCCGCGATCTGCTCCTGCAGGGGCAGGAACAGTTCGGGCAGGAACAACGATGGGGTATACGTGCCCCAGTTGGGCTCGTTGAAGAGGTCGAACCCGATGACTTCGGGCAAATCCTTGACGCGGGTGGCCACTGCCACCCACGCATCCACGAATTTTCCAAACAGCACCGGGTCGGTGTAGAAGGCGTCGTAACAGGCCTGGACCTGCGGGGTGAGGTAGTTCATGTACCAGGGCGACTGCTGCTCCCAGGTCGCGTAGTTTTCTTCGGCACAGGCCCAGCGAGGGGCTCCGTCTTCCAAAAAACCCACGCCGAACACATCCTGATGCATGTCCACCACCACCAGCAACCCCGCGGCGATGGCGGCCTCGACCTTGGCGGCGTAGGCATCGAGATAGACCGTGTCAATCACCCCGTCGGTGGGCATGATGGCGGCCCAGTAGGTCTGCAGGCGCACCGAGTCGATCCCGATCGCGGCCAGGGCCTGGAAGTCTTCGAGGGTATGCCAGGTCAAAAAGTCCGGTTGATACTTCGCGAAGTTCGAGACGTTGGCCCCATGCAGAAACACCGCCCTGGCCTGGTCGTCGAGCAGATTCGTGGCGTGCCGCGACCAGCCCTCGGTGTTCGTGGGCCAGGGCAGGGTCACCTCATCGCCGTGGTCCGCACCAGCATCCGGGGTGTCGTCGGCATCAGGGATATCTTCGAGCAGGGTGTCTTGCCACGCATCGTCCACGTCCGCAGCGGTCGTCTCCTCGAGCATGTCGTACAAGACATCGTCGCTGGTCCCATCATTCGTGGCATTACCTTCCGTGAAATCGGCATCGGCATCGATCACCACAACATCCGGGGCATTGGGCAGCACCACGGTACCTGTACCGCAACCCGCGATCGCCAGCGAACAGGCGGCGATTAGAACGTCCAATCTCATGGGAGTCTTGTGCATGCGCGTAACCTCGTTCAAGGGAAGTCAGGAGGTGGGCAGGTGGGCGATACCCGGCTCGAACGGGTGGCCTTCAGTTCCGGAGACTG
>CAYRIB010000175.1:0-3565 GCA_964424165.1 uncultured Myxococcales bacterium | reverse complement strand
ACACGGCAGGCGACCGCGATCAGGCTCATGCCCTTGGGCGGACGCACGTGGTTCTCGACCGCCAGGAAGTACGCCCGTAACACACGATTCACCATCCTGGCCAGCAGCCTGTCGGAATGGCGGAATTCGTAGTGAACCGCCTTGCGGCGCAAGACCTTCGTGTTGACGTATCGCTGCAGCCATCCCAGGAAATTCCAGCGCCGGACCAGCTTGATCTCGAACCCCGCTTCCTCGATCTGGGCCCGCAACGTGGCCTCGTCGTAGCGCCGCCGATGCCCGAATGCCCGGTCACGATCGTCGTAGAGGGACGGGTCCGCAGGCACCGAGACCACCAAACGCCCGCCAGGCTCCAGAATGTTTCGGACGGTGGCCAGGGTCTGGACCGGTTCATCCAGGTGCTCGATCACGTCCATGAGCGTGGCCACGCCAAAACGGCGGCCTTCCCGCTCCAAGTCCCCTGCCGATCCCACCCGCGCAGCGTTCAGGGACAGACCAAGATTCCCCAGCACGGCATGGGCATTGCGGATCTGCTCGGCCGACACGTCCACACCTTCGGCGCAGCAGCCTTCCCGAAGCATCAGAGCCAGGAACGTGCCGGCACCGCATCCAACGTCGATGATCGACTTCGTCCGGTCACCCACCAACCGCATCACCAACCGGGCCAACGCCACCGAACGAAAGTCCTCGACGGCACGCAGTCCGATACGGGTCCAGTAGTCGGTCATCCCGGATTCTGGCATCACATTCCCCTCTCGTTCACGTCGGGCATCCGGGTTTCAGTCCCGCTCACCCCGCGCCCGCGACATCCGCTGATGACGGCCTGCGGTCAACATCTCGCCGATCAGCCCCGTGACCACGCACTGCACCCCCATGACCAGCAGCAAGACCCCCACCAGCATCGCGGCCATATGGGTCCTGAACTCGTCACCGGCCGCCTTCTGCACCAGCACGTACACCTCGAGTCCGCCCCCAATCAGCAGCGGCGGCAGCGCCAGCGTCCCGAAGAAATGCAGCGGGCGCGCGGCATACACCGTGATGAAGCGCACGGTCAGGACATCCAGAAGTCCCGTCCAGAAGCGCTTGACCCCGTATTTGCTGTGACCCGCGGTCCGCTTGCGGTGGTGCACGCCTTCCTCGGCCACCCGGAAGCCCTTCACATGAGCCAGTTGCGGAATGAATCGGTACAGGTCCCCGTACAAGGCCAGGCTGGCCGCCACCTGCCGCCGCATCACCCGGAAGCCGCAGTTGAAATCGTGCAACTTCAGCCCAAAGATCCCGGACACCAGTCGGTTGAACCACCGGGACGGCATGGCCTTGAGGGGTTCGTTGTCCATGCGGCCCTGCTTCCACCCAATCACCAGGTCGAAGCCGCTCTCCAGGCGTTCGACCAGCTTCGGGATCTCGTGCGGGTCGTCCTGAAGATCTGCGTCCAGGGTCACGACCCGCTCGCCCCGTACCACCTCGAACCCCGCCATGTACGCCGCTGACTTGCCCAGATTGCGCACGAGGTGGATGGCCCGCACCCGCGGGTCGCTCGCGGCAAGCTCGTCAAGCCGCGCCCCGCTGCCGTCCGTGGAACCGTCGTCCACATAAAGGACTTCGAACGGGTCGCCCATGCGCGACAGCACATCCACGACCTCGGCGTGCAGGTCCCCGACGGACTCGACCTCGTTGTAGACCGGAACCACGATGCTGTAGCGGAGGGGGTCGTTCATCGTTGGCCATCCTCACATCATGCGTTGATACACATCGAAGCGCGCGATCCGGGTCACGTACCGGTAGTGCGTCGCCACGAACTCGCGCAGCGCCTCGAACTGCTCGAAAAGCTTCCGCGAATCGGCCAAATTGCCCGTGACGTGCGGGGTCGCGTCCCCCGAACTGACCACGAACAGGTCCGGCGGTGCAGCAGCCAGCGCGGTTAGCAATTCGGTCTTGTAGTCGGGCGTCTGCCACACGACTGCAAACGGGTAGTTGTACAGAAATCGGGACACGGTGTGGCGACGGGCCACGAAGTTCACCATGGGGTCAAAGCCCCATAGAAACAGGGTGTCCCCGGGCGAAGAGATACCCTCGGCGAACGCGGCCACACGCAGGTTGTCCGCCACCGAGGCGTCCCGGGCAAGATAGTCGGGGTGGTCTTGCCAGTGATCCATCAGGGTGGCCGGGGTAGCCACGATGCGCCCGACGATGAGCCATCCTTGAGGAATCGCCGATACAACCAACAGGCACAGGGCCACGACCGGCATGACCGCCCACCGAACCCGTCCCAACTGCGCCACGAGTCGTGACCACGCAAAGGCCGCGCTGATCGCCACGGCCGGAAGCATCATCAGGAAGTGATAGGCAAAGAACTTGTTCTGCGCGATTCCCGCGCCCACCCCGACGATCAACCACACCAGGGACACCACCGCCTCGCGCCGACCACCCCACCCACGCAATCGCGATGCCACACCCACCAATCCCGCGATCATCAGAAGCAACACAAGGCGCATCTCCTGGGTCCCGAGCATCAAGCGGGCGAATGCACCCACTGCATGCACGCCCGGTGCCTGGGCCGCCCGAGTCACGTACTGGGGAACCAGCCCGAACTGAGTATCGACGAAGGCCTCCATCGACCCGCTCGCAAGCAGCCACAAGGCGCAACCCAGGATGGGCAGCAGCATTCCAACACCGATCGCGAGCGCGCCCCGCAACAGGGGTCGCCAACTACGCGCCAGGATAACAGCCGCGGGGAGCAGGACAAGCACGGCCGAGTACTTGAACAGCATTCCGATGCCCACCAGGACACCGGCCAGGAGGAAGAGCGCCCTCCCCCGCCCCTGTTGCCCGGATTCAGCGGCCTCGGCACCCACCCACGTCGCCAGCAGTGCCCCTGCCGCAGGCAGATTGATCCAGCCATCGGTCTGGGCCGTGCTCCAGTAGTCGAGGCCCGAATACAAAAACGCGTACAAGAGCCCGGCCATCATGGCCAGACCAAGCTGGCGGGTCATCCGCCATGCCAACGCCATGATCACCAGAACGGTTCCGACAGTCCAACACACGTCCAGGATTCGAATCGCGATCATCGAGTGCCCGAACGCCAGTTGTGCCAGGGCGTGGGTGAACACCGACCCCGGTGGCTTGAACACGAAGACGTCCCGGTAAAGGGCCGCGCCATCGAGCCAAGACCAGGCAGTGTAAGCGTAGATGCCCTGATCGCGGCCAAACGGGAACGCCAGGGTGACCATGGCCATGAGGGCGGAAAGCACGGCGACCAAGGCCATGGCGAGGTGAACACGGCCGGTGATGGGTTCTTGCATGGCCGCGGGGTCTTCACGCCCCGGAGGCGGAGTCACCTGGGTTGGACTTTCCATACGCAGGGTGAGTATGACCAGGGGGTGTCACGGCGTCAAGAAACCGCCGAAAATTAGAGGCTAGAAAGAAATCCACAAGGAAGTGCTTGAAAAGACTCGTATCACGATCATGGAATTTCATTCCCTGCGGGTCAGCACACGCTGGTGGACCACTAGACCGAAGTTCCGGAGCCAAATGAAGGCGCTGGGGCGCACCAGTGCTATGTGATCTG
>CAYRIB010000174.1:0-3623 GCA_964424165.1 uncultured Myxococcales bacterium | reverse complement strand
GTCTGCCAGCAGCAGTCGGAAGACCCGGTCTGCCGTGATGATGGTTGCCCTACCGTGGACGAGGCCTCGGTCCCGACCGGTGAGGACCGCGTCTTCGGCAAGCTCATCGCGAACCGCTACCGAGTCATCGATCTGCTGGGTCGGGGCGGCATGGGGGTGGTCTACCGCGCGTTTCAAATGGACATGCGGCGCACCGTGGCACTGAAGATCGCCACCACCGCAGGGTCCGACCCGGCCTGGTCACGACGCTTCATGCGCGAAGTACGCGTGGTCGCGGCATTGACGCACCCCAACACCATCCGAGTGTTCGATTACGGCGAACTGCCCGACGGCCAACTCTTCTTCACCATGGAGTTCCTCGAAGGCGACCCCCTCTCCAAGGTCATCGCCCGTGAAGGCCGACTGCCCGATCGTCGCGTGGTGCGGATCATCACCCAGATCCTCAAGTCCCTCGGCGAAGCGCACGCAGCCGGGGTGGTGCATCGCGACCTGAGTCCGGACAATGTGTTCCTGGTGCGTCAGTTCGCCGAAGAGGACTTCGTCAAGGTCCTTGACTTTGGGGTCGCCAAAGGCATGGGCGAGGTGGTCCCCGAAGCCGACCGCCTGACCGCCACCGGGCTCTTCGTGGGCAAGCCTACCTATGCGTCGCCCGAACAGGCCGAATGCGCCGACGACCTCGACGGACGCAGCGATCTGTATTCCGCGGGCGTCATGATGTACCGCATGATCACGGGACAGGTCCCGTTCGCATCGCAAAACCCGGTGCAGGTCCTGATCATGCACTCCAAGGACAACCCACGCCCCTTGGACGAAGTGGCCGGACACCCGGTGCGTAAGGACCTGTCGGACGTGGTGCTCAAACTCATGGCCAAGCAGCGTTCCGAGCGCTTCCAGAACGCGGCCGAGGTCATTTCGGCCCTGCAGATGATCGAGGAAGCCGGATACGGCGATGTCCAAAACACCCCGGTGGTCGACAAGAAGGCCACGACCGCCATCATCCCGCCACCGGTTCCCGCGGCCGCGACCATGATCGATGATCTTGACGCAGAGGACGTTGCACCGGACGACGTGGTGCCCGTCGACCCTGCCATGCCTGGGTCGTCCGTGGCGCCTTCGCTCACCTCGACCCCCTCGGGCCCCCGCACCCTGTGGGACGCCCGGGATCGACGCCCCTCACGCCCCATGCCACGGGTCATGCAGGAATCGCGCGAGCGGTCACTGACCCCCTCGCCGATGCCAGTTCCGCGCCCCCTGCCAACTCCGGGCCAAGAGTCGCATACCGGCGAGGCCCCATCAGGTAGCAACCGTCCCCGTCGGCGGTCGAAAATCATCCGCCGATCCCTTGAATCCATCGGCATCCTTCTGCTGCTGGCCGCGGCCGTGGTGTTACTGGCGCACGTTCGGCCCGACTGGACCCGCAGCATCCTGGGTGCCAAGGCGTCGAACGCGCTGGAAACCCTCTTTCAGAAGTCAGCTACGACTGTGGAAGGCATGCTGTCCTCGCCGTCAACGGATCCGGTAGACACCGCCCCCGACGCTTCCCGCGCCACCCGGGCCGGCGACAAGGCAAAGGGCCCGGTCATGATGCCCCCTGCGGGCTCGCACAAGGTTGCGCCGCACTAAGGGGGGACGATGGGCGAGACACATTTTTATCACCTTTCGCGCGACGGGCAGTTCACCACCTTGCCCACCTTGCAGGACGCGCTTGCGGCACTTCAAGGCGGTGGCAACCTGTGGCTGGACTACTACCTTCCGAGCCGGGACGATCTGGCGGCACTGGTGGAACCGTTCGGGCTTCATCCGCTGGCGATCGAAGACTGCACGGATGCCAATCAGGTCCTCAAGATCGAAGACTTCGAGCGCAACACCTTCATACTGTTTAGCGCGTTTGGCTACCAGGACCAACAATTGTCCGTCGACGAAGTCGGGCTGTTCATCGGGGACAATTTCCTGATTACGGTCAGCGGCCATGCGTCCGAAGGCCGACGTCCCCTGGACGGCCTCGTGCCATTGATGCAACGCGAGGCCGAGCGCGTCCGCAGGGGCCCTGCTTATATGATGCACCTGGTGATCGACTACGTGGTAGATCGCAAGGCAGAGGTCATTGCCGCGCTCGAGGTTTCGGTCGACGAGGCGGAAGACGCCATGATGGACGCCCCGGCGATCTTCGAGCCCACCCGCCTGCTGCAGATCCGGCGCGACCTCTTGAACGTGCGCAAGAGCCTGTTCTACGAACGCGAGATCCTGCTCAAGATCTGCCGCAAGGATTGCCGGTTCGTGCCCGACAAGGCCATCGCGCATTTCCGCGACATCCATGATCACCTGTCGAAGTTTTTGGAACTCAGCGAAACCTATCGTGAAATCGTGGCCACCCTCATGGAGATCTATCTGTCGTTGCTGAACAACCAAATGGCGCGTTCCGCTAACCGCACCAACGCGACGGTGCGACGTCTGACCTTTATCACCACGATCTTCATGCCCCTGACGCTGTTGGCCGGGATCGGCGGCATGTCCGAATGGACCACCCTGACCGGTGGCGAAGCCAACATGCCCATCGCCTATGCGCTATTCCTGCTGGGTTTGGGCCTGATCGGGGTGCTGTCGTATCGATGGTTGCGACATCTGGACCGTGAGGAATCTCCCGACACTTTGTGATTCGTGGATTACGGCAGGAAGGCTATTCCATCTTTCCAAGGGCCAGGGCGCTCGTTTTCCTACGATGCCCCGAAAATCTCGTCGAGGCGCGATGGGTCCGGCGAAATCACCTGTGCCTCGGGAGCCACCTTCATGGCCGACGCCACATCCTTGAGCCCATTGCCCGTATTCAACATCACGATGTTCCAGGCCGGGTCCACACGCCCCTGGCGCACAGCCTCCTTGAGTCCGGCCCACGTGGTCACGCCCGCGGGCTCCCCGAACACGCCGGTTCCACGCGCCACCTCGCCGATGGCCGCAAGAATCGCCTCGTCCGACACCCGGATGCCAAAGCCACCCGACCCCCGGATCGCCTGGACCGCCGCATCGCCGTCGCGCGGCAAACTGACCGAGATCGAGTCCGCCACCGTATCGCCGCTGACCGGTCGGATCACGCCGTCGCCTTCGAAGGCATCCACGATTGCGGCGCTGCCAGCCGCCTGAACCGCCAGCAACCTTGGCATGCGGTCAATCCACCCCAGGGCCTGCAGTTCCTCGAATCCCTTGTACACCCCGGACAAAATGTTCCCGTCGCCGACGGAAACCACCACGAGGTCCGGCAACGCATCGACGCACTGTTCGAACAGTTCGAACGACACGGTCTTTTTGCCTTCGCGCGTGTACGGATTGAATCCCGTGTTTCGGTTGTACCAGCCGTAGCGCCGGGTAGCCTCCAGACACAAATCAAAGGCCTGGTCGTAGGTCCCGTCCACCGCAAAGACCTCGGCCCCGAACGTCAGCAACTGCGCGATCTTGGCCCTTGGCGCAGCCTTGGGCACGAAGATGCGGGCCTTCATGCCCACCGCGGCCGACAACACGGCCGTCGCAGACGCAGCATTGCCCGTCGAGGCCCCCGTGACCATGGCGTGCCCCCATTCGCGTGCCCGCTGCACGGCCACGGAACTGGCGCGGTCCTTGAACGACGCGCT
>CAYRIB010000173.1:0-3694 GCA_964424165.1 uncultured Myxococcales bacterium | reverse complement strand
TGGCGCCACCCTGGAAGGGCCTCGTGACTGCGGGCCATCTGCTCGGCCAGTCCCACGAAGCCGATCACCATCAGGACCGTGGGAATCGCGAGTCGCAGTTTCCATCGTTGGCCCTGTGCGCCCGACGGCGGCCATTGTTTGCGGACCAGGAACGGAATGGCCACCAGGAGGCCGACCGCCAGGAACAGCGTCAACAGACCGATCCATCCGAGGCCGTCCCGGATGGTCATCGTTGCGTCGTACGAGCGGGTCGCACCAATCCGAACGACCGCAAGGCTCAACTGGCTTCCGGTTCCGCGCAGCCAGAAGAGATTGCTCACCGACAAGATGGCCACGGGCACGGCCACCAGGATGGTGATCGTCCGCATCCAGAAGCGGGGAAGAACGGATTCGATCAAACCAAGCATCAGCAGCAGGATGCCGATGAACAGGTGATCGATGGCCACGTAGCCAGTAAAACCCATGCCTGTGCCGCCGGGCGCGATTCCTTCCTGGGTGTTGTATCCCAGGAACCAATGCAGCTTGCCCAGGGTCACGAACAACAAGGACAACAACAGCAAGGAAAGGCTGTGGCGCCCGAAGGCGTCAATGGCGATATTGCGGCTCGTGCAAAAGACCCGACGGCCGATGTTCGAACTGTCCACAGGCGAAGGTTAACGGGATTGGACCCTCAGTGGCAAGAACTTGATCGCACCAAGGTGCGCACGGCTGATGATGCACGGTTGCCGAGCAGCGTGCTAGACTTGGGAAAGGCTCGTGCCAGAAGGATTGCGATGGCAACCAAGAACGACGATGTGGCGCAGCGGGTGATCGCCGAGGCCAAGGCTGCGCGCCAGCAATGGGATAAATCTTACCGTGGCATGGCGCTGCGGCTCTTCCCCCCGATCTGCGGGCGGTGCGGTCGCGAATTCGAGGGCAAGCGCCTTCGTGAATTGACCGTGCACCATAAAGACGGCAACCACGACAACAACCCGCCCGACGGTTCCAACTGGGAGTTGTTGTGCATCTACTGCCACGAAAACGAGCATGGCAGCACCTTGGACTTCTACGAGCGCGGCGACCTCGGCCCGGCCCGCGATGGCACGCCGCCCCTGCGCCAGCGCCCTTTTGAAAAGCTCGCGAACCTGCTGGCGCAAAGAGACAAGTCCAAGGACTAGCACATGAATCGGCGTTGCTTCGCCTGCCGCAATGAGACGGGCGCAGGACTACCCCCGAACAAGAGTCACCGAGGAAGTCCGACGTCATGAAAGATGGATTGGAAGGAAGGGGCTGTGGGGAACCGTCAGGGTCTAGTAGCGGCGCGGACCCCGATCGTAGCCGCCGCTGCCGCCGCGCTCTTCGCGTTCGCGGGGATAGTCGACCTTCACGGCCCGACCATCGATCATCTGGCCGTCCATCTCGGACTTGCACTTCGCCGCAGCTTCGTCGGTAGTGTAGGTCACGAAACCGAAGCCCTTGGACCGGCCGGTGTCACGGTCCATCACGACCTTGACTTCCTCGACTTCGCCATAGTGCTCGCAAGCTTCACGAAGGCTCGCCTCGGTCGTTGCCCATGCCAGACCACCCAGAAACAGCTTGTTCTTCATTTGGGACTCCAATGCGCAGGCGTAAGGCCTGCTCCAACACGCGCCCGTTACTCGGGCTTAAGAGGCCGCCGACATGCGGCGTCCGGCTGTCTCCTGATGCGCGGCGCATCGAAATGCGCCGTTCGTTCTTCCCGTGTCAGCAGGCTTGTAAAGGCCGGGGCGACTCGGTGGCAAAACGACTTGCGGCAGGAGGACCACCTCCATCGGATGGGATGATACTCCATTCCAAAAACCAATACAACCCCTTTCATCAAAATGCCGATCAGGGCCTTCTACCGGGGGGAAATGCTTTATTCCCCCGGAAGCTGAGATCATGAGAACCCGGATTTATTCGGCAGATGTTCGATCTGCCAAGGGTGCTCAATCCGCTGCGACTCCGCATTGGGCGCCGATGGAAGGCACAGGACAATCCGCGCAGGCGGCGGATGCGTTTTGTATGTCCACGCCGGCGTCTTGCAGACAGTTTGTGGCACAACTCATGTCATCAACGCACTTTTCGCTGCAGTAGAGAAGACATGGACATTGGGTTGCCCAGCACTCATAGCCCTCAATGCAATCATCGATGTCATTGCTCCAGCCGATGATCTTGCCCCCCTTGGCGTCGCACTGCGCCTCTACGGTTTCCACCAGGGCCGCGCAAACGTCTTCGCCCTCGTCAGCGTTGACCGGACAGGAAGCGTCGATCGGCGTCTGCGGATCGTCGGGCGGGCACTCTTCCCACGTGCAGTCCGGCCCGCACTTTCGGGTGCCGGTCGGATAGCACGGCAGGTAGGACCCCGGCGTGCACTCGTAGTTTGCCACGCACGCCGGCGGCGTACCCACGACCGGGCCTGCCGGGGAATCTGAATCCAGCGCGACCTTGGCCAGTTCGAGCATTGGCTGCTGGGTTTGAATCGAATCGTCGATCAGGTCCATGGCCTCGGTGGCCACGGTGTTGAAGAATGCCACGCAGTCCAGGGCGCCGCCCTTCGAGCACTTCAGAGCATCGGTCAGCGCCAGGATGCGACCCGTCTGTTCCATGTCCTCGAGCCACCAATCTTCTGGGGTCACCAGGGTGGCTGCGGACAGCAGGGCGCCGGCGCAGGGCAGAGCCATGGCTCCGTAGCTCAGCGTGGTGGCGGCCACGCAGCCCCCGATCGACAGAGCCGTTCCGCCCACCTTCAGCAATTCCGACAGGTTCTCCAATTCCGTGTCGCAGGCCGGGAAGCACGTCATGGCTGACTGGATCATGCCTTCGGACAAACTGGCGACTTTTGCTGCCGGGATGGACACATCGCGGAAGATCTCAACGTAACCGGATGGCCCGAAAACCGTCGCGATATCCACGGTTCCCGCGGTCCTATCCCAGTTCCGGAACAACAAAATCAAGTCCCCCATCACCGTCATCTGTGGAAGGCCGGTCTCGGGGCTCAAAAACACTGCGATGCGCGAGCCATTCGTATCGATCCACAGGGCCCCGCGGACTTCGCCGGAAACGGAGCCGCTCGGGTCCCGGGACACCAGTGGCAGAAGCAGATGGCCCTCGCTCGAGGCCATCAAAGCCCCGAACTTGCCCGAATCCAGGGATACGGCGGCCACGGAGGTCTTGTCGCCTCCTCCGCCCCCGCATCCCGAAGCAAGCGTGGACGCCAGAAGCACCAGGGTCCAGCAAGCGACCGAACAGCGGTAAGCGAAAAAGACGCGGGATGGTTGCGACACAAGGACCTCCGTCATGGGCCGACCAAGGGTGCATTGTGGGCTTCTGGCAAGCCCCCTGTCAAACCATTTTGGTTGACGGCCCCGGCCGGATTTGGTATAAACGCGCCAGCTTGATGGCTGCCCCTTTGGATGGGCAGTGACGCGGGGCTGTAGCTCAGTTGGGAGAGCGCTAGAATCGCACTCTAGAGGCCGCCGGTTCGATCCCGGCCAGCTCCACTAAGAATTCAAGTAGTTACACGACGCGGAAGGCGAACCCGAAACCGACTTGCACGTCGCACGCCGCGTGGTAACCTCACCCACAGGAATGTTTCTCCTGCACTGGCCCGGGACAAGGAGCGATCGCGATGACCGCGGCGGACCTCGACATCCTGCTGCACGAAGGTGAAGGCTCGATGCTCGAGTACAAGGAG
>CAYRIB010000172.1:0-3745 GCA_964424165.1 uncultured Myxococcales bacterium | reverse complement strand
ACGATGACACAGGGAAGCCGCCCTCGTACGACAGAACGAGGTTCAGACACCCGCACGGCTGGCTGCCCACCACGACCTGAATCGAACGGTTGTCCGCGCCCGGGGTGGACAAGGTAATCGTGTAGAGCCGGTCGCCGACCATTCCTCCCGAGAAGCGGTTCGACGCTATCCCGTTGTTGTCCGTGTAGATGGTGGTCACCTCGAGATGTCCGTCGCCGTCTGCGACCGGATTGCCGGCGATGTCGGTGATGGCCGTGATCTCGTAGAAGATAGGAGCGCTGACCGCCGGACCACCCACGGTGAAGTCGATGACCTTGGCATTGATGGACTGCATCTGACCCGATCCGACCACCAGAGGCATGGACGTGTCGTGCAACAGAAAGATTTCGATGTTGTACTGGATCTGACCGGGCTCCCACCCGGGGGGAAGGTCCTGACCGGCCATGTCACCGTAGGACACGTCCACGGACTGGATGCCCGAGCCACCCCCCCCGCAAGCCAGCGGGAACAGGGCCAGCACGAAGACGAGGCGCGAAATCCATCGGCCGACCATCGGATCCTCCGGGTCATCCTGGCGTCATTATAAGGTAAACGAAGCCATTGGGGCAATGAATTGAACGGGGTGAGGGCGATTTGCGGACTGGCTTCGGGCGGTTCTGCTTGCATTGACAATCCCGGGATGCCTCCTGATAATCAAACCCGTGATTGAGCAGGGGGCTTCGTTGCCTGCGGACGCGGCGAGCAGCAACCAGAATTTCTTCACCACCCGCCTGACGGACATGGTGAACTGGGGACGCAAGTTCTCGCTGTTTCAGTACCCGTTCGTGACCGCCTGCTGCGGCATGGAATACATGTCCGTGAACTGTGCGCACTTCGACATCGCCCGGTTCGGCGCCGAGGTGCCGCGCTTTTCGCCGCGGCAGAGCGACTTGTTGTGGGTCGTGGGCACGGTCACGCACAAGAATGCACCCGTGCTCAAGCGGGTCTACGAACAGATGTGCGAGCCCAAGTGGGTGATCGCCTTCGGGGCCTGTGCCAGCAGCGGCGGCTTCTACGATAACTACGCGACGGTCCCGGGCATCGACCATATCGTGCCCGTGGACGTGTACATTCCGGGTTGCCCGCCGCGACCCGAACAGGTCCTCGACGCGCTGCTGCGCCTGCAGGACCAGATCCAGGCCGAGCCCCTGCACTGACGCGGGTGCCAGACAGGAGAAGAATGATGGAGTCGATCGAACTTCGGACCTTCAGTTTTATCGACGCGCTGCAACCGCAGTTGGCGTCGTTCATTGCGACGGTGGCGCGCGGGTTCCTGCCCCTGGAACGGCAGGCTGCTCTGTTCGTCGAGATCTCGCCCGGACTGCAGATCAACGTGCTCACGGACACGGTGCTCAAACAGACCGCGGTCATCCCGGGCATGCAGATTGTCGAACGCGCCTATGGCATGCTTGAAATCCATCACACGGACCAGGGACAGGTGCAAGAGGCAGGACGTGCGATCCTGGAGGCCCTGGGACTCAAGGAAGCAGATCGTCTCAAACCACGCATTGCGTCCAGCCAAATCATCACGGGGGTCAGCAACTACCAGACCCATTTGATCAACCGGATGCGGCACGGGCAGTTCCTGGTCGAGAACGAGACCCTCTACATCCTCGAGGTGCATCCTGCCAGCTACGCGGCCATCGCCGCCAACGAGGCCGAAAAGACCAGCCCGATCAACCTGCTCGAGGTGATTACGTCCGGCGCCTTTGGTCGGCTCTACCTCGGCGGATCCGAGGACCACATCCGCGAGGCAGCCACCGCGATCGAGAAGACGCTGTCCGGCATCGACGGACGGCCGAACGAGGGAGTGTCCCTCGTGTACTGAACCCTTTGCCCAGGAGGAAACCATGTACGAACCCCGCGACTTTGCACACCTGATCGGAATGGAAGGGTTTTCCGAGACCCTGCTCAAGAACCACTTCACGCTGTACCAGGGATACGTCGCCAACACGAACAAGCTGGCCGACACGCTGAAGGCCCTGGCGGCCGAAGGGAAGTTCGGGCCGGAATACGCCGAGATGCGGCGGCGCTTCGGGTGGGAATGGAACGGGATGCGGTTGCACGAGGCGTATTTCAACAACCTCGGCGGACGCGACGAGACGCCCGGGCCTGCGATCACCGCGGCACTGGACCGGGACTTTGGTGGCTTCGAGGCATGGAAGAAGGAGTTTGTAGCCATCGGCGCCATGCGCGGTATTGGATGGGTGGTGCTGTGCAAGGACACCTGCCACGACCGTCTGTTCAACGTATGGGTGAACGAACACGACGTTGGCCATCTGGCGGGCACGAAGCCTCTGGTGGTCATGGACGTGTTCGAACACGCCTTCCTGACGGATTATGGCCTCAAGCGTGCCGACTACCTCGCGGCCTTCATGAAGAACCTCAAATGGTCCAAGGTCGACGAACGGATTGTGCGGTAGCACCTTCTTTTTATTGACTTTTATCCTTCAAGCGGTAGACTCCACCAATTCCCAAGGTATGGGTGCGTCGCCCATGCCAGAAACCATGAAGGAGCAGACCATGCGCGTGATCGACCATGTGAACGAAGAAGTGATTGCCAAGACCGTTCAGCGCTGCCGTGAGCGGAACATCATCCTGCCGACGTTCGAGCAGCAGCGACACCCTGACAAGGTGCCCCAGAAGATCAAGGACGCGCTGAAGAACGTGGGGTTATGGGATATCAACCCATTGAATCTGTTCCGGATTACGTGGAAGAACGAGCCCACGGAAAAGGGCGGGCTCTACAACACGGGCAACTGGCTGGAATTCCCCACCGAGGTTACGGGCGTCAAGGCGCGGATCGTGGGCCTGATCGGCAAGTACTTTCCGACCGGCGCGCACAAGGTGGGCGCGGGTTTTGCGTGTCTGGTGCCGCGTCTGGTGTCGGGGACGTTCGACCCCGCGACCCAGAAGGCCGTGTGGCCCTCGACCGGCAACTACTGCCGGGGCGGCGCCTTCGACTGCGCGCTGCTGGCGTGCAACGCCATCGCGATCCTGCCCGAAGGCATGAGCCGTGAGCGCTTCGAGTGGTTGCATGAGATCGGAACCGACGAGGTGATCGCCACGCCCGGGACCGAATCCAACGTCAAGGAGATCTACGACAAGTGCTGGGAGTTGCGGAAGACGCGCGGCAACGGCATCAACATTTTCAACCAGTTCGAAGAATTCGGCAACGCGATCTGGCATTACACGCAGACTGGCGGCATCGTCGACGACGTGTTCCAGCAGATCCGCAAGCCCAACAGTCGACTGGCCGGGTACGTGTCTGCGACCGGGTCCGCAGGAACTATTGCGGCGGGTGACTATCTACGCACCATCGCCCCGTCGGTCCGCGTCATCGCGACCGAGGCCCTGCAGTGCCCGACCCTGCTGCGCAACGGCTTTGGCGCACATCGCATCGAGGGTATCGGCGACAAGCACGTGCCGTGGATTCATAACGTTCGCAACACGGACATGATCGCGGCGATCGACGACGAGGCGTGCATGAGCCTGATGCGCCTGTTCAACGAGGAAGCGGGGCAGGACTTCCTGCGGACCCAGGGGGTCAAGCCTGAGGTCCTCAACCAGTTGCCTCTGGCGGGCATCTCGTCGATCTGCAATCTGGTGGCGGCCATCAAGGCGGCCAAGTACTACGAGTTCGACGAGCGGGACATCATCTTCCTGCCCATGACCGATTCGATGGATCTGTACGCCTCGCGCAAGC
>CAYRIB010000171.1:0-3761 GCA_964424165.1 uncultured Myxococcales bacterium | reverse complement strand
CTGCTAGTAGCTGGCAACGGCTGCCCCCTTTACCAATGCTGCCCCGCGGGTGCCACCTGCGTCGAAGGCCAGGGGTGCGAATGTCCGCCGATGCCCGCATGCTCCACCTCGTACGAAGAGTGTGATGAAGCTTGCAATGTATGGGCGAGCTGCATGGGCGACTGTCCCAACGTGCGTGAGAAGAATTGCTTGGGCGAGTGGGTTGAGGTGTGCGACCGCGATGGCTGCCATTCGGTGTGTGAAGGCGTTATCGAATACGAATGCTTCCTCGGATGCCGCTGATCCCGCTCAAGTGACCGCGTGAGCGCATCAATCTGCCCCTAAAGACCGAGCCTGGCAGCTTTCAGCAGGCATGGACCGACGCCATCGGAACACGTGAGATCTTCACGACATCGCAGACTTGCGGGCTGCGTCCTTCCGCCGCCACACCACGACCGCGGCGATCGCCAGCAGCACGACGCACACGCTGCCCGAGGCGCGGCCACCCATCGCGCATCCACCACCCGAGCTCTTCACGGAGGTCGTCGCGTCGGGCGTCGTCGGGGTGTACGTGTCCATGGTCACCGCAACGTCTTCTCCCACCGGCGGGGTCGCCACGTCGGGCTCGACCACGTCCTGTGTCGGGACGGTCTGGCAGTCGGTGTCGGCGTCGTCCGTTTCCCCGTCGCAGTCGTCGTCCTTGTCGTTCGCGCAGGCCTCGCTGACGGGCATGACGTCGCCCTCGCACCCGCCCCACACACCACCGGTGCAGGTGCTGACGCCGGCCTTGCATTCCCCGACGTTGCGCGTTGCGGACGAGCCTTCGTAGCACGCCTTGGTCATGCCCTCGGGGCACTGTGCACCTTCGACGCAGGTCCCCCAGTCACCCCAACGACAGTCCTCGTCGCACGTGCGCGTCCGGGTCCCGTCCGCACCGCAGTCTTCCACTTCCTCGGCGTCCGCCACGCACTCGCCCTCGCCGGTGCATTCCCCGACGACCCACTCGCAGGTGTCGCTGCAAGTCATCGCTTGGGTTCCACAATTGCCACAGGGCAGGGCCTTGGTTTCGGCCTTCTCGCATTCGCCCTGGTCGCTGCACTCGGTCCAGGCGCCCCAGGCGCCTTCGGCGTCACAGGTGCGCGACTGCTTGCCGCAACGGGCGCAGTCCTGTTGTTCGACGGCCTCGGGCTTGCAGGTCGGCGCGGTCAGAATCAGGCGCGCGTCGTAGAAGGTCGGGTCGTTGGTCTGGCGCGGAGTCACCCGGACGTTGTACGTGCCCGCGGCCAGGGGATCGATCGTGAGGGCCACGCCCGTGTTGGTGTCCACGGCACGGGCCAGTTCGACGTCCGTCGAGTCGAACAGAGCCATGTCCACGTAGCCGGCCGCGTACACCGTCTGGCCGAGCGTGAAGGTGTCCATGTCCACGGCCAGGTCGACCTTCGATGGGGCCGCGACGTCGAACGTGAACCAGTCCTGGTCGAGCGACACGTGATCCACGTTCAGTCCCACGGTCATCGGTCGGGCGGTCGCGGACGTGTCGTCGGGTTCGGCCTTGTCGTCGGCCACGCCACGCACCGGCGCGTCGTCGGTGTGGCAGTCCGGCTGATTGCAGAACAGGTACCACTTGCAGTTGTCGAGCTTCAGGTGCGCCCACGCGCTGATCGGCAGGTCGTAGCCCACATCCTCGGGTTCGTCGCTGAACTCGCTGATGCACGAGAAGGTGCGATCGAAGCTACCGGCCGCGGCCTCCGCAGCGGTCACCTTGACTTCCTCGTACCAGCCCACGTCGACCCACTGGCCCTCGAGCCAGACCTCGAGCACGTCGCCTTCGGACAGCTTGTGCCGGTCCTTGTCCCCGTTCACGTATCGAACGCGCACCGTGCAATAGTTGGTCGGGTCGTTCGGCACGAAGGCCTTGAGCGTGGTCAGGGTCACGGTCAGGCGGTTGTTGGTTTCCTCGAGGGTCTGCTGCGGCGGGCGCGCCAATGCGGTGCCGCATGCCATGACGACGAGAAGGATTGCAAGGTAACGGGCCATCGGTGGTCTCCCATTCAGAGGCGGCGCATTTTAAGCGAAACGCGTCGGGATGACCAGTGGGATCGGACGGATCAAACCTTCTGCATCACGAAGAAGACGTAGCCGAAATGTTCCGGGTAGCGACGGTATGCATCGATCTCGCGTTGGCTCCGGGCGGCGACGTCCAGGGCCTCGGGGTCCCCGGCATGCGCGTCGCGGAAACGGTCCAGAGCCTTGGCCAGAGGCACGTAGTAGCTGTCCCACCAGGCCGCGGCCGGCAGTTCGAAATCGCCCAGCAATCGGTAGCCCTCCTGGGCAATGGCGCGTCGGCGGTCGTCCACGCTGCCGACGTCCGCGTCCCCATCCATGAACATCTCGCGGACCTCGGCAGGAGGGTCGCTGCGCGGCCAGCAGAACTCGGACAACACCAGATACCCGCCGGGCACCAGCAGACGACGCCAGGCCGCCAGTCCCTTCGCAAAGCCCATGATGAAGATGGCCCCTTCCGACCACACGACGTCGAACGATTCATCCCCAAACGGCAAATCGTTCATGTCCCCGAGTTGCGTGATGACGCGATCGCCAAGGCCCTTTGCCCTGACGTTGTGATCCAGGATGGCCAAAAAGGGCGGGTGAACATCGAGCGCCACGATCCGCGCCTCGGTCGAGGATGCGAGGTCGAGGGTCTGCAAGCCGGCCCCGCAGCCAATGTCCAGGATGCGCTGGTTGGCCGTCAACCGGGGGAGCATGCCCAGGGCCCGGAGGGTGCTGGCGCGCTCGCCCGGACCCTGCCGGGGGATCGATTCGAAGATTTCGTGAAAGTGCTTCCAGAAAAGGTCTTCGGACATGGTGTTGACTCCTATCGTCGATCAGGTGCCCAAAGGATACGGGCCAAGCCAGGGCATGGTCAAGAAGATCGGGCCGCAGCAGCATCACTCGCCTTCCCAAGCTCGCCTCGCTGGCGCCTGGACATGGCAGTCTCTCCTGCTGCAGGCAGGTGTCTGCCTCTTGACAGGCCGCAATTACACGTCGTTCAAGCACGCGGGTGGACGACATCGACTAGATGCAGAGGTTACCCTGGTAGGTGACCGTTGCGCTGCCCCCGGATTGCGCCTTCAGGTCTGCTGCCTCGGTGGCGCAGAACGGCAAGATGGGGTTGAGCGTGACAGCCGCGCTCGGGAAGGCAGACAGAACCGGCAGGTCCAGGGTGTCGAGCAGGCTGTTGCTTTTGATCACCAGACCTCCCGTCACGGTGCAAAGAACAGGGGCCGCGAGCGCCGTCAAACCGGTGCCTGAGAAGGTCAGGATCCCCCCGACCGAGGTCAGGGCATTCACACTGAATCCGGCGTTCGCCCGCAAATTGGCCATTTCCAGATGCAGACCGACGGTGAGGAGGTTCGGCAGCCCGCCTCCAAGCATGTCTATCTGATAATTGCCACTGATGGCTAGACTGGTTCCGACCGAAGTCACGCCCGAGAAGTCGATCGCAGCCAGTTTGGCGTTGTTGCGGATGCTCGCGCTTCCAATCTGCGTGACGTGCGACAGTGCGCCTGCTCCAAGGGAGAGCAGATTGGGGTTGTTCTCGATCGTAATCTGTCGCATGTATGTGGCTAGTCGGTCGCCATCGATCGTTGCGAGTGCCCCGTTGCTAAACACACTAAGAATGTTGATGATGCCCGTGTTCGTGGGCATGCGCAGGTCCTGCAGGCTGGCCATGTTGTCCACCTGCAGGTGACTGCCCACGGTGGCCTTGCCAAGGGCCTTGA
>CAYRIB010000170.1:0-3780 GCA_964424165.1 uncultured Myxococcales bacterium | reverse complement strand
CCAGCGAAAAGAGCTGAACCACCGAGAAGATCACAATAATCGCAGCAAGAAATGGAAAGCCTGGCACGCTGCCGCCCAGATAGAGGTAGCGGCCCAGCACATAGGCGAGGACACCCAGTCCGAACAACGTGAAAAGAAATCCCATCAAGCTGGCCGTCTGAAGGGGCCAGATCGTGTAGCCGGTGACCATGTTCACCGCGTGCCGCAGCAGCTTGCGCAGATTGTAATTGGACGAACCCTCTGTCCTGGGCTCGTGGCGCACCAGGACGTGGCCAAAACGGGTAGTGCCCCATGCCAGGAGGGCATCCAGCGAAACGAACGGGCTGTTGAAATCACGAAAGGCGAATCGCAGCGAGGTCCGGAATGCCCGGAAGGCACTGGCATAACGAGCCTCATCGACCCCCATTACGCGTCGAAGCGAAGCCTTGGTAATCCGAGACGCAAGATTGCGCATCAGCCCTTGCTGCTGTTTGTGGGGATAGCCATAAACGACGTCGAATCCGTCCTCCAGCTTTTGCAGGAGGCGCGGAATCTCTTCGGGCGGGTTCTGCAGGTCGTCGTCCATGGTGACGATCACCTCCCCGCGCGCGGCCCGAATGCCGCAAAGCAAGGCGTTGTGCTGGCCGTAGTTGCGGTGGAGGCGGATGCAGCGCACCGACCGGTCGCCCGCGGCCAACTCGCGCAGGATGTCCCAGGAAAGGTCGGTCCCGCCATCCTCGACGAACACCACCTCGAAACGCGACCAGGGAAGCGGGAGGTCCCGGAGCACTGGGACCAACCGTGCATGTAGCTGCCGCAGGACGGCACCCGATCGATAGACGGGCACGACCACGGTCAGACCGAGCTTCCGTTCGGGGAACTCTTGGGAACCAGCAACCAGGTCGGTCAACATCAATCCCACCTCGTGCGACATTTCATGGCCTCGTTGCCAGGGCCACCAGCGAACCACCGAACGGCATTCGAAGCCCGAGCTTTGACAGTCCCACCTCTCGCTCCAGCATCCACCGCAAGCAGTGATTCACGGTCTTCGACACCCGAAGTCCATTCAACGGGTCCTCGGTGGTCCTCGTCTTGCGGAGGCGGCCTAGAAAGCGCGAGAGCAGCATCAAGGGGAACGGCAACCAGGCGAACGAGGTCATGCACTCAACGCGGAAGTCGCACGATTCCAGAAGCGCGCGCATCCCTTTGCGAGTGTAGCGCCGCTGGTGGCAGGCCTGCTCGTCCGTCGGGCTCCACAGAAATGGATGTTGCGGAACCGTCAGCAGGAGGCCACCCCCGGGGTGCAGTGCGCGATGAAACTGTCGCAGCGCCGATTCGTCATCGTCCACGTGTTCCAGCATGTCAAAGGCACCTACCACGTCGAACTGGTCTTCGAACGGAATCTGTCTTGCGTCCGCACGGACCAGTTCGACGTCAGAAAGACGCTGTCTGCAGTAGGTGAGCGCTTCTTCGTAAAAGTCGCTCCCGACCAGTTGCCACGTCGGGTGGGCCTGGTGAATGGCCTGCAGCACGAAGCCGGTCCCGCATCCCACCTCGAGCATCGATTGGGCCGTCGGGAAGTAGCGGTTCAGCAGTTGAAGAATGAGATGATTGCGTGGTTCGAACCAGAAGTGTCCGGGCTCCAACTGGGCAAGTCCCTCGAACAGCGCCGGGTCGAATGGGGCGTCGTCATGGCCGGCGGCCTTCGTCCGAGCCTCTGCATTTCGATCCGTCGCCAAGCTGAGTACTCCTGAAGCTTGCTCGTGCACGGCGCCCGCCTTGCTTGTCCACAGTCTGTACCGGACCACGCCCGCCGGTCAAGGGGAAACCCAGGGGCCATCACCCCCACTTCATCGATAGACATCGCGTCGGTGGCCCGGAAATGACTAACGCACCTCGTACACCCGGATGTTCCAGTAGCCCGCCTCGTCCGTGAACGACCCCCGCAGCGTGAGTCCGAGCGACGCGTGATTGAGCAAGGGCAATGCCGACAAGATGTAGCGGCCGCCCATCTCACGCAGCGCGGCCAGATCGAATGCCAGGTTTGTGACCACTCGGTCGCAGTCCTTGCCGACCATCCAGTCGCGCCCCAACTCCGCGGCAAACGCGTAGCAACGGTTTCCCCAGTGATCGAAGTAGATGCGGATCGCGTCGCTCTTGGCCAGTTCGGGGGCGATGATGCGGCGGAATCGGTGCTTGTATTCGAGGGGGTAGTCGTACTGGTAGCTGTCCAGGGTGAAAAAACCGTTGTACTGGGCCACGGCCGGGGGCAGGCCCAGGGAGATGACCCGATACGTGGATCGGTCGGTCTCGATGAGATCGGCCACGCGCTCGAAAAGGGCGGGGGCGTAATAGGCGTCGTAGGACGGCAGGTCCGTGTGTTGCCCGACCAGACGAGCGAGGTTGGCCCGCGTCTCGGGACTTGCGGCCAGCCCGGTCGCGAACTGGCCGATCAGCAGCAGAGACGGCAGCCAGCGCCAAGCACGGAAAACGGGCAAGGCGTCCAAAGCCAGGGCAAAAAGAACCATCCATGCCACGGGCAACAGGACGTAGACGCGGTCCCACTGAAAGGCCTGCAGGATGGGGACCGTGTCGCCCAGGCGGGGCGACAGGAATTGGACCGTCAGATACGCCAGATGGATGCACGCGATCCCGACGATTAAAGAACGCGCCTTGCGATGTGGCCACCACATCGGAATGGCCAGGGCGGCGGTGAACAGGATGAGCGCGGTGTAGATCGTTCCCGAATGATACTGGGTTCGAAGAAACAGGCCAATCGTGCCGCTGATGGCGTCCTTCCAGGAGATGGTGGGGATGAAACGTTCGACCCGGTGGGATACTTCGGAGGCGTCGGTCAAGAACGCGACGATGAGCGGGTGCTCGACAACCGCAAAGGTCACGAACAAAAGCGCAAGACCCGCCAGAAACAAAACGGGGATCTTCCGGGTCGTTGCAATACGGACCGCCAGCATGGCCAGCAGTCCCAGCAGCAGGATCCACCCCGACAGAACCAGATACGACCACAGGGCGAAGATCATGATGGACGCGTAATCGTGCCATCGCGCTAGACCGCTTTGCAGACGCAGAAAAACGTGGATCAGCATCGGTTGTCCGGCCACGCTGAGTCCGTAGGCGGTGTAGAACGGGACCAGGGCGAAGCACACAGCCACGGAGAATGCGATGAGCCGACTGCGGAAGGTGTCCTTGACCACGTGATGTGCCAACAGAAGGTACATTCCGACGAATGCCACGAGTCGGACCGCAAGGTCGTTCAGCAGCAACGCGGCCAGGGGTGGCAGCAGGGCGTAAAGGACCATGGTCACGTTGAGCCCGGACGGGAAATTGCGCCGCGACAGGCCGTTCATGACTTCGGGGATGACCGCGTTGTGGTCCAAGAGGCGGTTGTCGCGCGATGCGAGAATCCGCATGACGTGGTCGCCATCGAGGTGATCGTGGATGGGCAGGACCGCGTCAGAACCGAGGATGAAGGTCGGGAGCTGGTACAAAATGACGAGCAGGGCGCCACATACGAAGGGGTGCGTGGCGACGAGGCTGGCCAGGGCCGTGAAAAACCGCCGTGGGTCAAGGCGGGCGGCGCGGTCTGGTGACCGCGCCCCACAGTCGGATGCGGTCTTGCGTTCTGTTGGGTGGGCGTGCATCGAAACCGAGTATGGATGGCTCGTACAGCGGAGTCAAACCCCGCCCAGGCCTATCCCGACCTGTCTCGGCCGGTTCGGGTCGGCGCCTTGACGGGGGCGAGGACCGTGGCCTATTCTCGCGCCCTGGGAACCGCGGGAACAC
>CAYRIB010000169.1:0-3790 GCA_964424165.1 uncultured Myxococcales bacterium | reverse complement strand
TCGAGGCCGTGCTCGAACGCCTGCTGGCTTCACGTCGGGAACTGGCCGAACTCGCGGGCAGCAACGACGCCACCTCACATCTGGCCGAGGATGCCGCGCAGATCGAGGCCGAGGTGCTCGAACTAGCGCGCGCCCTGTCCACGAAGCGATCCCAGGTCGCACAGCGCATGTCGAAAGAGGTGACGCGCTTTGTGCGAGGCCTCGCCATGGAAGGCGCCACGTTCATGGCGCGAATCACCCCGGTCGAACTGGGCGCCCGGGGCATCGACGCCGTGAACTTTCTGGTCGAAACCAACCCCGGCGAGGGCGAAGGCCCCGTTACTGCGATTGCGTCCGGGGGCGAACTGTCACGCATCACCTTGGCCCTTTATGCCGTTTTGTCCGCCTCGTCCGGGTCCCCGGTCCTGGTGTATGACGAAATCGACGCCGGTCTGTCGGCCGGGGTGGCCGAACGGATCGGCCAGGTCCTATCCGAGGCTGCGAAGCAACGCCAGATCCTGGTGGTCACGCATCACGCCGCCGTGGCCGCAAGGGCGGACCAACATCTTGCCGTGCGCAAGGACATCCAGGACGGCCGCACCCTGGCCACGGTGCACCCCCTCGACGAAGCGAGCCGTCTGACCGAAATCGCCCGGATGCTCGGGGGAACCAAAGTCACGGACAAGGTCCAAGCCCACGCCCGGGAACTGCTCGACCATGCCCGCCCGAAGAATTGAGCGAGCGAAGCAAGCCCCCCCCTAGCCCCCGCCCGGGCCCGGAATCTTGATCTCGGACATCAAGGTCGGCCGCTTCGGCTGGTCGTCCTTGGGCTTCGGACGTTCCATGGACTTGATGACGAACGTGATGGGGTTCTCGATCTCCTGTTCGATCTTCTTTTCGGTCTTCGCGGTGACCACGGGAGGATCCATGAACACTGGCTTCACGATGCTCTTGACCTTCTGCTTGGGCTTCGCCTCCTCCTCGGCGGCACGCTTCTCGCGGTCGATCAGGGACAGCTTGACTTCGATCGCCATGACATCCTCCGTCACCCTGTTACGGCGCTACCATTCTCCGTCCGTGAACAACAAACTGTAGTTCCCGTTGTAGTTGTTGTTGCAGTTCATCGTGCCGCTGGGCGAGAACACCTTCACGTACATGTAGCCGTCGTCACTCGTTGCGCTGTCGCAGTCGGGATTGAGTTCGACCTCGAACTGGTTCGAGTAACTGCAGCAACCATAGTTGTTTGCCGAACTGCCATCCCCATCGAAATCCGGTCCATCGTAAACGACATAGCCCTGCTCGCACGCGAAGTTGTCCTTCAGCTTGCCATTACCCCCGATGCAATCGTAATACGCGCAGATGCGGTAGTCCGAACCCGTGGGCCGAGTGATCCGCACCGCGGGGTAGATCGAGCAGAAGTTGCGGTCTTCGTACTCGTGCTTGACCCAGTCCACGTCCACGCCTCCGTTGGCCAGCCGGGACAGGCGAAGCGGGGTCACGGTGTTCCCGTTCGGGTAGTCGATGCAGTCGTCGATCTTGCCCTGGCTCGGCAGGGTCGAAAGATAGCTGTTGTTCGGCTCGAGGGCATCCGGCGCAGCGCCGTTGTCGATCAGGCTGTCGCAGTTGTCGTCCACGTTGTTGCAGATCTCGGTGCGGCCTGGGTAGACCTCGTTGTTGGCATCGTTGCAGTCCCCGCCACCCGCCGTGCACGTGGGCGGCGTTCCGACCGTCACCATGTTCTGGTCGCAGTAGTTATCGTTGTCGTCGTCGCATCCCTCGTCGATTCCGCTCACGTCACAGTCGTCGTTGAGTCCGTTGCAGTATTCGTTGATCGCAATGCTGGCACTCAGGCACAACGTGGTGTTGCAGGTGCCTTCCAAGCGCACGTAGTACGTCAGGTCTGCCGACGTGTTGCACTGTGTGGGGGTGATGACCTGGTTGTTCCCGGTCGCCACCACGTCTCCACTGCCGCACCCGCCCCGATACCACTTGGCCGAAGCCCCGTCACCCAGCGTTCCCCCACCGTAGGACAGGGTGATCGTTCCCCCGGGGTTGATGGTGCTGGGCGACACGGAGATGCTCGTCGGCGTCGTGGACAGCGACCGCACGGTCAACAGTGACCCGCTTGACGTCACCGTGTCGCAGGTGCCCGTGATCACCACCCGATAGCGATAGGTGTTCATCGCGGTGGACACGCTCGAAATCGCCAGGGTATTCGTGGTCACCCCCGAATACACCCCCAGATTCAGCAGACTGCCCCAGGTAGAGCCACCATTCGTGCTCACCTGCCACTGGTAAGTCAGCCCCGTGCCCGTGGCCCCGACCGGGAAGGTCGTGGCAGTCGCCTCACACACGGTGCGGGCCCGGGGTTGCGACGTGATCATCGGCGCCGTGTACACGGTCAGGGTCGCGGCACTGGACGTGACCGCCGGACTGCAGGTGCCGCTCACGATCACCCGGTACTGCAGGCCATTATTCGCCGCCACCACGGTGTTCACCCCGAGGGTCGCGCTGTTCCACCCGGAATAGACGGGGCCAGCGCCCGCACCCGTGATGTTGGTCCACGTCGAACCGTTCGGGCTCGACTGCCACTGATAGGTCAAAGCCGTGCCCGTGGCGGTCACCCCGAAGGTCGTGCTCGCCCCCTCGCAGATGGCCGAGGAAGAGGGCTGCGATGTCAACACCGGGGCCGTGAACACCGACAAACTCACGGCATTGGACGTCACGGACGGCGAACACGTGCCGCTTACGGTCACTCGGTATTGTTGGCCGCTCATGCCCGCGGTCGCCCCGGTGATCGCCAGATGGGCCGTGCTCACCCCGGAATACACACCACCATTCAGCAGATTGGACCAGGTGACGCCCCCGTTGGTGCTGACCGCCCAGGAATAGGTCAACCCGGCCCCCGTGGCCGTCACATCGAACGTGGTGTTGCCGCCGGCGCACACGCTCTGGTTCACCGGTTGTACGGTGATCGCAGGCAGGGCATTGACGGTCAGAGTCGCCACATTCGATGTCACGCTGGGTTCGCAGGTGCCGCTGACGATTACACGGTACTTGTACCCGCTGTTGCCCACGACCGCCCCGTTCACGCCCAGGGTCGCACTCGTCCAGCCCGAATAAGTGGGTTCAGTACCCGCAGCCGTGATATTGGCCCAGGTCGATCCACCATTCGTGCTGACCTGCCACTGATAGGAAAGCCCCGTTCCCGAGGCCGTGACCCCGAAGCTCGCGTTCGACCCGGCGCAGGTGGCGGTCGATGCCGGATGTGCGCTGATTGCGGGCACCACGTTCATGGTCACCGTGGTGTTCGCACACGTCGTGGTGTTGCAGTCTCCCTCGTAACGCACATAGTACGTCGTGGTCGCGGTCGGGGACACCGACAGGCTGTTGCCGCTACCGACCAGACTCCCTCCGCAACTCCCCGTGTACCACTTGGCCACCGCCCCGGTGCCGAGGCTGCCCCCCGAATAGGTCAGAGTCGAGGCACCCGACGGGCATACCGCGGCCGGACTGGCGGCCGCGCCCGTCGGCGCCGACGAGGCCGTCTTCAGCGTTACCGTGGTGCTCGCACACGTGGTGTTACCGCAGTCCGCCTCGTTACGCACGTAGTACGTGGTGGTCGCGGTCGGCGACACCACCAGATTGTTGCCACTGCCGGCCAGGCTCCCGCCGCAACTCCCCGTGTACCAGCGAGCCACACCCCCGGTTCCAAGCGTGCCGCCCGTGTACGTCAGCGTCGATGAAGCCCCCGAGCAGATCGCCGTCGGACTCGCCGCCGCACTCGTCGGCGCCACCGGAGGCGTCTTCA
>CAYRIB010000168.1:0-3844 GCA_964424165.1 uncultured Myxococcales bacterium | reverse complement strand
GCACGCAACCCGACCGACGACCCGGCCCTGCTCGACGAGACCAGCTATCCCTTCTATCTGCCACCGAATACCGTGGTGTCGAACAAGCAGGGCCTTGCCGCATTCGGGGCCCACATCAACGCGATGAGTTTGAAGAACTGTGGCCGCCCCCTGTTCCTCGTCACCTCCGCGGACCTGGCCGACTCCACGTCGATCAGCGGATTCGGCGCAAATGGCGAGGCCGGACCAGGACTCGGGTGGTACGACCGGGACCGCAACCCGAAAGGCGTGGTCTTGCCCCAGGAAATCACCGAGGCCGTGAATGCGGGGCTGATGTGCGCCCTGGCCAGCGTGAACTTCGCCGACGACCCGTTCGTTCGATTTGCCGGGTTCTTCGGGGCGGCATCGACTTACGGGGCCTTCTCGTACCTCAAGTATGGAATGGCCCGCCTGTTCAGTCAGGTGGTTCAAGACTGCCCCCTGAAGATGGGCAAGTTCCTGTGGATCGCAGGGCATTCGGGCCCGGAAACGGCCGAAGACGCCCGCACGCACTTCGGGGTGCATGCACCCGGGGTTACCCGCCTGTTTCCCCAGGGTCACGTGATCAATCTGCACCCCTGGGAATACAACGAGGTACCGGTCATGCTGGCCGCGGCCCTGCGCGAGCCAGAGCCCATCGTGGTATGTCACCTGACGCGGCCTGCCATCCCCCTTCCCGACCGGGCCGCCCTGGGCATGGCATCGCATTTCGCGGCGGCCCGCGGGGCCTACCTCATCCGGGACTTCGACCCGGCACTGCCCGAGGCCGGGACCGTGCTGGTGCAAGGCACCATCACCACCCACAACCTCGTCCGACTGCTACCGAGAATCCGGCGATGCCACATCAACGTGCGCGTGGTGGCCGCCGTCTCGTGGGAACTCTTCTGCCGGCAGCCGGACGACTATCGCAACGCCATTCTGCCGTGGGCACGCTGGCTCGATTCGATGGTGATCACGAATGGGGCGCTCGACAACATGGCGGACTGGCTGTCGAGCCCGGTGGCCCGGCAGTACAGCATGGCTGCGGACTGGGACCACCGATGGCGCACCGGAGGCTCGGTCGAAGAGGTCTACGAGGAGGCGCACCTGGACCCCGAACACCTCCTGGAAGGAATCGCCCGATTTGCGCGGGAACGGGACGAGCGCATCCACCGTCTGGGTTGCGTCACCCCTTGAGCGCCCCTGGTCCCAAGCCCCTACGGTTGGTCGTCGCTTTCGAGGATGATGAATTCCACGCGGCGGTTCTTCTGCGAGTCGGCAGGGCTGCGCTCGGGCGACACCAATGGGCGGCGCTCCCCGAACCCTTCGAACGTCAGGCGACTCGCTTCGATCCCATTCCGGATCAGATACGTCTGCACGGCCTTTGCACGCCCGGTCGACAGGCGCACGTTGTACGCATCCGACCCGTGGCGGTCCGTGTGCCCCTCGATCCGCACCTTCCGAATCTGCGGGTTGTCCTGCAGCACCTTGACCACGGCATCGATCACCGCGTGGCTTTCGGGTTTGATCACCGTCTTGTCGAAGTAGAAGAGGATCACGTCAAGAATCACGATCTTCTTGCCCTCGATCCGGGCCAGGGCATCCTTGGTTTCCGGACAACCGTCATCGTCGTCGATGCCGTTGATGTTTTCGGGTACGTCCGGGCAGATGTCCCGCAAGCGGCAGACATCGGCGTACTTCGCCGTCTGCGACAAATCCGCCACCCATGGGTCGCAGATCTTGTCTCGGTCATTGTCCGGGTCCGGGCATCCGTCCTCGTCCTCGAATCCGTCCCGGTCCTCGGGCACATCGGGACACTGATCACGGCCACGGCACAGCGTTGCGTACTGTTGGCCCCGGTTCTGGTCCGCCACCCACGGGTCGCAGATCCGATCGTTGTCATTGTCCGGGTCCGGGCAGCCGTCCTCGTCTTCGAACCCATCCCGGTCCTCGGGCACGTCGGGGCACTGATCACGCCCATGGCACAATGCCGCGTACTGTTCACCCCGGTTCTGGTCCGCCACCCACGGGTCGCAGATCCCATCCTGGTCGTTGTCCGCATCCGGACAACAATCGGCATCTTCGAAGCCATCCCGGTCTTCGGGGTCGTCGGGACACGGGTCTTCGCGGTCGTAGCAACCATCCCCGTCACGATCCATCGGCCCGGTGTAGGTGTAGCCCAGGGCAACCCGATACGTGGGCGTCCCATAGCCGTTGGTAAGGCCCGGACCACCGGCCAAGGTGAACGAATGCCCGCTTCGGGTCATGAGCCGCAACCCCGCCAGGGCTTCGAGAGGAACGGTTTCCTCTTCGATCACCGAGTCCGCGTCGGCCGCCATCTTGCCCGCGACCTCGCCGATCACCGCGAGGGTCTCGGGTACCGCCCGCCAATCCACCGCAACCCCGTATGTGAACTCGTTGCCCACGTCCACGTTGAACAGGCCCTGCTGTGCCCGCAACAGGAACCCGGCATTGGCGCTCATGCGAAAGCGGGGATGCAGATACCAATCGAAGATCAGTCGAGGTTCGACCGTGACCGTGCGGTTGCCCTGCATGCTTTCCTCGTCACCCGTGGGCAACGACACCACCGCGGCCAGCGCCAGTCCACCCTGGTTTGCACGATGGAAGAATCGCCATTTGGGCACCAGCCGCAGGTCCCCAACCGTCACGTGCTCGATGCTGGCCCGCGCCAGTTTCAGGGCATTTCCGTCCGCGTTCTGATAGAAGGTGGTCGGCACCGCCAGCCCGAGTTCCAGCGCATCGAACAGGCCCACGGCTGCCAGAAAGTCCCCGGCAAACTGGTTGCGCACCAGGCATGTGCTGACGCCCATGGGTTCCATGGTGAACTCGAGCGGCTTGTACGCGTAGTTCAGATACAACCCGAACGAAGTCTGCATGTGTCCCAGAACGTCATGGCCCATCAGCCCGATGAAGTTCTCGTCCCCGCCGGCCGGGGGCTGGAACTGCTGGGTCGGCACCGTTCCTGGTTGCGCCACGGCGTTACCCATGCCCACCGACGTCATCACCGCGATCACGAGCCCAATGCAAGTCCTCTTCACCGCGACACCCCCTTTGGCAGCCCCGAAATGCTCGGCCGGATTTTTGCGATGTTATCACCAAGCCGGCATCCTCGTGACTCGAAGTTGGCAATTATCAGAACAATCGACGATTTTCAGGCCTTCGGAGCGATCCGCGATGCTGGAAAGGTAGACTGGATGCGGTTGCGCGGAGGCTCCGAGGTTTCGTTTACCCCAGAAATGGGCAGGGGCGTGCTCGCAAGTAGCTGAAATCATTCAACAGGCTATGTCGAAGTCATAGAAAGTTACCCCAGGGAAAAGTGGGCGTGCGATTTCCTTTATCTGATATCATCATGGTTGTTGAAGCCCTTGATAACAGAGAGGAAATCGCAATGGCGATGATACCACAAGCCAGCCTGTTTTCGTGGAAAGAAATTGACGCCTCGAGTGACCTGGACCGGTTGAGCCTGGTCCTGTCGGTGATTCCCGACGAATCGTTGATGCAGAAGCTGGAGCGTGCGCGAGGCAAGGGGCGCAATGATTACCCGGTGCGGGCGATGTGGAACGCTCTGCTGGCCGGAGTGGTATTCCAGCATCCGTCGGCGGCCGCGTTGATCCGGGAGTTGCGGCGCAATCGTGAATTGGCGGACCGATGCGGGTTCGACCCGCTCAAGGGGCTCGCTGGGATCTGCAGCGAAGACGCATTCGGGCGATTCCTGGGACAGGTGATTTTGCACCGGGAGGCCGTCGTGTCGATGTTCGAGACCGTGGTGTCGGCCTTGCTGCGCGCTCTGCCGGACCTGGGACGCACGCTGGCGTTGGATTCCAAG
>CAYRIB010000167.1:0-3877 GCA_964424165.1 uncultured Myxococcales bacterium | reverse complement strand
GGCAACCTGCTGTATTTTTTGGGCAGTCTGTTCGTCCCCGGCATGGCGGCGGGGTCTGGTGACCCCGCCCTACAGGCGCCAAAGCGCAAGCAAGCTTGCGCAGTCCGAAGGCTCGCTTTGCTCGCTGGCTGCAGGCCCCAAGGAACGCCGGCTTGCCTTTTGCCACCTTCCGGGTTGGCTCAACTTGACTCTTCGCCCCTCTCGGGGGTAATTCTGTGGCGGGCACCTGATAAGGAGGTTTCTTCGATGATCAGTGAACTGGCCACACAGGTCCGCGAATCGACGACCCTGACCCTGAATGCGGCCGCCAATCGACTTCGCGCCAAAGGCGAAGCGGTCATCCACCTCGGCAGCGGCGAACCGAAAATCAAGACCCCCCTCGATGCCATCCTGGCCGCTTCGGCCAAGCTCAACGCCGCGGACATCAAATACACCCCGACTTCCGGCACCCCGGAACTCAAAGCCGCCATCACCCGGTACACCGATATCCACTATGGACACAAGGTCCAAGCCTCCAATATCCTGGCGTCCGCAGGCGCCAAGCAGGCCCTGTATTCCCTGCTGCTCTCGATCCTCGACCCGGGCGACGAGGCCCTGATCCTGGCCCCCTACTGGGTCAGCTACCCCGACATGGTCGGCCTCTGCCGCGCGGTGCCCGTGATCGTGCCGCCAACCGCCGGATCCTTCACGCCCGACATCCGGGACATCGAGGCCCGCGTCACCCCGAAGACCAAGGCCCTGATCGTCAACAGCCCGAACAACCCCTCGGGCGAGGTCTACCCGGAAGCCTTCATCCAGGAAATCGTCGAGTTCTGCGAACGCCGCTCGATCTTCCTGATCATGGACGACATCTACCACCAGTTGCTGTTCGACGGCCGCGCGCCCGTGTCGTGCTACCGGTTCGCGCACGATCTGTCCGACAACTCCCGTCTGGTAGTGATCAACGGCGTGTCCAAGCTCTACGGCATGACGGGCTTCCGCATCGGTTGGGCCGTGGCCAACCCGACCGTGATCGCGGCCATGAACAAGATCCAGGCCCAAAGCACCTCCTGCCCCTCGGCCCTGCTTCAGGCCGCGGCCGTGGGCGCGCTCAATGGCGACCAGGGATGCGTGACCAGCCTTCGCCTGATGCTGCAAAACAACCGCGACATCATCATCCGGGAACTGCAGGGACTCGATCGCGTCCGCCTCCACGTGCCCGGCGGCACCTTCTACTGTTTGCCTGACTTCTCGGCCTACAACAAGGATTCGATCGCACTGTCCAACTTCCTGCTCGAGCGTGCCCTGGTCGTGGCCGTGCCCGGCAAGGAGTTCGGGATGGAAGGGCATCTGAGGCTGTCGTACTGCGGCTCGGCCAAGGATTGCATCGAGGGCGTCGCGCGCATCAAGTGGGCTTTGGACCCCGCTGCACCGCGCGAAATCCACATCGGCGACCGACTCGTGACGAGGGATTGGTGATGAAGAACTTCCTGGATATCCGGACCCCGGCACAAGATTTGGCCGAGGCCAACAAAAGCGTGTTCGGGCTTGAAAACCACGGTCTGAAAGAACTCGGCACCGTGTACTGGAACCTCCCGGCGCCAGCCCTGTACGAAGAGATGGTGTTCCGCCGCGAAGGCCACATCACGGCCGGGGGCGCGGCGCTGGTCCACACGGGGCGCCACACCTCCCGGGCGGCCAAGGACAAGTTCATGGTCCGCGAGAGCTCGTCGCAGGACCACATCTGGTGGGGCGACTACAACCGCCCCTTCAACGAGGCCAAGTTCGGCCTCCTGGTCGCCCGACTGCAGGCCTACCTGCAGGGACGCGACGTGTTCGTACAGGACTGCTACGTCGGCGCGGACCCGGCCTACCGGATGCCCGTGCGCATCATCACGGAAACGGCGTGGCACAGCCTGTTCGCGCGCAACATGTTCATCCTGCCCCAGACCGCCGAGGAACGGCGAACGTTCGTGCCCGACTTCACGATCATGAGCATCCCGGGGTTCCAGGCCCTGCCCGAGATCGACGACACGAACTCGAGCACCGTGATCTGCCTGAACTTCGCGGCGCACCTGGGGATCATCGGGAACACGGGCTACGGCGGCGAGATCAAGAAGAGCGTGTTCACGCTGATGAACTACCTCCTGCCTCTGCAGGGCATCCTGACCATGCACTGTTCGGCCAACGTGGGCGCGGGTGGCGACACTGCCTTGTTCTTCGGGCTTTCGGGCACGGGCAAGACCACCCTGTCCGCGGACCCTGCCCGCCGCCTGATCGGGGATGACGAGCACGGCTGGAGCGACGAGGGCATCTTCAACTTCGAGGGCGGCTGCTATGCCAAGGTGATCCGCCTGAGCCCGACCGCCGAGCCCGAGATCTACGCGTGCACCCGCCGGTTCGGGACCATCCTGGAAAACGTGGTGTTCGACCCCGCGACCCGCGCCATCGACCTCGACGACCAGACCCTGACCGAAAACACCCGCGCGAGCTACCCGCTCGATTTCATTGGCAACGCCGTGCCCGAGAAGATGGCCGGCCACCCCAAGAACATCGTGATGCTGACCTGCGACGCGTCTGGGGTCCTGCCCCCGATCGCACGCCTGACCCCGGACCAGGCCCTGTACCACTTCATTTCCGGGTACACGGCCAAGGTGGCCGGCACCGAGGCCGGCGTGGGCAAGCAGCCCGAGGCCACGTTCAGCGCCTGTTTCGGCGCGCCGTTCATGGTGCACCACCCCGCGTTCTATGCGGAGATGCTGAAAAACAAGATCGCGCGCCACGGCGTCAACTGCTGGCTGGTGAACACGGGCTGGACCGGGGGCGGCTACGGAGTGGGTCAGCGCATCAGCATCCGGCACACGCGCGCCCTGCTGAACGCGGCGCTGGACGGCCGGCTGGACCACGTAAAATACCGCACCGACGACGTGTTCGGGTTCGAGGTCCCGAAGACCTGCGACGGCGTGCCCGACGCGGTTCTGATTCCGTCCGAATCCTGGGCTGACAAGGCCCAATACGAGCAGCGCTACCGCGCCCTGGCCGCCCTGTTCATCGAGAACTTCAAGAAGTTCGCCGACGGTTGCGCCCCCGAGGTCCTGGCCGCAGGGCCACGGCTGTAGGGCGCGGTCACCAAACCGCGCCACCGGCGCCACCGTCTACCGACTTGCCGCCCCGAAAACCCGGTGCTAAACTATGCCCCGCTTTGCTCACTACCAAACAGGAGACCAACATGGACCAGGCTGGCATCAAGAAGATCATCGATCGGCTCGGGGGCCTGAAGACGGCCCTGTACAACAAGGACTTCCTGCTGACGTGGCGGCAGTCCGACGCGGACCTCAGCGCGGTGTTGCTCGCCGCCGAGGCCCTGGAAGAGATGTACCGCGCGAACATCGCCACCAACGTGTTCAAGAATGGCCTGGGCGTGTCCAACTTCCGCGACAAGTCGACCCGCACGCGCTTCTCGTTCGCCAGCGCATGCAGCCTGATGGGCCTGAGCTGCATGGACTTCGATGAAAGCAAGTCCCAGGTTTCCCACGGCGAGACGGTGCGCGAGACCGCGAACATGATCTCGTTCGTGACCGAGATCATCGGCATCCGCGACGATTTGTTCGTGGGCTATGGACACGAGTACATGAAGGAAGTGTCCGAATCCATCGAGATCGGGCATCGCGACGGCATCCTGCCCCAGCGGCCCGGCGTGATCAACCTGCAGTGCGACCGTGACCATCCGACGCAGTCCATGGCCGACCTGCTGCACCTGCAGAAGACCTTCGGCAGCGTCGAGAACCTGCGCGGCAAGAAGATCGCCATGACGTGGGCGTACTCACCATCCTACGGCAAGCCCCTGTCCGTGCCCCAGGGCATCATCACCCTCATGACGCGCTTCGGCATGAACGTG
>CAYRIB010000166.1:0-3930 GCA_964424165.1 uncultured Myxococcales bacterium | reverse complement strand
TTTTTCCGGCAGTCACGAATTTGAGCGGTCCGCGATGCCAAAAACGCCCGACTTGACTTCCCGCACCCGATCGACTACCAAACTCGGGTGGGTCTTTTCTAGCACTCTTGGGAGGTTGCATCATGGCGATCAAGGAGTTCATGGATCAGGTGGCGGCGCGGAATCCGGCTCAGCCAGAGTTCCTGCAGGCGGTGCAGGAGGTCGTGGAAAGCGTGTGGGATGTGTACGAAGCCAATCCGCGCTTCAAGAAGGCCAATATCCTGAGCCGGATCGTGGAACCCGAGGCGGTCCACACGTTCCGCGTGGCCTGGGTCAACGACAAGGGCGAAGTAGAGGTCAATCGCGGATACCGAGTGCAATACAACAGCGCCATCGGGCCCTACAAAGGGGGGCTGCGTTTCCACCCGAGCGTGAACCTCTCGATCCTGAAGTTCCTGGGCTTCGAGCAGATCTTCAAGAACTCGCTGACCACCTTGCCCATGGGCGGTGGAAAAGGCGGCGCGGACTTCGATGCCCGCGGCCGGTCTGACAACGAGATCATGCGATTCTGTCAGGCCTTCATGACCGAACTGTTCCGCTACATCGGCCCGGATACCGACGTGCCCGCGGGTGACATCGGGGTCGGCGGTCGCGAGATCGGATACATGTTCGGCCAATACAAGAAGATCGTCCGCGAGTTCACGGGCGTCCTGACCGGCAAGGGCCAGGAATGGGGCGGCAGCCGGATGCGCCCCGAGGCGACCGGTTTTGGCGTGACCTATTTCGCGGACGCCGTGCTCAAGACCCGCAATCAAAGCTTCGAAGGAAAGACCGTGGCGATCTCGGGCTTCGGCAACGTAGCCTGGGGTGCGGTGCGCAAGGTCGGGGAACTGGGCGGCCGGGTCATCACACTGTCGGGTCCCGATGGCACCATCTTTGACCCGGATGGCGTCCGTGGCGAGAAGATCGATTACATGGTGCAGATGCGGGCTTCCAATAACGACCGCGTCGAGGATTACGCCAAGAAGTTCGGCGTACCGTTCTTCGCGGGCAAGCGTCCCTGGGAACAGAAGTGCGATGTGGCCCTGCCCTGTGCGACCCAGAACGAACTCAACCTGGACGACGCCAAGACCTTGCTCAAGAACGGCTGCACCTGCGTGGTCGAGGGCGCGAACATGCCCTGCACCCTGGATGCCACCAAGGCCTTCTTGGAAGCGAAGATCCTGTATGCCCCGGGCAAGGCGTCGAACGCCGGTGGCGTGGCCACGTCAGGCCTCGAAATGAGCCAGAACAGCATGCGCCTGCGCTGGAGCGCGGCCGAGGTCGATGAGCGACTTCACAGCATCATGAATGACATCCATGCCGCCTGCGTGGAGCACGGCAAGGAAGCGGACGGCTACGTGAACTACGTCAAGGGCGCAAACATCGCCGGGTTCCTGCGCGTCGCCGGCGCCATGTGCGATCAGGGCGTGGTTTGAGTTTTGGACGCGTAGCCCAGATGGTTTCTCGACACGCGAGGTTGTTCGATGAAGAACAGAACGTGGATGATCCTGCTGGCGCTGGCTTTTGCACTGGTGTCCTGCAGGAAGGATGGGGTGGTTGCCGAGCCTGCGACACCGCCGAAGAAGGCGGAACCGGCGGCGATCGAAGCGCCAATGGCGGCCAAGGAGGGTCTTGTGAAGACGGAAACAGGTCTGCAGTACGAAGATATCGTGGTCGGTGAAGGCGCGACGCCGCAGGCGGGCCAGCGGGTCAAGGTCCACTACACGGGGTGGCTCACGAACGGGACCAAGTTCGACTCCTCGGTGGACCGCGGCCAGCCGTTCCAGTTCACGCTCGGACGCGGCCAGGTGATCAAGGGGTGGGACGAGGGCCTGTCCACGATGAAGGTCGGTGGCAAGCGCAAACTCACCATCCCCCCGGAACTCGGTTACGGGGCCCGTGGTGCGGGCGGCGTGATTCCCCCGAACTCCACCCTCATCTTCGACGTGGAACTGCTCGGCGTCGAGTAGATTCCGCCTTCTACCCCGGTGTCAGAAGACCCAGTTCGCCTTGATCCTGAAGGGGCTGAGCGGATGAGTCGCCCCCTTCGGCGACGCCCCCCTCCTGTTTCTGGATGGCGGCCAACGGACGCGGGCGCGGCTGCCGCACCCTGCCCCGACGAATCGCCGGTTTGAGGATGCTCGCGACAAGGTCGTCATACGTGATTCCGCAGGCGTTCGCGATCAGGCACATATCCGAGAAGTTCGGGGTGAGTCCCGGCAGGGGATTCACTTCGAGCACATAGCACGTGCCATCCGGCCCGACCCGGAAGTCCACGCGGGCGAAGTCGCGGCACCCAAGCGCCTTGAACGCCCTGCGTGCCACGGTCTGCAGGGACTTTTCGAGCTTCTTGTCAATCACGGCCGGGCAGTCGTACCGCACGTTCTTATCCCAATCCTGCTTGATGTCGAAGCTGTAGACCGGGTGCGCAACCGATGTATCGAGGAACACGACCTCGAGCGGGGACAAAACCCGCATGCCCGAATCGCCGGCCAGCAAGGCCACCGTGAACTCGCGCCCCGTGATGTACTGTTCGACCAGAATGGGCGCCCCGTACTTGGTGACCGCCTCCTTGACCACCCGCCGCAGCTCATCCTCGCCGTAGACCACAGAGGTCGCCCGGATGCCCTTGGACGAGCCCTCGGCGTTCGGCTTGACGATCAGGGGAAAGGCCATGCGCTTGTCCAGGCGTTCCTTGCTGGTCCAGAAGAGCTGAGACATGGGCGTGGGCACGTCGTTGCGCAGAAACAGGTCCTTGGTCATGCCCTTGTCCATCGACACGGCCAACGTGGTCGCATCCGAGCCCGTGTGCGGAACCCCGAGCATGTCGCACAGGGCAGGCACCTGCGCCTCGCGCGTGCGCCCCCGGAACCCCTCGGCGATGTTGAACACTACATCCACGTGGGCATCGGAAAGCCGCTGCGGCAGCGTCTCGTTGGCCTCGAGCGGGATCACCACGTGTCCCTGTCGTTCGATGGCGTCCTTGATGGCATGGATGGTCTTGGGCGGGTCCCACTCGGCCTCTTGGTCCCCCTCGAGCGTCGGCGCATTGCGTTTGAGATTGAACACGAATCCCACGCGCATGACCTTGCGGTCTTTGATCCCGTGGGGGGCCGGGCCAAACAACTTTCGGTGGCGCTTGACCGCGCTGTCGCACATGCGGGCCAGACAGTCCGCCATGCTCAAACCTCGCTGCTCGGCGGCCAGAAACAGGGGCGATCGCGGTTGCATCGAGGGTACGCCGTTGACTTCGAGCAGGAAGGGAATGCCGTCGGGCGTGACCCGGAAGTCGAGCAGGGCCGCGTCCTTGAGCCCCAGCACACGGACCAGGCGCTTGGCGTAGACCCGCAACAAGTTGGTCACGTTCTCGGGCAGGCGAGCCGGGCAGCGCATGGCCACTTCGGTTCCCCCCGTCAGGATCAGGTCCAGGTGCTTGATCGGCGAATCGTCTGAAAACACGGTCTCGCAGACGGGCAGAAGCCCGTCGCCGACGCCTTCGAGGAAAGGCACGACCACATCGGTACCGAGCAGATACTCCTCGACGAGCACGCTGTCGAATTCGAGCAGCATGGACCGCACGCGTTCCTGCACCTCGCCGATGGTGCGACAGATGCTCGACAGCCGGATACCGCGGGAATGGTCTTCGTAGGTGGGCTTGACGATGGCTGGCAGGCGCAACCCACCCCACTGCATGCCGGGCAATCCCGCCGCGGTCACGGCCACGCCTTGCGGAACCGGAACTCCGTTTTCGCGCGCCACGGTCTTGCTAAGGTACTTGTCCACACACACGGTCAGGGAATAGGCATCCGAACCGGTGTAGGGAATCCGCAAGTCCCCGAACAGCGACGGATACAGGGCCTCGCGCACGCGTCCACGGGCCCCTTCGACCAGGTTGAACACCACGTCGGG
>CAYRIB010000165.1:2639-3955 GCA_964424165.1 uncultured Myxococcales bacterium | reverse complement strand
GTACTATCTGCGCTATCTCGACCCGACCAACGACGAGGCACTGGTGGACCCGGCCAAGGAACGGCACTGGATGCCGGTAGACCTTTACGTGGGCGGGGCCGAACATGCCGTGCTGCACCTGCTGTATGCCCGCTTCTGGCACAAGTTCCTGTTCGACATCGGGAAGGTGTCGACCCCGGAACCGTTCACGCGCCTGGTCAACCAGGGTCTGATCCTCGGCGAGGACGGCCAGAAGATGAGCAAGTCGCGTGGCAACGTGATCAACCCGGACGAGGTGGTGGCCGAGTACGGGGCCGATGCCCTGCGCGTGTACGAGATGTTCATGGGGCCGATCGAGGTCGTCAAGCCGTGGAACACCTCGGGGCTTCTGGGGGCCAGGCGCTTCCTGGACCGCGTGGCACGCCTTTACGACGGCCCGATCTCGGACGACGAGGCGCCCTTGGCCCTGCGCCGGATGCTGCACAAGACGATCCGGAAGGTGACCGAAGACATCGAAAAGCTGCGCTTCAACACGGCCATCGCGCAGATGATGACCCTGCTCAACGACACGGCCCGCGAACAGCATCGCTATCGCGAGGTCCTTACGCCCCTGGCCCTGCTGATCGCGCCGTTTGCACCGCACATGGGCGAGGAACTGTGGGAACGCCTGGGTTATGCGCCGAGCGTGAGTCGTGCGCCATGGCCGCGGTTCGACCCGACCTTGGTGCAGGACGACGAGGTCAAGGTCGTGGTGCAGGTGAACGGCAAGCTGCGGGGCGAGATGCTCGTGACCCGGGACACGCCCGAAGAGACCTTGCGCACCATGGCCCTGGAGCACGAAAAGGTCCGGCGCCATCTCGAAGGCCACACGATTCGCAAGGTGGTCGTGGTTCCGAACCGCCTGGTCAGTATTGTGGTATCATGACGTTCCGCCCGCGGCGGGAAACGGCAAACAGGAGGGTATACGCGATGGAAGAAAGCAGAATCCGGCTTCGCATGAGCGCACACGATGCGCACTACGGGGGCAATCTGGTCGACGGGGCGAGGATGCTCGGCCTGTTCGGGGATGTGGCCACCGAATTGCTCATCTTGCACGACGGGGACGAAGGCCTTTTTCGGGCCTACGAGCTCGTGGAGTTCCTGGCCCCGGTGTACGCGGGGGACTTCATCGAGGCGCGCGGCCGGATCGTGCAGGCGGGGCGCAGTTCCCGCAAGATGGAGTTCGAGGCCTACAAGGTCATCGAGGCATCGCGCGACCCTGCGGACCCGTCAGGGGCCCTGGTGCTCGATCCGCCCGTGCTGGTGTGCAAGGCCGTCGGCACGTGCGTGACCCCGGT
>CAYRIB010000165.1:0-2539 GCA_964424165.1 uncultured Myxococcales bacterium | reverse complement strand
TGCTCGATCCGCCCGTGCTGGTGTGCAAGGCCGTCGGCACGTGCGTGACCCCGGTGGACAAACAGCGCCATAGCCACGGAGGATGACATGGAAGGCAAGCCCCTGGTGATCACGGCCGCGATCTGCGGTGCCGAGGTGACCAAAGATCAGAACCCGAACGTACCCTACTCGGCGGCCGAACTGGCTGAAGAGGCGGCGCGCTGCTACGCGGAAGGCGCCCGGGTGATTCATCTGCACGTGCGCAAGCCCGATGGCAGTCCCACTCAGGATCGTGAAACGTTCCGCAAGGCCATCGAAGCCATCCGCGCCCGCCTGCCCGAGGTGATCATCCAGACGTCGACCGGCGGGGCCGTGGGCATGTCCGTAGAAGAGCGAACGCAGCCCCTGGATTTGGACCCGGTGTTCTGTTCTTTGACGACCGGCACGGTCAACTTCGGGGACGACGTGTTCATGAACAGCATCCCCATGATCGAGGCCATCGCAACCAAGGCGAATGCGCACAACGTGCGCATGGAATGCGAGATCTTCGATGCCGGACACGTGGACACCGCGCTGATGCTGGTGAAGAAGGGGGTGCTCAAGCTGCCGCTGCACTTCGACTTCGTGCTGGGCGTGCCGGGCGGCATGACCGGTACCGACGACCGTCTGGACTTCCTGCTGACCACGATTCCCGAAGGGTCGAGTTGGATGGTGGCCGGGGTCGGGCGGTTCGAACTGTCGTTGGCGCGCGCGGCCATTGCCCGTGGTGGACACGTGCGAGTGGGCCTTGAAGACAACATCTTTTTGTCCAAGGGCGTTCTGGCACAGGGGTCGTGGGAGCTGGTCAAGACCGTGGCCGGCTATGCGGCCGAGGCCGGTCGACCCATGGCCACGCCGTCCCAGGCCCGCGAAATCCTGGCAGTCCGCTAGGTCCGGTTTCCGAAGATCGCTGTTCCCACCCGCACCATGGTGGCTCCTTCCTCGATGGCAACTTCGAAATCGTGCGACATGCCCATCGACAGACCCGCGAGGATACCCTGCCGTGGGGCGCAGGCGGCAAGAAGGTCGTTTCGCAGCGTGCGCAGCGCACGGAAGAAAGAACGGGATTGCTCGGGGTCGTCGACGATCGGGGGCACGGTCATGAGGCCGGCGAGGTGCAATCCCGGGGCCTCAAGAACCAGCCTGGCCAGCGCATCAACATCGCTTGTTGCGGCCCCAGACTTCTGGGCCTCGCCCGCAAGATTCACCTCGATCCACACGTCGAGCGGGTGAGCCGGGGATGTCGCGCGGGCGAGGGTGGCGATCAGCGAAGGCCGGTCCACGGACTGCACCGAGGCCGCCACACCAGCCACCTTGCGGGCCTTGTTGCCCTGAAGGGCACCGATGAAGTGCCACCGGATGTCCAAGGCCGCCTCGCGCGCGGCATCGACCTTGGACAGCAGTTCCTGGGCATAGTTTTCTCCGAAGTCGCAAAGACCCGCCTGGGCCGCTTCGATGACGGCCTCAATCGGCTTGAACTTCGATACCCCGATCAGGGTCACGGTCGATGGGTCGCGGTTGCATCGGCGACAGGCGTCGAGTATCCGTCGGCGCACTTGCGCCAGATGATTGGCTACGAGGGGCTTTGGCTCCGACATGGTGCGGGCCTCAGTAGGGGATGACGTCCGTGCCGCCCATCTCTTCCATCATCTCGACGACCTGGCAGACCGGGAGCCCGACCACGTTGGTGTAGGAACCGGAAATGGCATCCACGAGGTAGGCCCCGACGCCCTGAATGGCATAGGCGCCGGCCTTGTCCATGCTCTCGCCCACCGATAGGTACTTCACGATCTCGGCGCGCTCCATCTTCTTGATGCGCACCGAGGTGTGCACGGTCTGGATGCCTTCCTTGCTCTTGCGCATGTCGTACAAGCAAAACCCTGTGATGACCACGTGTTCCTGGCCCTGCAGCGCGGTGAGCATGCGGGCGGCATCATCGTGATCCACGGGTTTGCCCAAAATCTCGCGATCCAGCACCACCACGGTATCCGCGCCGAGCACCCACCGCAGCGGGGTGTCTCGAAGCGTGCCCGAACGCTGGACCTTCACGGTCTCGAGGTCGGGGTAGAGCGTCTGTTGGATGCGATCCACGACGCTCAGGACCTTGAAGCGCGCCATGCGCTTGACGTAGATTTCGGGAGACTCGTCCGTGTAGGGCGTTTCGTCGATGGCGACTGACATGGGCTTGACCACGAAACCCACGCGTTCGAGCAGTTCGCGTCGGCGAGGCGACGTGGACGCAAGCACCAGTTGACTTGGCATGACGACTCCTTCACGCAAGAAGCGCGAGTATTGTAACCGACCTGCGCCGTGCGGTCATCTCACCGCGCATGGTTCACCATTCGATGACGGGTCCCGGGCCGTGCCGCGGGGCCGCGAGGATCGTGGTGCCATGGCGTCTGATCCACGGCAAATGCCCGCCCACTTCGGCCAAGGCCAGGGTTGGGGTGTTGTGCTCCTCGCTCAGGTGTACGAGCACCACCGCCGTGGGCGGGTGTGATGAGGCGTTGACCACGGCATC
>CAYRIB010000164.1:1555-4020 GCA_964424165.1 uncultured Myxococcales bacterium | reverse complement strand
GAATTGCCGTACATTCAAGCTGGATCTGTTGAGGCAAGCAAGATGGGAACGACCGCTCCCCCGAAAACCGGACGATTGGAAGCCCGTATCCCCGCTGACCTGAAGGCGGTCCTGATGCGGGCTGCAGCCTTGCAAGGTCGAAACTTGACGGAATTCATCCTGTCATCCGCCAGTGAGGCTGCCCGCCGTGTCCTCCGAGAGCATGACGTGCTGGAATTGTCTGAGCAGGATCAGTTGGCATTTGCAAACGCACTGCTTGTTCCGCCCGAGGCTTCCACCGCGTTGCAAAACGCCGCCAACCGTTATCGCCGCGAGACACGGTGATGCAGAGCACGACGGTAGGGTACTTGTACAGCATCGGGCAACTGTCGTCCCGTCACGATCTCAAACCTTTTGATTGCGGTGCGGCGCCCCTCAATCGATATCTCAGGGAACAGGCAGGGCAGGACGTCAGACGCAAGGTGACGAGCATCTTTGTGGCGGAGCACAAGGCAGGAAGGGCCGTACACGGCTTCTATTCGCTGTCAATGGCATCTATCCTACTTGATCAACTCCCAGATGACCTGGCAAGGAAGATGCCTCGTTACCCAACCCTACCGGCAGTAAGACTGGGACGTCTGGCCGTGCATGTCGATGCCAGGGGAATTGGCTTAGGCGTGCATCTCCTGATGGATGCAATGGCCAGGTCTCTCCAGAGTGACATTGCCTGGTCAGCCTTCGTGGTGGATGCCAAGGATGAGAACGCCCGTTCGTTTTACCAGAAGTACGGGTTCCAATCGTTAGCGGATGACCCACTGCACCTGTTCCTGATGCGCAAGACCATCGAACCGTTGTTCGAAAGGTGACATCTATCCCAACTCCCCCACCGGCCGCAACTCAGTGATCGTGGCGCCCCATCCTCGCGCCCATGCTTCGGCCTGGTTGCGCCTAACACCCGGGGCCCTGCCCATCCGACGTCCCGACCTCTCCTACCTATGACTCACCACCGATTCAACTCGGCCTATGTGTTCAGATCTACGCGGTTTTTGGAGATCATGAACAACGTGGATTGTAGCGCAGATTGAAGCACAGATGGCGGCTTCGGGGGCGTTTCATATTCACCTCGAGGCCGTAGCCGGGCCGGGGGGCTTCGCAAAGGGGACTTGCGCAGGCGCGCGCCCCCTTGCCGGGGTCTTGATGATCGGCGCGCGCCGAGCAGGAGCGCGCGGGCGGGGCCGGCAGCCCCGACCGCGACGCGTGCCCCGGAGCGTGCCCCCCGGACGGCGAAGGCCGGACGGTGAAGGGTGGAAAATGGGCCGTTTGACGCCATCTTCGGTTGTGCCATACTCGTCCTATGATGCCGCTACCGGAAGCAGACCAAGGACACAGCAATCGCGCTGCCACCCATTCTGACTCACGGAGGTGCATGTGATCACAGTCCCTTTGTTTGGGATGCGATGGCATCCCGTTGGCGTGCTTGTCCCCTGGTTGTGCGTCACAGCGGCTTTCGGTTGCATGAGTCCCGAGAAGATTCAGAAACTAGGGGACAGGCAGGACCTTTCCGGACTACTGCAGGTGCTGGAAGATCCGGATCAAACGGAGTTTGTTGCTCTGGCGCTCGAGCAACTGCTGCGTTTCCCTGATTCCGATCCGGCGGCCCAGGCCGTCCGCGAATGGATTGACACAGAACCTGCAGCCAGGCTTCTTGACCAGGACGAATCCTTGAGTCACGCATGGGCGTGCCGCAGCATCCAGTGGTTCGATGATGGCACAGCCCTTTCATCCACCCTCCTTGCGAAGGCAGGGGCCCTGTGCCCGGAACGTGTCGCCGCATCCCTCTCTCATCACCTGGGCACCGACCCCATCTCCGGTCCATCAGATCTCGCGAGACATCTGCAGTCGGTCTCGCGACTGGCCCCGTTGCTCACCCGCGAGCCCCCTCTTGCCCAGCTTCGTGAGAGGTTTCGCACAGGTCTGGCAAAGGCCGTTGACCGCAACACGCTGGTCGCGGAAGGGCCTGCCGTGTTGGACCTGCTGAGGCAGCAACTGGACAACGCATCAGAGGCTTGTCAAAACAGTCTGACCGCGGGATTGGCGGATTGGCTCGATGCGTCCCTGAATGCGGTCAGCACCGGCTGTTATTCACAAGGCGACGTGGTGGAGTCGCTCAGATGGATCGAGCGGGTGGCACAGATCCCCATTGCCAAAGAGTTGCTGGATGATCTGCCGTTACGGATGGAACGGTGTGCTCGCGACGCGCTTTCCAAGGGCGAGCCGTCAGAATCGCCACTGAGCGCACAACAGATTCAAGTCATCGCACAGTCGACCGTGGCCGTTGCGCCGACCGAGATGGCCGTACAGCTTCTTGGCGAGATGCTCGGCATGCATGCGATTCGCATCGTCCAGACGCAGACCACACGCCTGAGTGAGCTTCATGTCGCCCCCATTTCGAGTCTGCTGTCCAAGTGGGACGGCCGCAGTCGTCT
>CAYRIB010000164.1:0-1545 GCA_964424165.1 uncultured Myxococcales bacterium | reverse complement strand
TCGCCATCTTCGTGAACGGCGCGAAGGGCCATAGCGCCCTCCAGCTCTCCCGCGATCTGGACTGCCAGTACAAGACCGCCTTCGTCCTCTCCCACAAGATCAGGGAAGCCCTGGCGGCCGAACAAGCCGCGTCCAAACGGTATTCTGGATGCAACCATTACCAGTTGTTGGCTGCGGAGCAGATCGGAAGGGACCTCCTGGCCATCGTGGACTTCGCGCAATCTGTCATGGGCCTGGATACATCCAGCATCCGCAAGGTGGCCGTTGGTTGGACCGACGCTCCGAGCACCGTGCAAAGCCTCAACACGGCCGCTGAGAGTGCCCTATCCTCGATCAGCACCGCAGAAAACTCGCTGGCATCGGCCAAGCAGGCATTCGAACGGTTCAAGCATCTCAGGGCGTTCATTGTTGCCCGTTTCAGTGAAAACGAATACGAGATCAGCCTGCCCAGCTACAGCTATTGGTTCGGAAGCCTTCCATCAAGTCGACACGCCCTGCTATACACCACGTTGACCGCCTTCTCCACCAAGGGATGGTTCCGCCTCTGGGTGGAAAAGGGTGAACGAAAAACCATTACAACGGTCGATGGATTCGTTCAGGATTGGCCAACATTCAAAGAGGTGCCCGCATGGGAAGGGGAAGCCGCTCGTGAAGCAGTCGCCGACGCCAAGCGTGAACTGCGAACGGCCAAGCGAGAGTTTGATGCGGCCCGGCGAAACGTGAAGAAGGTTACTCGAGGTCTGTGTCGCGATCTGAATGCCGGCATTCCCCGCATTGCTCGTGCCATTCGAGGTGTCCGGTGGTAGCCACCGTCCGCAACTCAGCGATCTTGGCTCCCCATCGTGCCGCCCATGCTTCGGCCGTCGAAACAGGTTATGAACGCCGTCGGGGATGGCGTTTTCTTCGTCGGTCACGACGCCAATTGTAGCGCAGCCCGCTGTGGCTCGGGGGCGTTTCAAATTCACCTCGAGGCCGCAGCCGGGCCGGGGGGCTTCGCAAAGGGGACTTGCGCAGGCGCGCGCCCCCTTGCCGGGGTCTTGATGATCGGCGCGCGCCGAGCAGGAGCGCGCGGGCGGGGCCGGCAGCCCCGACCGCGACGCGTGCCCCGGAGCGTGCCCCCCGGACGGCGAAGGCCGGACGCCGAACATGGCCGAGTGGAACAAGGGCGGCGGGGTCTGGTGACCCCGCCCTACAGGGGGGTGCTCTGCTGACGTGCCTGCTGACTCGGGGCCTTGACGTTTCCCGACCCAGATACCACGTTGTCCGGGTACACGGTGGCACACTCTCTCGATCAGGAGTCGATCATGGAAGAACGCAAAGGTGTGGTGACGTTTCTGGGCAAGCCGATGACCCTGGTGGGTCCGGAACTCACGGTCCGGTCCAAGGCCCCGGATGCGACTCTGGTGGGCAATGATATGTCCTTGGTGCGGGTCTCGGATTTCCTGGGCAAGGTGGTGGTCGTTTCGGTGGTTCCCTCGCTTGATACCCCCACGTGCGACATGGAAACCCGGCGGTTCAATCAGGAAGCGGCGAAACTCCCCGGCG
>CAYRIB010000163.1:0-4059 GCA_964424165.1 uncultured Myxococcales bacterium | reverse complement strand
AGCCTCCAATTATTCCTCGCCCGGCGAGGTCCGCCCGGACTTGATGTCCGACCGATGACGCTTGTCTGCGAGCATCTTCTCCTTGGCGCGCACGCTGCGGCGACGCTTCTGCCGCCGGATCTTCTCGATCGCCTGGCGAGTGGCGCTCTGGCGGCCGCGGACCTGCTCGTCCAGACGTTCGACCAGACGGACGCGTGCGCGGAAGCGGTTCAGGGCCTGCGAGCGTTCTTCCTGACAGCGGATCACGATGCCCGAGGGGCGGTGGGTCAGGACCACGCAGGTCGAGACCTTGTTCACGTTCTGCCCCCCGGGGCCGCTCGAACGCACGAACTGTTCGTCGAGGTCCTCTTCGCGGATGCCGAGTTCGGCCATGCGGGCGCGCAGGGCCTCTTCGCGCTCGAAACGGACGGGAAACTCCGGCATGACGTGCCTCACACGAAGCGTAGGGGCTGGCCCACGGCTTGTGTCACCTGGCTCCACAAGGGACCTTCCGGGTCGATCATCTGGCGGCGTTCCACGGCTTCGGCCATGGGCACGTGCACGAACTGCCCGTTCCATCGGCCGATCAGCATGCCGGTCTTGCCGGCCATGGCCGCATGCACCGCGTTGTGGGCCAGACGCAAACAGAACACCGAGTCATCGGGAGTGGCTGGCACACTGCGAATGGTGTACGACGGGTCGATATACTTCAGGGACAACGGGAGTTCGCGTTCGCCGAAGTGCCTGCAAAATGCGTCGCACAAGAAGCGACCGATGTCCAGAAGACGCCGGTTCCCCGATGCGTCGCGGCCGCCTTCACCGTAGCCCGCGGCCAAATCCTGTCCTGCGCCTTCGGCCACGACCACGACCGCGTGACGTCGATTGCGCAGGCGGTGTTCGAGGAAGGCCAGCAAACCGGTTGGGCCATCCATGCGAAACGGCACCTCGGGGACCAACACCACGTCCACCTCGCTGTTGGACATGGCGGCGTAGGCAGCCACGAACCCGGATTCGCGGCCCATCAGCTTGACCAGACCGATGCCGTAAGGCACGCACTTGGCCTCGACGTGCGCGGCGCGGATGGGGTCGCGGGCCATGGCGACCGCGGTTTCGAAGCCGAAGGTACGGTCGACCAGCAGGATGTCGTTATCGATGGTCTTGGGAACGCCCACCAGGGCGATCGGAAGATTGCGTCGTGCGATCTCGGCGACGAGGTCCAGGGCACCGCGCTGGGTGCCATCGCCCCCGATCAGAAACAACAGATCCACGCCCAGGGCGACCAGACGATCGACCATCAGACCGACGTCTTGGGGCCCGCGCGAACTGCCGAGGATGGTGCCGCCATGCTGATTGATGTCATCGACCATTTCCGGGTCCAGGCGCATCGGCTCGTGGCCGATCGACGCAACAAGGCCTTCGTAACCGTAGCGAAACCCCAGGATGTCGCGGACGCCATAGTTGAACCAAAGCGAAAACGTGATGGCGCGGATGACGTCATTGATGCCTGGGCACAATCCGCCGCAGGTCACGATCCCCGCGGTCACGTGGCCGGGTTGGAAGCGAAGTTTCGCCCGTGGGCCGGCGGCCTCGAATGCCGGGATGGGCAGGCCTTCTTCCAGGCACGCCGCGATTTCGCCGAACGACGTATCGAGCATCACGCGATCGAAGTCCGACACGAAGTGGCGGGCGGGGAGGGGGGATGGGATCGAGCAAGGGCCGAGGTTTGGGATGGACAAATCGAGGTTGTCGGGAATCAAGGTTGTCTTCCCCAAGAGGACGGGGGAAGCATATCACTGCCGACCGAGGTGGTCACCCGGTTGCGGCGTCCCGGGGCGGCCCCGGCGTCACGGGGCATCCCCGGCGTCACGGGGCGGCATCTGGTGATGCCGCCCTACAGGGGCGCTGACCCTACAGGGGCGCTCGCAATTCTGCTGTAGGGCGGGGGTCACCAGACCCCGCCTTCACCCCGGCGTCACGGGGCATCCCCGGCGTCACGGGGCGGCATCTGGTGATGCCGCCCTACAGGGGCGCTGACCCTACGGGGGCGCTCGCAATTCTGCTGTAGGGCGGGGTCACCAGACCCCGCCTTTGCCCCTTACGGCGCCCCGCACTTCCAGGTGCAATGTGGGGCCGCGCATACCGCATAGCCCGTGCACGCCACGTGCGCCCACGCGTTCCCGTCGACCGAGCAGTCCGCCACCGCCCAACAATCCCCGTCCGCGTAGCACGACCCCTTGCCCTGGTGGCAGTACTCGTCGAGTTCGCAATCATCATTCGTCGCGCACGCGGTCATGCAGTGTCCAGGCCCCCCCAGCATGTTCGGGATGGTGTTGACGCAGTTCATTCCCGGCTCGCAGCGCTTCAGATACCATGGCGCCACGCCCCCACCGCAGTTCTCGCCCTTCAGGGCATACGGCACGCACTCGTGATCCCCCGCGCTGGTTACCCGGCACCACTGGCCCTTGTCGCAATCCTCGTCGGAAGCGCAATCCGACCGGCACATCTTCTGGTCGTTGCAGTGCATCCGCAGCCCGCAATCCGCATCCGTCTCGCACGGATTGCACACCGCGCGGCCCGCATCCGTGTAGTACTCGGCGTTGCACCCGCCGCAGTAGTTGCTTTCGCAGGTCCCTTCCGGGCACGACTCGACCATGCAGGGATTTGCGAAGCAGTTCACCGGGGACAGCCCGCTCACGCAGGCACATTTGTCCCCGCAGCAGTTGTAGCGGCCGTTCAGGAACGTGGCCTGGGTCGAGGTCAGGTTGCCGAACAACACCTGCAGCCCGCAGGAATTTGCATACATGTACTGCGTGGTCCCGTTCAGGTACGAATTGCCGGACAGCAGATAGGTCTTGCCCACGCTAAGGCTCAGCCCACAAGCCGCAGACGTGCGAGGCGTCAGGATGTTCAGCATGCGCCCGGTTTCCAGGCAGCCCTTGTACACCCCTTCGATGCGCACCCGGATCAGCCGCTGCGTCCCCACGATCTTGGTGCTCGTCACCCGCCCCTTGACCACGTCCACGGCTTCGTTGAATTTCTGGGTGAAATCCCGAGCCTTGCAACGGCAAGCCTCGGCAGCGGAAGGAGCGGCCAGGGACAGAGCCAGACACACCGAGGCCGTCAAAGAAAGTCGTGAAATCATCGGATCCTCAACAAGAAGTCGTCGGAATGATAAGCGAAATCACCACAAGAAGCAAGCGCCGAAGGTGCCTTCTGCTGTAGGGCGCGGTCACCAGACCGCGCCGAACCGACGGCGCGAAAACAGGAGACGGTCACCAATTGCGTCGGCGATCCCCGGAAATAGGAGGCTGTCACGAATTCCGGGCGAAACGATATTTCACCACGCAGTACAACGTCCGGAGGGCATCCTTGAGCCCGATCTTCTTGCCTTCCTCGTAGGTGCGGCCCTGGTACGAGATGGGGACCTCCAACACCCGCACTGCCTTCACCTTTGCGACCCGCGCCGTGACCTCGGGCTCGAACCCGAAGCGCTTCTCCTTCAGCGGGAAGCCTTTGATCATCTCGGCTCGAAACAGCTTGTAGCAGGTCTCCATGTCCGTCAGACGCAACCCCGTGAACAAATTGGACCACGCGGTCAGGGTCCGGTTGCCCAGACGGTGCGCGAAGAAGCGACTGTGCGACACGGTCTTGTCCAGGAAGCGCGATCCGTACACCACGTCGGCCTTCCCCTCGAGCATCGGTTCCAGAAGGCGGTTGATGTCCGCCGGGTCGTACTCCATGTCCGCGTCCTGCACGATCACGTAATCTCCGGTGGCTGCCGCGATGCCGGTATGCAGGGCCGCGCCCTTGCCCTGGTTGACGTCGTGGCGTAAAACCACGAGGTCCAGACCGGGATGGGCCTCCTGATAGCGCTTCAATGCCCCCAGACTGTCATCTTGCGAGCAGTCGTCCACGACCACCAGTTGCCTGGCCACGCCACCGACCAGGTCCACGGCCATCACGCGATCGAGGATCTGCGCGATCGTCTTTTCTTCGTTGTAGACGGGGATCACGATGCTCAGCGTGGGCATGAAACCTCCTGGAAGTAGGCGATGGTCGCCGCAATGCCCTGGTCGAACG
>CAYRIB010000162.1:0-4127 GCA_964424165.1 uncultured Myxococcales bacterium | reverse complement strand
TTGACGGGGGCGAGGACCGTGGCCTATTCTCGCGCCCTGGGAACCGCGGGAACACAAGGAGTCACATGTTCGAAAACCACCGTTGCATCGCCATCATTCCCGCCCGGGGCAAGTCCGAGGGCATCCCTCGCAAGAACGTGTGCCTGATGGCTGGCAAGCCGTTGATCTGCCACGTGATCGAGACGGCCCGCAAGGCGACCTGTCTGGACCGCATCGTGGTTACCACCGACGATGACGAGATCGCCTTTCTGGCCGAAAACTGCGGGGCTTCGGTGTTGCGGCGCGAGGCGCACCTGGCCCTGGCCGACGTGCCGCTCGACCCGGTGGTGCACGATGCAGTGACCCGCGCCGAGCACGATTTTTGCGAGTCCTACGATCTGGTCTTCACCATCCAGCCCACGTCGCCCCTGCTCAAGCCCTTGACCATCGACGTGATGGCGCGGCGGATGGTCGATGGTGGACACGATACGCTGATTGCGGTGGTCGAGGATTCGCACCTGCGTTGGGGACGCGACGAACGCACCGGGGGCTTCAGGCCGTTGTACCCCGATCGGGTGAACCGGCAGTATCTGCCTCCGCAATTCCGCGAAACGGGCGCGGTGCTGATCACCCGACGCGAGTTCGTCACCCCCGAATCACGGCTCGGTCCCAAGCTGTCGTTGTTCCCGATGGATGCGCAGGAAGCCGTGGACATCGATCACCCAATGGACTGGATGCTGGCCGAACGCATGCTGCAACGACTGCGCATCGCGTTCGTGGTCGCTGGCAGCCGCGAGACCGGCACAGGACATGCCTATCGCGTGATGTCCCTGGCCCAGGGACTGGTCGGCCACGACCTCCGCTTTCTGTGCATGCCCGGTTCGGAACTGGCGGCCGACCTCCTGCGGGCGAGCCGCTACCGTCCGGTGCAGCTTGCGGCCTCGAACGTGCCCGGTCAGGTTCTGTCCTGCCAACCGGACATCATCGTCAACGACATCCTCGACACCGAAGAAGAATTCGTTGGTGCCCTTCAGGAAACCGGGGCCTTCGTGTGCAACCTCGAAGACGAGGGGCCTGGGGCCGACGTTGCGGACCTGGTGATCAACGCGCTCTACCGGTCCAGGCTGGCCGCACCCCACGTGCATTCGGGCGAACCCTATTTCTGTCTGCGCAACGAGTTCCGCGCCAGCCGCCCGCACGAAATTCGCGACGAGGTGAAGAACGTGCTGCTGTCGTTCGGGGGCACGGACCCGGCCGACCTGACGCGCCGATGCCTGGATGCGATCGACGATGTCTGTGCGCAGCGCGGCATCGGGATCGCCATCATCACGGGCTTCGGGTACGCCCACGCACAGGCCCTGGCCGATCGGGTGGCCACGGCGCGGGCTGCGGTGACCCTGCTGCCCACCGTGACCGTGATTTCGCAGCACATGCGGGCCGCGGACATCTGCCTGACGTCGTATGGCCGCACGCTGTTCGAACTGGCGAGCCTTGGCACGCCGACCATCGCCATGGCGCAGAACGAACGCGAACTGACCCACACCTTCGTGCACCCGGAAAACGGGGTGGTCGCGCTGGGCCTGGGTACCGAAGTCACGCCGCACAAACTCCTGGAGGCCTTCACACAGATGTGCGACAGCCGCCTGTTCCGTGAAACCGCTTCGCACGCGATGCGGCGCACGAACCTGGCAAACGGGGTCGAGAACGTGATCGATCTGCTGATGCAGAGCTTTCGGGCGCGCGACGGGAGGAAGGCGACATGACCATCGGTCGGCGCAGCATCGGTTTGGGGCACCGTCCGTACGTGATCGCCGAAGTGGGGGTCAACCACGAGGGATCCCTGGACCGTGCCCTGCAAATGATCGACGAGGTGGCCGCGGGCCGAGGGGATGCGGTGAAGTTCCAGGCCTACAAGGCGGATACCCTGGCGTCGCGCGTCAGTCCGGCCTACTGGGACCGCACCAAGGAACCGGCGGCCAGTCAGTACGAGTTGTTTCGTCGCTTTGACGCCTTCGGGCCGGAGGAATACCGGACGCTGGCTGCGCATTGTGGCCGGCGGGGCGTGGACTTTTTGGCGACCCCGTTCGATGATGCCGCGGTGGACATGCTTGAATGCCTGGTCCCGGCCTACAAGATCGCATCCGCGGACATCACCAACTTCCCTTTGCTGCGGCGCGTGGCGTCCAAGGGCAAGCCGGTGATCCTGTCCGTGGGCGCATCCACAAGGCCGGAGATCGCGGCGGCCATCGGTGAGTTGGCCGGGTGCGAGGTGGCGTTGCTGCACTGTGTGCTGAACTATCCGTGTCCCCCGAAACACGCCAATCTGGGACGCATTGCGCGACTTTGTGCCATGTTCCCGGGGCACGTGATCGGCTACAGCGATCACGTCCCGCCGGATGCGGGCATGACGCCCTTGGTCACCGCGGTCACGGCCGGGGCCCGCGTGATCGAAAAGCACTTCACCTTCGACAAGTCGCTGCCCGGTAATGACCACTACCACGCCATGGACGCCCGCGATCTGGCGCAGTTCGCGGCGCAGATCGACCTGATCGAGGATCTCTTCGCCGCGCAGGCCGCGGACTACCTGCCGTCCGAGGAGGTCGCTCGTCTGCAGGCGCGCCGCAGTCTCGTGGCCGCGCGCGACATTGCCGCGGGTGAGGTCGTGACCGCCGTGATGCTGATTCCCAAGCGCCCGGGCCACGGCATCTCGCCCGATCAGGTGGACCGGGTGGTGGGCTTGACGGCCGCGCACGAGATCCCGGCCGACACGGTGCTGACCTGGGAGATGCTCGACCAGGGTGGCCGCAATGCCGGGCCATCCCGCGGGAGAGGAACATGACCGGGTCTGGCACGTCGGGGGCCGCGGACGCCTCCCGCGTCTCCCGGCGGGGCACGGGCTACCTCACCGGCGTCGTGGCGTCGGGCAACGCCATCGCCATGGGCCTGCGACTGTTGTCGGGTTTGATTACGGCCGGATTGGTGCTGCCCGAGACCCTCGGCGGGTTCAACGGGATCGGGCTCGTGCTGGTGTATGCCCCGCTGCTGCAACTCGGTGTGCTCAACGGACTGAACCGCGAGTTGCCCTATCTTGTTGGGCGCGGCGACCGGACGGCGGTCGATCGGGTGGCCGCATGCGCCCTGGCCGTGGCCCTTGCGTGCGGGGCGGTCGCCGCGGTCCTGGCGTTCGGATGGGCCGGCATCCAGGCCTTCCTGGGTCAAACCGATGCCGCGGCCGGATGGGCGAGCTTTGCCTTGGCGTTGGCCTGCTTCTTCCCGTCCACGTATCTGCGATCAACCCTGCGCACCGCATCCGAATTCACGAAGCTGTCGGCGTCACAGGTGATCGGGGCCTTGGCCCTGCTGGCGCTGACGCTTTTCGTGTACTGGTGGGGCTACTACGGTCTATGCGTGCGCATGCTCGGGGCCACCCTGATCGAGTTCGCCCTTCTGTGGCACTGGCGACCGATCCGTGTGCGACCGGGGTTCTCGAAGCCGGCGCTTCGGCATCTGTTGGCCGTGGGGTTGCCCATCTTCGCGGTCGGGTACCTGTATTCGGGGTGGCGCAGTCTGGATGCCTTGTGGATCCTGAACACTCTGGGCGCAGAGCCTTTGGGACTGTTCCAGTTGGCGGTCATGACCGTCGCTGCCGGGGGCATTCTGAGCGCGTCGGTGACCCTGGTCCTCTACCCGCGGATGTCCGAGCACTTCGGACGCACCGGTGACGCGAAAGGCGCATTGGCGCTTGCGAACCGACCGGTGGTGGTCCTGGCCCTGGTCACGCTGCCTCTGGTCGTGTTGGCCTGGGTGGCGCTGCCCCCATTGACGGCATGGCTGCTGCCTGGTTACGTGGGAGGCGTGCGGGCCGCGCAGTGGAGCCTGGCCACGGTGTATGCATTGTCGTTCGCGCCCCCCCTCGTGATCTTCAACGTCACGCGGCAGCAGGGCCGGTATGCCCTGGCCATCCTGGCGGGAACAACGGTGTTCGCCGGGGCAGTGCTCGTGGGGCCCTTGGTTGCCAGCGATCCCCTGACCTGGTTTGCCGTGGCCATGGCACTGGGCACCGGGGTCTTCGTCGTTGTTGGCAATATCCTGGCCCAACGGGGCTTGCAGGACCGGGAGGGGTTGGCCTGATGAACGAATCGATGGTC
>CAYRIB010000161.1:2315-4183 GCA_964424165.1 uncultured Myxococcales bacterium | reverse complement strand
TGACCGCGCCCTACAGGTACCCTTCTCTCCTGCCGCTAGAACCGGTCAGGGCTGGTTCGGCCATCCCCGAAATTGCGGGCAGCAGGGTAGGGTGCTATCCTCGGCGCATGAACGTGGATCGCATCCTCAATGTGGTTCTTCTGGTGGTCGTGATTGCCTTGATCGCGACCGTGATGCTCGGTCGCTCATCTGGGGATTCGGATGGGGAGGTGGTCCGCCTGCAGGCGGAACTCGAAACCCTTCGCGGGGTCAACGAGACTCTGGCCTCCCAGAATCGCGAACTCGAACAGACCCGCGAGATGCTCCAGACCAGCAATGACCTCCTTGAACAGGCAGCCCGCGAGGATCTGGGGTTCATCAAGGATGGGGAGATCGTGGTGGTCCTTCCGAAATAACCGGCCGAAAAAACTTGCTTGACGAAATTCACTTGGCCTAAGATACGATCGAACGGTTGGCAACGCCAAGGAGGAATCGATGATCACGCGTGAAGCAATCATGTCGGTCTTGGAAACAAGGTTCGACTACTATTCCGCGCGCGTCCTGTTCAAGGAAGCGGCCTCGAAGATCGGGCTGGGCGAGAAAGATGCCCTGGACCCGGATAAGGTCCGCGCCTTGGCCGAGGCGTTCGTGATGCTGAGCCCGAAGTCCGAGGGCGTGGTCAATGCCTTGAACAACCTCGCGGGTGGCAAGGGCGATGGCAAGGCCGAACCCAAGGCCGAACCCAAGGCCGAGAAGGTCGAGGCCAAGGCCGAAGAACCCGAAGCCGAGGCCCCCGCTGAAGCCGAAGCCGAAGCCGCCGAGGAAAGCGATAAGCCCAAGAAGAAGAAAAAGTAGGTCCGCCCCCTTGATCGTGTAACCCGTGCCGCCATCTCCGGCCAGGAAGGCGGTGCCGTACCCGCTCTGCGCCCCCCAGGCTGGCCTTGGCAGGCCCCCCACCCGCAGATTTTGCTTGACTTCCCCTGGCGCTTCCGGTAAAAAAACGCACCTGTGTCTTTGGAAGGCGAGGTGCCGACGATGCAAACGCAGACGAAGAGCTTCAATAAGGATACCGTGGAACGCAAGTGGTACGTTGTCGATGTCGACAACGTGTCGCTTGGCCGTGCGGCTAGCCGCATCGCGGGTATCCTGCGCGGGAAGACGAAGCCCCAGTACACGCCCCACGCGGACGTCGGGGATTTCGTGGTCGCGGTCAACGCCTCGAAGGCGGCCCTGACCGGGAACAAGGAAAAGTCGCTGTGGCGGTGGCACACGACGTACATTGGCCACCTCCGCGAGCGGACGTTGGGCTTCATGATGGCCAACAAGCCCGACTACATGCTGTGGAAGGCGGTGCGCGGGATGCTTCCCCGGGGGCCGCTGGGCCGGTCCATGCTGCGGAAGCTGAAAATTTACGATGGGCCCGAGCATCCGCACGCTGCGCAGAAGCCCGAGGTCCTGGACATCACCAAGAAGGTTTGAGGTAGCCGATGCCTGACACGAACACGAGTCGCATGAACACGGGACGACGGAAGGAAGCGGCGGCCAGGGTTGCCCTGGTGCCCGGAACCGGCAAGATTACGATCAATGGCCGGACGCTCGAAGACTACTTCCATCGGGCGACCCATCACGTCACGGTCCGGCAGCCCCTGGTCCTGACGAACCTGTTGGATCAGTTGGACGTCGAGGCGACCGTTCGCGGCGGCGGCGAAACCGGACAGGCCGGTGCGGTCCGTCACGGCATCGCCCGTGCCCTGGTTGAACGCGATCCGGAATTGCGTGTGTCGGTCAAGCAGGCGGGCTATCTGACCCGTGACCCCCGCGCCAAGGAACGAAAGAAATACGGTCGCCCGGGCGCCCGCAAGCGCTTCCAGTACTCCAAGCGCTAGACC
>CAYRIB010000161.1:0-2215 GCA_964424165.1 uncultured Myxococcales bacterium | reverse complement strand
ATCGGGCCGAGCGGTTGCGGCAAGTCGGTCCTGATCAAGCACATCATCGGGCTGCTCAAGCCGGACGAAGGCGAGATCGTGGTCGACGGTCAGGACATCACGAAGCTGTCCGATGACGATATGACCGCGGTGCGGGCCAAGTTCGGAATGCTGTTTCAACAGTCGGCGCTGTTCGATTCGATGAGCGTGATGGAAAACGTGTGCTTCCCGCTGGTCGAGCACAGCCGCATGTCCCGCAAAGAGATGGAGCACCTCGCCACCGAACGCCTGAATCAGCTCGGGCTGGTCGGCATCGAAAACAAATACCCGGCCGAGCTGTCCGGGGGCATGCGCAAGCGCGTGGGCCTGGCGCGCGCCACGATCATGAACCCCAAGATCATCATCTACGACGAGCCCATGACCGGGCTCGACCCGATCATGTGCGAGAATGTCGAGGACATGATCCAGACCGCACAGCGACAGCTCCAGGTTACGTCGATCGTGATCAGCCATGACATGGCCTCGACCTTCCGCATGGCCACGAAGATCGCCATGCTCTTCGGGGGCCGGGTCGAGGTCCAAGGTCCGCCCGACGTCGTGAAGAACAGTACGAACGAGGTGGTGCGGAAGTTCATCTACCTGTCGGGGACCGGACCCCTGACCCTGTCGGAGGGTGTTGCATGAACAAGCGAATCCGGGCTCCGCTGGCAGTCGGAATCGTGGGGGTGGGGGCCGTGGCAGCCTTCATTGCGCTGTTCGGGACCGTGCAGCAGACCGTGGTCGGCAAGGGTGAAGGATACCGGGTCACGGCGGATTTCGATGACGTGTCGGGGCTCGTGAAGCAGTCGCGCGTGACCATGGCGGGCATCCCGATCGGGACCATCGACGAGATCCAGCTCATCGTGCGCGAGGATGGATCGACCAAGGCCCGGGTCTTCATTCGCATCAAGCCGGATGTGGCGCTTTACCATGGTGTCGTGGACCCGAACGGGGTGCTCAAGAACTGCGCGAGCGTCACGCGACGGACCGCGACCATGCTCGGCGACTATTACCTCGACATCGCTCCCGGGGTGGGGGGCGAGCGTCTCCAGGATGGCGAGGCGATTCCCAAGGTGGTGGGCGAGGCGGGGTTCATGGCCCTGGCAGGCAAGCTCGAAGAAGCGGGCGACATCATGCCGCAGCTTCGAAAGGTCGTAGACAACGTGGCCGAGGTCACCGAGAGTCTGTCCAAGTCCCTGGGCGGTCCCGCGGGTCAGGCCCGGGTCGAAAAGATCGCCGCGGACATCGAGAAGGCGTCCAATGACATCGCGGCCATGACCGGGGTCGTGCGCGATTTCGTGGGGCACGAGGTCGGGGGCTCTGGAGGCCGGGTGGACCGGGTGCTGCGCAACGTGGACGAGGTGACCGCAAATCTGGCCAAGTTTTCGGACCGGGGACTCGACCCGCTGGTCCAGAGCATCAAGAACATCGAGGCCATCACCGAGGATTTGCGGGTGGCCCTGGCGTCGGACCCCGCGGCCCTGGACAAGGAAGGTACGTCGGGGGTGCTGGGGAAGTTGCACCGCAGCCTCGACAATCTGGATAGCGCGACGCGCCATCTGAGCAGCATCGTCGAAAAGGTCGACAAGGGCGAAGGCACGGTTGGAAAGCTGATCAACGACGATGCCATTGCGAAGAAGGCCGAAGAGGTCATTGGGGACGTCGGGGAACTGGTCAAGACCGTGACGCGGATCGAGACCGCGGTCGGATTCCGCAGCGAGTACAACTGGCACCAGCGTGCGCTCAAGAACTACTTCTCGCTGCGCCTGCAGCCCCGGCCCGACAAGTACTACCTGCTGGAACTGGTGTTCGATCCGCGTGGCAAGACGCGGATCACCGATCGGGTGACCCTGACCAACGACCCGTCCCTGCCCGCGACCCTGTCCGAGCGCATCACCGAGACCACGTCGGACATCAAGTTCTCGTTCCAGTTCGCCAAGCGCGTCGCCTTCCTGACCGGGCGATTCGGCCTGATGGAAAGCACGGGCGGCGTGGGGCTCGACTTCGAATTCCTGAAGGACACCATGAAGTTCACGTTCGACGTGTTCGACTTCTCGTCCGACCAGTATCCCCGTCTGAAGTTCCTGTGGACGTGGGAGTTCGTGCGCCACTTCTACGTGGCGGCCGGGGTCGACGACGTCATGAATAAGGCGGGCCGCGACTACTTCTTCGGGGCCGGGGTGCGCTTCGACGACCG
>CAYRIB010000160.1:0-4250 GCA_964424165.1 uncultured Myxococcales bacterium | reverse complement strand
TGTGGATGTCACACCGATCAGCGAACAGGTGCAGCACAAGACCGATTCGGGGCAAAGACCCTAGCGGGCAGCGCAGTCCGTGGCCGAATCATCGAAGTTGTCCTGGTCGGGATAGAACTCGTCGCAGGCTTCGATGTCGCAATACTCGTCACCGGTCCAACCGCAGGCATCGCCCACCGCACAGGTGCACGGCGTGTAGACATAGGCATCGCACTGACTCGCAACCGCCGTGGGGTCGTTGCAGTCGAACTCGCAATCGCACTCGGCGCCTTCGGTGGTCATGTTGCAGTCCGTGCCCGTACCGCCAAGATAGGTGCAGTATTCTTCGCAGGTGATCGAGAACAATTCGCCGTAGTCCGTGTCGCAGGCGCAGACCGTGGTCCCGTCGGCCATGCACGTCGCCAGGTCCTCTTCGTCACAGGTGCCTTCGCAGGTCCCGGCGGTCGTGTCCGGGGTCGTCGCCGTGTCGGGCGTGGTCACGGTGTCGGGCGTGGTCACGGTGTCCGGCGTGGTCACGGTGTCAGGCGTGGTCACGGTGTCGGGCTTCGGAACGTCCGTACCCATGGTGTCCGGCTTCGGGATATCCACGCCCGTCGTTTCCGAGGTCGTCGTGTCCATCACCGCGATGTCGGTATTCTGGATGACGTCTGCCGTCGTGTCATCGCCATCGCCACCGCCGCAGGCCACGGTCATCAACCCCGCCACGGCCACCATCAACCAAACCTTCAGAAACTTCTTCACCTTCAACCTCCGTCTATCCAAGGACCATCCCACACGGTCCGGTAGTCACCGGCCGCACATGCATCCGCCATTTCGATCGCACGAAAACGGCGGGTAGCTTTTACAACTTTTGGCCTTGAATCGCAAATCAACTTACATTTTCAGACCCGCTTTCAGTCGCTGCGTCCTGCCAGGCGGCGGGCCACCGCTCGCAGCAACTCACGGTCACGGCGACGCATCGGGGTTCCGGCAACCAGGGCATCGAGACCAGCGTCATCGAGGTCGAGCAACCGGTCCGCAGTCAGTTCATCGAGCGCAGATAGCGGCAGAAAATCGGGCCGGGCCGGGCGCTCGGCCGCACGGTTGAACGGGCATACCTCCTGGCACCGGTCGCACCCGTAACAGTTTCCCGCCAATTCGGTCAGAGTCAGGTCCGCCGCCGTCCGGGCCGTCACGGTCCGATGCGCAAGACAGCGCGACACGTCGAGGACGTACGGGGTTTCCAGGGCCCTCGCGGGACAGGCATCCTGGCAAGCACGACAGGTTTTGCAATAGGTCTGGCCCAAGACGGGCGAATCCCCGCCTTCCAGATCGGTCAGTACCACCCCAAGGAATACGAAACTGCCGTGACGCGGCGACACGAACAGCGTGTTCTTGCCGATGAACCCGAGCCCCGCAGCCACGGCATAGGCCTTCTCGGGCACCGGGCCGGTATCCACGTACCATCGCGTCCTTGCCCCGAAGCGCCGCACCAGCAGGTCGGACAGTCGTGCGAACCGCGCCCCGACCGTCTTGTGGTAGTCCTCGAAGCGGGCGAACGCCGCGACCCGCGCATCCAACGATGGCCGAGGTCCCGAGCCCGGGTCCGGTGGGGCGTAGGACACGTATCCCGTCACCACCGATTGAACGCCCGGCAGGACCAGGCCGGGGTCCAGGCGCCGATCGAGGCTTCGGGCAAGGTAGCCCAATTCCGGGGGTGCCGCCCGGACGCGGTTCGCAAACAGGGACGCGTCCACCGGCACCGGGTGTGCCGGGGCCACCCCGAGCCCGTCAAGGTCACACTCTACCGCCAGTTCGTCCAGGATCGTACGCGACAGGCTCAAGAGCCGCCCCCCGAGGTTTGCCAGATCCACCCGGACTCATTATACTCCGGCCGTCTTCTTGTACGGGCCCGGTGATGGAGCAGCGCCTTGGAACCACCCTCGTCAACGCACGATCGCTGGCGGGCGTGGGGACCACCCTGGCCTTCCCCGAATGGTCACTGACTGTGGACTTGGGGGTTTGCACCCCGGCCGCGTTACGCACCGACCTGGTCGCCTTGACCCATGCGCACGCGGACCACATGAGCGGCGTGGCGCAGTATCTGGGGGTCCGTGCCTTGTTCGGGATGAAGCCCTGCCGATTCGTGGTGCCCGAGGCATCGGAGGCGGACTTCCGGGCCGTCATCGAAGCCCTGGGCCGTCTGCAGGGCAGGCCCTTCGAGTGCACGATCGAGGCTGCTCGGCCGGGTGAGGACATCGCGCTGACCACCACACTGTGGCTCCGCCCCTTCCCCGTGCGCCACAACGTTCCCGCGAACGGCTACGTGGTGCTGCGCCGGGTGCGCAAGCTCAAGCCGGAATTTGTGGATCTCCCCCCCCAGGAACTCGAACGCCTGCGGCAGGATGCGCCCGACCAGGTCTTCGACCTCGTGGAAACACCCCTGGCGGCCGTGGCCGGGGATTCCCTGGCCGAAGGGGTGCCGTTCAATGACCCCCTGGTGCGCTCGGCGCAGACATTGTTCCTGGATTGCACCTTTGTGGACGCCCGCCGCACCGTCGAACACGCACACCTGGGGGGACACGCCCACCTGGTGGAACTTGTACCGCTTCTTTCGGGCCTCGGCTGCGAGCACATCGTGCTGTACCATTTCAGCCAGATCTATCGCCCCGACGAGATCGAGGCCGCGCTGCGCGCTGCGTTCCCGGAAGATTTCGGACGCCGGGTGCACTGCATCCTGCCCGTTTCGGAGGATCGCCTGTGAATCTATCCGCATCCTTCATGGCCTTCTTGCGCCGCCATCTCAGCGAGCGGCAACGCCGCCTGGTCAAGTTCTGCATCGTGGGGGCAAGCGGGGTCCCGGTCAATTTGGGATTCGTGTACCTGACCACCCGCCTGCTGCCCGCCACCATGGTTCCGGGTACGCGCGACAGCATCGCGTTCCTGGTCGGGATTGTGGTGTCCATCTTCACGAACTTTCTGCTCAACAACGTCTGGACGTGGGGGGACCGCAGTGCCTTGGACCCGGGCGGTTTCTGGAGAAGGCTCGGCAAGTTCTACGTGGTCTCGTCGGTGGCCGCGGCCGTGCAGTACGGTACCACGGTGGGCGTGTCCGCCTGGATGCGCGAGCACGACTCCTTCTCGCTGGTCATCAGCGACGGTTACCACCTGTACCACGTCCTGGCTCCCGTGGCCGGCATTGCGATCGGCCTGGTGATCAACTTCCTGGCCAACCACCTTTGGACGTTCCGCAAGAAGGCCGTGCAGCCCACGGAGGATGTGGATGAGTGATGCAGCACCCGCCTGGGAGGTCCGTCCTTTAGAATGGGGTCGTTTTGCGGTCGACGGCGGCAACATGTTCGGGATCCTGCCCAAGGCCTTGTGGGAGCGCCTGGCTCCGGCCGACCTCAAAAACCGCATCCGCATGGCCCTTCGAGGGCTGTTGATCCGCAGGGGCGACATGGTAGCCCTGGTGGACTGCGGTTGCGGCGACAAACTGTCCGACAAAATGCGGGCCATCTACGGCCTCGAATCGCCCGAGGGTGGGGCCGCAGGCCTGCTGGCGCCGCATGGCCTCACGCCGTCTGACGTCACACACCTGATCGTCACGCACTTGCACTTCGACCACGTGGGCGGGGCCACCGTGCGCGTCAACGGGGCCCTGGTCCCGACTTTCCCGAACGCCACGATGGTAGTCCAGGCCGCACAGTTGCGCGCCGCGCGACATCCGACGCCCCTGGACAAGTCCGCCTTCTTGCCCGACGACTACGAACCCTGGGCCGACCGCGGCATGATGACGATCCTCGACGGCCCCTCCGAACTGGCCCCGGGCCTGTCGATTGCCCTGGCGCACGGACACGTCCCGGGACAGCAGATGGTCAAGATTCGGCGTGCCGAAGACACCGTGATGTTCCCCGGAGACCTCGTGCCTGTGGTCGGCCACCTATCGCTGTCGGCGTTCATGGCTTTCGATCTCGAGCCCAAGATCACGGTGGCAGAAAAGGCCCGTTTCCTCAACGAGGCGGTCGACGAACAGCATGTCGTCGTATTCGACCACGACCCGGACGTAGTGGCCGTGCAACTGCGACGGGGCAACCGGGGCGTAGAGGTAGCAAATCAGGTGACACTGTGACCCTTGCCTGCATGCAACAGTCGGTGTATTATCGAGTGACCTTGTGACGTTGCCGAAGTGGTGAAATAGGTAGACGCGCGGGACTCAAAATCCCGTGTCCGCAAGGGCGTGGGGGTTCGATTCCCCCCTTCGGCACCCA
>CAYRIB010000159.1:0-4304 GCA_964424165.1 uncultured Myxococcales bacterium | reverse complement strand
CGACCCCTTCCTGTTCGCGAGCGACGCACGGGGCCGCGAGGTCCACCTTCCGGGGTTCGCGCCAACGGCCATCGCGGATGCCGCGCTGTTCGGCACGCACGACGATGCGACCACGGTGTTCGAGGGACAGCCTGTGGGCCACTACTACCTGGGCGAAACGCATCTTCCCTGGGCGCTGGACCTGGCCACCCCATGGCAGTGGCCTCACGAACAAACGGAACTGGTGTCGGTGTACCCAGATTTCGCGGCGTGGGCCGGGTCCGCGGGCGGGCTGCGACCGGGGTGGTACCTGACGGGCGCAAGCAACGTGGTCACCTCGCTGCAATACGACGACCCCATCGACGTCGAGGGGGTGTGCGTGTGCCCCGCCAACGCCCACCCGGACAGCGGCACCTGCACGTGCGACGAGGGCTATGTGCAAGACGCCTACGGCGACTGCATCCCCACGCATCCCTTCCTGTCCATGCCGGACCTGAAGCTGTGGCTGGATGCCAGCGGACTGGTGCCCGGGGCGGACAACCGTTTCGGCACCGTGGACGCGGACGGCTCGGTCCGGGTGTGGAAGGACTGGACCCACAACGCCTATCACGTCTCGCAGAACGACCCCGTGCGGCGCGCCAAGCGCATCGATCATCCGACCGCGGGCGTCGGCACCGTGGAATTCGACGGCGTGAACGATTATTTCACGGGCGGCCTCGTCCTGAACATGGGCCTCAGCGATTGCGACTTGTTTGTCGTGGCGCGCGAACACAGCCTCACCGCGCGTGGTGCGTTCGTCATGAAGCGTCAGGCCAGTCCGAATTACAACCAGTACCAGTTCGGCCTGGGGTCCATCACCACGGGCGGCACCGGGCTGGACACGGGCAGCGCCTTCGCCTTCTGGACCGACGGGACCGCAAGCTACCAGAACTGGAACACCACCAACCCGGTCACCAACCTGCAGTACAAGCTCATCGAATACAATCGTGCCGGACCGCTCGTGAAGGTCGCCATCAACGGCGTGCTGCAGGCCATGACCGCGGTGAACCAGAGCACCGCGGCCCGCAACGGCGACAACACCTGGGACTTCCAGGTCGGTTCCAGCCTTCGAGGCCTCGACGCCGAGATCGCCGAGATCATCTTCTTCTTCCGCACCCTCGACGCGGCCGAGCGCGCCGCGGTCGAAAGCTACCTCGCCGCGAAGTGGGGACTTTGACCGGGCATGCAAAACACACCATCCGTCCAGTTCGCATACGCCGTCCGCCATTCCATCGGTGCCCGCTTTTTTGGACTTGACAGCAATCCCGCCCTGTCGCTATCCTGCGATGGTTATGTTCGGTCATCCGGCCAAAGTGGTGTCGGCTGACTAGTAACCAGGGCTTCTTTCAAAGGGGGACCGACAATGAAGATGCGGATGTTCGTGTTTGTGGCCCTTGCAACCTTGTCGATGGGATGTCTGCAGTTCGAGGACGCCGGCGGCTCCAGCGACAAGAACGCCCCGACCGGGATGGAGCAACTGAACGTTCCGGCCGGCTTCACGTACCAGACCAGTTTGCTGGTGTCCACGGACCTGACGGTCGAGGACCAGGCCGGTACCCCGGCGGCCCACCGCGCGATCCGGGCATATGCCCCGTCGGCCGACGGCAAGATCATCCCGGGCAACCTGTTCTATTCGGGCAAGACCGACGCCAACGGCAAGGTCGCCACGCCCCTGCGCATTCCCGCGCACTGGGACCACGTGCTTGTGTCCCTGCGCGATGACGGCGCCTCCCCGACGCGCGTCCCGGTCCTCAACGGCCGGATCGCGGGGAAGGTCGTGGCCAACTAAGGCCCTCGGGCAACCCGCTTCTGATGTTCTGCAAGCCCCAGTCCGACGCCATCAAGGTCCGCATCCCCGCCGCCACCATCTACTATAGTGGCAACGCCTGTTCGTCCTAGGTGGTGATCCGGCACGTTTCGGTCGGGTGGCCCCACATTTCCTACAAGCAGATATTGCGCGCGAGGCCATGACACGGATGTCAGGGTTCGCGGACCAGGATTCTGGCTGTACTGCAAAAACCACCTGGAATATCATTGGGTTGCCGGTTGGCACATCCCTTGCTTTTCTGGTTGCTCGGTCGGGGGAGCAGTTTCCCCGAATGAAACGATGGGGCCGTCCTGGAGGGCATCATGAAGACAGGGACAACGTTTTGGATGTTGGTGGCGCTGGGCCTTATGATGCTGGGTGCGGCAGGCTGCATTCAAAGCACTCCGGCGGAACAACTGCAGGGTCAGGCAAAGTCCTGCCTGACGCAGGCCGATTGTGGCGAGGATGGCGTGTCGTGCGCCTTCGACGACGCCGGGCAGGGCTGGTGCATGGCGGCCTCCGACGCCGACGAGGACAGCGACCCGGAAATCATCCCGGAATGTGGCACCGCCGATCGCCCGTGTCCGCAGGGTTGCCTTACGCGGATGGACTGCGCTGATGGCGAGCGCTGCCTGACGGACCCCGCGACCGAAAATCCCGTGTGCACGCTGCTGCCGGGCCGTTGCTGGGGCGATTGGGATTGCGTGGCGGGGACGTGCGTGTTCCCCCCAGCAGACCCGAACCTGTGCCGGGACGGGGACAACCACTTCGACGCGGCGGGCAATGCGACGGAATGCGTGATCGCGGTCGCCGGAACGTGCGAGCCTGGGCCCGACGAGGTGTGCTACTCGGATCGTGACTGCGACGAGGACAGCCGTTGCGCCTTCTGGCCGACGGTGGACATTTGCTGCACCATCGACCAAGGGTGCGACCCCTCCGTGAGTTTGTGCCTGGGGTCGTGCGTTCCGACCCAGGAGCCCGGGTGCGTGGTCGTGAAGCCCGGCAGCCACGGCGCGTGCGAAATGCTGCTGGGCGTCATCTTCGACGGGACGTCATGCGTCTACGAATCCGGGTGTGGTTGCGGCGATGACTGCGCCGCGATCTTCCAGGATTTCGATGCCTGCAAGGCCGCCTGCATGCCGGACACGGCGGATTGACCGCGATTGCTGATCCATCCTCCTTGCGCGAAAACTCGACAGGCACCAGGAATCTGTCAAGAATTGAACACCGGCCCTTGAATCCGCGAGAGGAGCGACTCGATGGTCGGACAACGCAGGACGGCAGACCCGGGGGGTGACGGGGACATGGGCAGGGACACGATCTTCGGCTTTCACCGCAACATCTTCGCCGCTGGTCTGGTGAGCTTTCTCACGGACACGGCCACCAAGATGGTCTATTCGATCATGCCGATCTTCCTGCTGTCGATCGGGGCGTCCAGGACCACGCTGAGCGTGATCGAGGGCATCGCGGAAAGCACGGCAGCCCTGGTCAAGACGGCATCCGGGTTCTTGGGTGACCGCATCGGACGCAACAAGCCGTTCATGGTGATCGGGTACGCGATCACCGCGATCGTGACGCCTCTGTATGCCTTGGTGGCGAGCCCTCTGCACGTACTGCTGCTGCGCTTCGTCGAGCGCTTCGGAAAGGGCGTGCGCACCGCGCCTCGCGATGCTCTGGTGGCTGCGGCCGCCGCGCAGGGCGACACGGGTCGCAGTTTCGGGCTTCACAAGGCCATGGACAATGCCGGGGCCATCGTCGGGCCCCTTCTGGCGTTCTTGGTGCTGACCCTGATCCCCGACGGCTATCGTGTGGTCTTCCTGCTGGCGGGCATCCCGGCCGTGATCGGGGTGGTTGCGGTGCTGGTCCTGATCCGCGAAAAAGCCAGGCCGAAGGAGCGGCGTTACACCCGCTTCTGCTTCCGGGACTTCCCCAGGAGGTACTACGTTCTGCTTGGGATCATCTTTCTGTTCAGTCTGGGCAACTCTACGGACGCGCTGCTGATCGTCAAGGCCAGCGAGGTCGGTATCAAGATCGCCTACATCCCGCTGGTGTACCTGCTGTTCAACGCGGTGTCGGTCGCGCTGTCCGTGCCGATCGGGCGGCACTCGGACCAGGTTGGCCGCGAGCGGGTCCTGATCTTCGGGTATCTCGTGTATGCCGTGGTGTACTTCGGGTTCGGGTACACCCAGAACGTCGGCACCATCGTGGGGTTGTTTGCCCTTTACGGACTGTATTCCGCAGCCACCGACGGCATCCAGAAGGCCTTCGTATCCGACCTGTTGCCCGATGACCGACGGGGTACGGGACTGGGGCTTTATCATGCGATGCTCGGCGTGACACTGTTGCCGGCCAGCATCATTGCCGGGGTTTTGTACGACCGTGTGGATTCGAGCGTTCCGTTCTATTTCGGGTCCGTGACGGCGACCCTAGCGGCCTTGCTGATGCTGGCCTTTGTGCGTCATCACCGGCCCGCGCCGGG
>CAYRIB010000158.1:0-4421 GCA_964424165.1 uncultured Myxococcales bacterium | reverse complement strand
GGAAGGCGTTCACAGGAGCGGGATGGGTTTCTTTGCTGGTCTTGGTGGGATGTGGAGGAACAGACCCCTCGTGGACGCATCCGGGCCCAGGTGTGACGCCCGGCGAATCGGGCAACGAGGCGCTAACGTGGGAAGAGCTTGCGGCAACGGGCGAGGTTCCTGGCTGCGAATATGGAGTGCTGGGAGAATACGGGAGCTACCACGTTTTGGTATTCGGGGATCTTGAGCAGAGCAACAGTGACGTTCAGGGGCGTGTAGCCGTGGGTGGCGACGCGACGCTCGAGAACTTCTACGTCGGCGAACTCCTTCCGTTTTCGCCTGACGAGGGCCATCTAGTGGTGGGCGACGACCTGGTGTTTCGAAACGGCCAGGTATTGAACGGCGCGATCGTGTATGGCACGTCCGCGAGCCTGGAAAACGTTAGGTATGCGGGGTATTGGCAGGGTCAACCGTTCGATTTCGCGTCGGCGCAGCAGGAGTTGATGGCGCAGTCTGCAGCATTGACCGCATTGAACGAGCACGCAAATGGTCAGGTTGCGGTGATCAACCCGGATCTCGAGCGGCACGGACTGCGCCTGACGGGGACGGACGCGGTGTTGAATTTGTTCGAAGTGAGCGCAGAGTTGTGGTCGAACGCTTACGAGGTCAGCATCGAGGTTCCCGAGGGTTCGACGGTGCTGGTGAACGTCATGGGCACGTCCATCCGGTTTTCGAACCTGGGCATATTCCTAACCGGAGCGACTCCGGAACGGGTGATGTACCACTTCCCGGAGGCGATCGAGTTGTATCTCGAGTCGGTGCAGGCGCTGGGTTCGGTGTTCGCGCCCCATGCCGTGGTGAGCTTCCCGCAGGGGCTACTGATCGGTCAACTGATCGCCTTGTCACTGTCCGGAGACGGCCAGAGCAACCTGCCGATGTTTAGCGGGTGCCTGCCACTGGACATGGATGTCGAGGATCCCGACAACGAGTCCCCGGTGGCCAATGCGGACGAGGTCGTGGTTGACGAGGATCTGGATGCGTGGTTGTCGATTTCGGACCTTCTGAGCAACGATTTCGATCCGGAAGGCGAGGCACTGACGCTATCCGGATTGGGCGAGCCGACATACGGGCGTGTGCGGATGGTGGGCGATACGATCAAGTATCGGCCCGCGCCGGACTTCAATGGCACGGACACGTTCACGTATACGCTGCAGGATGCGTCCGGGGCGGTCAGCGAAGGCGTGGTGACCGTGTGGGTCGCTCCGGTGGGCAGGGATGTTCACGTGGCGGTCAACGGCAACGATGACACGGGGCTCGGAACCTTGGAGCAGCCATTCGCCACTCTGGTGAGGGCGCGTAACGCGGTACGGCAGGATCGTGCGGAACACGGCTGGCCCGAGGATGGTGTAGTGATCTGGCTGCACGAGGGTCGCCATCTTCTGAGCGAACCGTTGGTGCTGACGGCAGAGGACGTTGGCGAGGCCGGGCGGACGCTGCGCTTTCGCGGATATCCCGGGGACACGGCCGTAGTGTCTCAGGGGATCCGGATTCCGGTGACGAGTGCGCACCTCGTGACGGCCGAGACAGACTCCACCGTTTTCGACCAGTTGTCGGAGGCGGCCCAGGGACAGGTCTGGATGCTCGACCTGTCGTCGCTCGGGGATGTGGATTACGGGCTGCTTGGCGGGGTGATTTCGCCGATCGGGTTGTCCGTGGACGATCAATGGTACGAGATTTCCCGGTACCCGGATTTTGCCGAGCCCCTGCCCTACGAGGAGTTGCCCGCGATGCTCGTGACGGGCGACACGGAACCGGCCACCGCGGGGCTCTACGAACGGCGGGGATCCGCCGTTCGTACGCGACAGCCAGACGGTACCTACGTCGTGAACTTCGTTCGCAACGATGGGGTGATCGAGGCCACGAAACCGAACGATTGCAACGATACGAACGACCCCTGCTTGAACTTTGAGGATGACCAACCCGTGCCCTATTTCTATGCCCCAGCCAGTACCCTTGGACGCGGGGCAGGCGACGGCTTCTATTTGTACTGGTCCAACGAGAATACATCGGGTTACCGAGGGGGATTGTGGCTGCTGAGTCAGCAACTCGGGGACACGTGGAGGACCCTGCGAACGATATCCGTGCCCACGGATGAAAACGGCGAGGCATACACAACCTGGCCACAGAACACCAAAGTCTTCTGGCGGGCAGAAACGAGCGGGCACTGGTCATCCAGCCGGGGACGAATGACGATGGGCTACTGCGCATCACCCTCCAACGGCCCTTGTCCCATCAACCCCGCCGTGCGGCTCGACATGATTGGCCTGTCCCCGATGTTCGAGGACATGTACGAGTTGGTCTACGAAGGAGCAGCCGATGGAACCGGAGGCGTGTGGTCGATCCAGTTTGACCCCGCGGTGCCCTATGCAGCTTGGGAGCAGGTCGAAGTGCTCGACATCTGCTCGATGTTCCACTTCGGGGGTGGCGGCGGATTCCGATGCTATCCGTTCCGTCCAACAGAGGTATCCGGACGTTTCGACATGCTTCCGGGTGTTCTACCGTTGTACTGGTACGAAGGCGGCGAGGCATGGAACAGCAGCCACGCGGGTCTCCTAGTGCGCAACGTGCCCTCGGAGATCACGCGTCCGGGGGAATACACGCTGGATTCCACCGCTCGCCGGTTGTTGTTCTGGCCGTCCACCCCCTTGTCGGACAACACAGAGATCCTGGTCACCACGAACGTTCTCTATTCTTTTTTAAAGGAACCGACGGTCGTGGCTCTGCTGAACACCAGGCATATCGGCTTTCATGACCTGACGTTCGAGGGCAGCCGAGGCTACCTGATCACGGCCTGGCTATCCGATGACATCATGGTCCAGGACTGCGCATTCCGGGAAGCCATCGGGGGCGTCAACTCATACGCGAGCAATCGCTCGGTGATCGATCGATGTCTGTTCGAACGGTTGAGCCCTGATACGTCCGAAGGAATCGCCGTCAACTTTGAAGGGGTGCAGGGCGGAGGGTTGCTGAAGAGTGGCTGTGTGTTGCGCAACTCCGTGGTCCGGGACGCGGGCCGAGGAACCTTCCTGTATGGCACGGGGCACGTGGTCGAGCACAGCCACTTCCATGATCTTCGTGGGCAGATGGCGCAGTTGCGTGGCAACGACCATGAGATTCGCTTCAACCGCATCGAGAGAGTCGTTCGCTACGTGCATGACAATGGCGCGATCTACGAGAACGGAATCGACTGGACCCAGATCGGCAAAAAGATTACGAACAATCTCATTATGAACATCGAGTCCTGGATCAATACCAACGACTTCGAAGCCATCTATCTGGACTTCGTAGCCAGCGGCTATACGGTCAGCCGAAATGTGGTTGTCGACGTCCGTCATGGTGGAGGGCTGGCCGTGGGTGGTGGCCACGATAACCACTTCTTCGACAACGTCTTTGTCAGGATGTGGGAACCACGACTCCGCTGCAACTGCTGCGACTTGTGCGTTCGGGACCCGGATCTCGATGATGGAGTTTTTGCACAGTGGGACATTCTGCTCCGCAGTCTCTATCTTCGCAAGACGGGGGCCTGGGACTGGAATGCGTTCGTTGCTAGGTATCCCGATTCGACCTTTACCCGGATGATTGCTCTTGCGGGCGGAAATCCCGAGGCAATCACCTGGGACATGCTGGATGGTGGACTGGACGGGATCCCGAACAGCCTTGGCTACTGGCGTTTTCCCCAGAACAACGTGATTTCGAGAAACCTGTTTTTCGACTGTGCGCGCGCCGAACCAGGTCGAATCACCGCGACATCCGACACGTCACGCTGGGAACTGCTGGAGATCGGCTACAAACCGAATCCGAAGTACGATCCGAAGTTCCTGACCGGATGTTCCGAAGAGATCCCGTGTGGAAGTCCCTCTGACGTCTGCGAGTCAGAGGTGTGTGTCCGGGAAGGCTTCGAGGTCTGCTCCCTGTCGGATCCGCTGCGTCCCGATCAGCACACCACGCCCTGCGACTGCGGGAATTTCGAGGTCGAAACCAATGAAGGCATCGTCGAGCCCGTCCGTCTATGTGAATCGCGATACACGGAGATTGAGGACAATCTCAAGGGAGTGGACCCGATGCTCAATCTCGACCCGGGGGATGGGATCCTTGGATTCGCCGAAGACTCGCCGGTCTGGGACGCGGACTTCAGCCTCCCCGGCTTGCGGAACATCGACTTCCAAGCCATTGGCCCCCGTTCTCTGATCGACGATTTCTGACAAGAGTCTCGAGCGGTCCGCGAAGAATGTTGTCCTACAGGTAGTCCTTCCGAATCCCGAACCCGTTGGGAGTGGTCGAACTGTAGATGACCGTTCCCTCCGGCCCGTGCCGAGCGTCAACTAAACCGAAGTTCCGTATGAATTCAACAGACAAGTCACGGTTTACCAAGGGGAATCTCG
>CAYRIB010000157.1:0-4422 GCA_964424165.1 uncultured Myxococcales bacterium | reverse complement strand
GGACCTCGACATCCTGCTGCACGAAGGTGAAGGCTCGATGCTCGAGTACAAGGAGTCAGTCTCCTCGTCGCTCCCGCGCGAGATGGTCGCTCTTGCCAACTCAGCCGGCGGTCGAATCCTGATTGGTGTCCGCGACGACGGGACACCCGTTGGCTTGCCGGATACGAACGAGGCTCGCGCCCGTATCCAGGATATGGCCCGGAACTGCGATCCCCCTGTGAAGGTCGTGCTCCAGGCTGTTGCTAGCGTGTTGGTCGTCACCGTGCACGAGGCCGAAAGCAAACCTGTTCAGTGCCGCGAGGGGTTCTTCTGGCGCCAGGGCGCGGTCACACAGAAGCTGTCACGCGATGAGATTCGCGATTTGTTCCGCAGCGAGGGCGCGATTCGCTTCGACCTTGCTCCCTGCACGCGATTCCGCTATCCGGCCGACTTCGACCGCGACAAGTTCGAGCTGTGGCGTTCGAAGAGCCGAATCGCCAAGACCGCACCGATCGAGGACGTTCTCGTGAACATCGACGCCGTGGAGAAGGCAGGCGACCGCCTCGTGATGCGCAATGGGGCGGTGCTGTTCTTCGCTCGCGACGTCCGACATTTCTTCCCGCAGGCCTACGTCACGTGCCTGCTCGCACGTGGTGCGGACAAGGTCCATGTCCTGGACCGAAAGGACTTCGCGGGCGGCATCGTCGCAGACATCGATGATGCGATGACCTTCGTCGAACGCAACACCCGCACAGGCTGGCGAATCCAGGGCCTCCAGCGTGTCGACGTGCCTGAGTACCCGACTGCGGGTCTGCGCGAGGCGGTCACGAACGCCGTGATGCACCGTGACTGGTGGGAGGTTGGCGCCAACGTCTTCGTCGAAGTCTACTCGGACCGCATTGAGGTCAGCAACCCGGGAGGCCTGCCGCGGGGTCTGACGCGGGAGGAACTCGGGAAGCGTAGCGTACGCCGCAATCCGTTGATCGCGGATCTGTTGCACCGCATCAACTACATCGAGAAGGCCGGCACGGGGATCAGTCGCATGAGGGAAGCGGCCAGCGTTCATGGCTGCGCCGAACCACGCTTCACGACCAACGGGTTCTTTGCGGCCACGTTCTGGCCCCTCGGGGACACGAGCGACGTGGAGTTTCCGGGTGCCCGGAAGGGAATTGCCGAGATGACCCCGCATGTGACCCCGCAAGTCACCCCGCATGTGACCCCGCAAGTCATTGAGGTTCTGCGGGCAGCAAGCGATCCAAAGACTCGTGCCGAACTGATGGCGGCAGCAAATCTGAGGGATAGAATGCACTTCAAGTCACGGTACCTCGACCCTCTGATTCGGGTAGGATGGCTTGAGATGACAACGCCTGACAAGCCGCGAAGTTCGCGGCAAAAGTACCGTACGACCGATGAAGGCCATCGACAGATTGCGAAGCAGTCGACATGACCGTAGCGAATGGGTCAAAGTGCGACAGGTTTTCGCTCTGCAACTCAATGTTCCTCCTCAGCTTTCCGGGAATAGCCCAAAACCTTGTCGCACCCATCGTCTTGCAACCATTTGAAATCACGCCGCAATTCGACAATAGCGCTAGAATCGCACTCTAGAGGCCGCCGGTTCGATCCCGGCCAGCTCCACTATCCGAAACACGTTCTTTTACCCTCGTTCGTGCAGGTTTTTGTGCAGGTTTTTGTGCACGCTCCTGCCGTCGAACATGCTTCTCCAGTTCAGGGCAGGTTCACTTACGCAGCCAGCAACGACGGTCTGGTAGTGGCCGATGTTGCCGAGTCTCGGGGCAGGGTAATACCCTCAAATAGGGGTAATAAAGGGGGCAGTATCGAACCGCAGCTTGAGGCCCGTAGCGAAAGGATCAAGCCGCGATAAGCCTTCGACTCGCAACCCGGAAAACCCCACGCAGGCGTTTCGCCTTGACAGGTCCCTCGGCTGCACATAAGCTCTGCCTGTATGGCATGATACCGTCGCGAACCCTGCGCGAACCTATCGCGCCGTTGCTCAAGGAGGGAGGATCTGATGCAAAACCATTCGTCGATCGGTGCACGGACCTGGGCGAACGCCTTGACCGTTCTTGGGGTCAGCGTGTTGATGTGCGGCCTCACGACGGGTACGACATTGGCGAGCGATTCCTGGACCTGTGTTACCGAAGGCAATGCGGCCGTGGTGTACGATGCGGGGCTCGCACGTAACGTGTTCCGGCTGGTCTCGGACCCGGATGCCGAGGCGCCCACCCAAGTGTATGGAAACGTCCTGTGCAGGCCCTTGACCGAGGTGACCTGGGCCAACATCCGGTCGCTCCAGGCCACCTTCAAGGGGGTCGACGGGAGTATCCGGGGCGGGACCCCCCGGTTCTCCATCTGGTTTTTGAATGGCGAAGAACTGGACGAGACGCGGCATCTTTTCGCCCTCTGGGGGGATCCTGAGGCCGGGTACACAGACTTCTACGAAGAAGACGATGATGGGGTGAGACAGTGGCAGACCGGCGTCGAGTTTATCGACACGGATCTTGGCCACCATGGTTTCGAAGTGAGCCAATTGAGTTCCATGCCGCCAGCCTACGACCATTACGGCCGTACGGTCGACTTGGTTGGAACGCGGCAGGTGGGCCAGATCGGGGTGATCCTGGACGGCAGTTGGTTCCAGAGGCAGGAAATCCTGATCGATACCATCCAGATCACGGGTCTGACGGGCCCGTCTGCTGCCACAGGCGTCCTTTCATCGCGGTCCATGACCAGTGTCTCGACCACCGTGGACGAGGGGTTGGTGCCCTTTACCGAGGTCTTCCGGGCGGATCAGCCGCCCGTGGCGCAGGCCGGTCCGGACCAGATCACCTGCGTTGGTCGCCTCGTTACGCTCGACGGATCTGCCAGCTTTGACCCGAACCCGGACGACCGATGGGTCCATGCGTGGACGTTGAACCTCGAAGCCGTGCCCGGAAGTCGTGCCGTCCTTCTGGATGCCGATTCGGCAACGCCTTCGTTCACGCCGGACGTGCCCGGGATCTATCGGGTGGCGCTGGTAGTCACGGACCTCAGCGGTTGGCAGTCCGAACCGGCCACGGTGTTCGTCAGGGCCGAGGCAACCGGGGACTGGGTGGTGGTGCGCATCATGACCGGTGTCGAACAGGTCACGGCTCTGTTGCCTGGGCAGGTTACCTCGAACATCGACAAGATGAGATTGGTGTTCTATCTCGAAATGGCCGCGAAGTTCGCTCGCAAGGGTCTGACCAGACAGGCCGGGGCATTCCTGAGCGCCGCGATCGAACGAACGGACGGCTTTGTTCTGAGGGGGGCCATTGATCGGGCCCGCTCGCGCTTCGTCAAGGATACGGTAATCGACCCCGGCGCTCAAAAAGCGCTTTACGCCCTGCTCGATGAGGCCCGTGCCGCGCTGCAGGCAATCCCCCCTGCGCATAACTGAACGGCGGGTCCGCGTTCAAGAGATCCAGCGGCGACTCGCCTCGACGTTTTTGTTACCATGGCGTTGAGGTCAGATTGAGGAATGCTTCGATGGGCATCCCCTTGAACAAGGATATGCGATGGATTGTTGTGACATGCCCTCTGGTCGTCATGGCAGTCGGTGGCGGTTTGACCTGGGGTTGCCATCACGATCCCGATGAGAGCGGGTCAGATACCGCATCCGCTGCGGATGAGATCGGGGATGCGGATCCCAACGGTGAAACGGAAGGTGTCACAGATTGCGACGGCGGCAGGCTCGACCCGAAAACTGGCTTGTGTTGGCAGAGACCCAGGGCAGGCGGCACCTATCGATGGCAGGACGCCATCGACTACTGCCGTGAACTCTCCCTGGGAGATCACGACGATTGGCATCTGCCCACACGGCAGGAGTTCATCGACATGCTCGGAGGCTGTGATGAGGCGGTGCTTGCCGGTGGTATCGGATACTGCAATACCTGTGCAACTAGCTCGAGTTGCAGCACCCTGTTCGGCGCGGATACCTCGTGGTATTGGTCCTCGACACCCGAAGGCTCCGGCCGTGCCTGGTTCGCGGACTTCGGCATCGGCTTCGTGAGCGGCAGTGACGACGTAGAAACCCATGTGCGCTGCGTGCGCTCGGACCCCTGACCGGTGCAGATTCAACGTGGGCGGCGGGTCGCGGATGGATGCTCGTTGACACGATTTGCCTAGGCCTTGGTGGCCTTCTTTGCCTGGGCATCGCCCAGCACACGCCCGATCGTTTCGACCAGGACGTCCGGCTTCACCGGTTTTTCGAGCAGCGCCTCGGCCGGCCAGTCATTGCCGAGCACGTGCTGGAACTGGTCCATCTTGTCGCCCAGATGCTCCTGGAACGAGGACATGATCACCACGGGCATGCTCTTGAAACTGGCGTCGGCCTTGAGCTTGTAGGCGAGTTGGAAACCTTCGGTGTCGTGATCCATCATGATGTCCAGCACCAGCAGGTCCGGACGC
>CAYRIB010000156.1:3216-4430 GCA_964424165.1 uncultured Myxococcales bacterium | reverse complement strand
TTTCTGGAATGCCTGGTGCTGGTGGGCATCCATTCGTACCTTGGGCTGCACGTGATCCGTCGCCGGGTCATCTTTGTGGACCTGGCCTTGGCCCAGGTGGCGGCCCTGGGGACCACCGTGGCCTTTCTGTTCGGGCTGAATCCCCATTCCCAGGGGGCCTACGTTTTCTCCATCATCTTCACGTTCATCGCTGCGGGCGTGTTTGCACTGACCCGTCTGCGGCGGGACCGGGTACCCCAGGAGGCCGTGATCGGCCTGGCCTATGCCCTGGCCGCATCCGTGGGGATCTTGGTGGTATTCGGGGCGCCCCACGGGGCCGAGCACATCCAGGAGATCAGCACGGGTGCGTTGCTGTGGGTCCGCCCCGAGGAGGTCGTCAAGGCCGCCTTGGTGTATCTGTTCGTCGGTGTGGTGCACGTGGTCTTTCGACGTCAGTTCACGTTGATCTCAGAGGACCCGGACGGTGCCTACCACAAAGGCCTGTGCGTGCGGGGCTGGGACTTCCTGTTCTACCTGCTGTTCGGTCTGGTGATCACGCACTCGGTCCAGACCGCAGGGGTGCTTTTGGTGTTCGTATTCCTGGTTGTGCCCGCGATTATCGGGGTCATGCTGACCGATCGCATGTGGTTGCAGCTCGTGATCGGCTGGGGGGTCGGCACCCTGGTGTCCATGCTGGGGTTGGCCGCGAGCTACTACGGGGATTTGCCGAGCGGACCCACGGTCGTGGCCTTCTATGGTTTGGCCTTATTGCTGATTGCCCTGACCGTCTATGTGGTTCGCTCTGTGCGTCCATGGAAGTCACTCGGATTCATCGGAACGGGCATCGGGGTGGTATCTGTGCTGGTGGTGGCCCTGTGGAGTCTGGGGAGCTGGTTTTCGGGCATCGAGAGCATGGCTTTGTCGCCACAGGAACTGAAGGAACACGAGCATGGGGTGGAGCGAGAGCCTGAACCGGTAACTCGCATCGACGAAGGGGAACTGGGCAAGTTCGTCACGGCGCTGGAGCCGCTCGACCTGGTGGACAAACGGGCATTCGTGGCATCGTGCCGGGATCCCGACCAACTGGACGCAGCGTGGCACCACACGAGAGACGTGGAGGCCCGGCTGGCCCTGGGCGAACGTCTGCTCGCCCTGGAGCGCAAGAGAGGGGCGTTGTTGCTGCACGAGACTTTGGCGAGCGCCGCCACTCCTCCTGTTTTGCGCGACGAGGCCTT
>CAYRIB010000156.1:0-3191 GCA_964424165.1 uncultured Myxococcales bacterium | reverse complement strand
CAAAGCCCTTGATGCCTGGCTTGGCCTCATCACGACGCGATCACCTTGATGTCGATCAACGGGGACCCATCGAAGGCGTCCAGTGTGTTCACGACCAGACCGTGCTCTCGCACCTCGATGATGGTGGTTTCGCTGATCCCGATCGGGTTCGGACGGGTGCAACTGCGCAGCGAGAAGACACCGCGGCACGGTAGGTTGGGGTCTTTGCCGGGATGGATCTGAAGGTTCCGGCGGTCGGCGCGAGCAAGTTCGTGCATCCAGTATAGTACCTGTATTCGATCCCCTGCCTGCAGGCCATGCAGGCCGGCCTGATAGGCGGGCATCAACTCGATCAGGGTGCAGCCAGCGTCTCCTGTGCGAATGCATCCGATACGGCTGATCTCGAGACTGAGCATGTGTCGATTTCCTCCTGCAAGGCATTCCAGGGTGGCATGCCTGCTACAAGTATCACGGATGTTGGCCGATGGTCGAGATCCGTCGGAGCCTGGAAACGGTGTCTTCGAGGGCGGATAGCGTGTGTTCGATGTCTTCGTGCATTGTATCGCGGCCCAGCGAAAAACGAATCGAGCCTTGTGCATCATGTCGGGACAGACCCATGGCGCGCAGCACGTGGGATGGTTCGGGTTCCCCGCTCGAGCAGGCCGAGCCGGTGCTCACGCAGACTTTGGCGAGGTCCAGTCCAAGCACGATGGATTCCCCATCGATTCCAACGAAGGTCATGTTGGAGGTGTTCGGAAGGCGGGCCGCCCCCAACCCGTTGATTTGCACTCTGGGGATTCGGGCCAGGACCTCGGATTCCAGATGGTCTCGCAAGGCCGCTTGCCGGATCGACTCGGCGTTTGCTTCCTGCAGGGCGTGCGCGAAGGCTGCGGCAAAGCCTGCGATGGCAGGCACGTTCGGTGTCCCGGCGCATCGTCCAAATTCCTGCGGACCTCCGGTCTGGATCGGAAGCAGGGGGGTCTTCTCCCGCACATAGAGGGCTGCGATGCCTTTGGGTCCATGCAGCTTGTGAGCCGATACGCTGACGAGGTCTGCCCCTAGTTGTGCCAACGGAGTCGAGAACTTGCCTGCGGTCTGAACCGCATCTGTGTGCACCACGATGCCGCGTTCCTTGGCCATGGCGACCACGTCGGAGAGGGGCTGAACGACGCCGGTCTCGTTGTTGGCATGCATCACGCTGATCAGGATCGTGTCCGGACGAAGACTGAGACGCAAAGCCTCGGGGTCCAAGAGGCCCTGGGCGGTGACCGGAAGGATGGTCAGCAAGAAGCCCTCTGCCTGCAATGCCCGGCAGGTGTTGAGTACGGCAGGGTGTTCGATGGCCGTAGTCACGATGTGACGCCCGCGTGGAAGCAAAGCGTGGGTAGCACCGCGCAGGGCCAGATTGTCGGCCTGCGTGCCGCTGGCGCAGAATATTAGTTCGGAGGGCTTGCAGCCTATCCCGACCGCCATCTGCGCACGGGCGGCTTCGAGCAGTTCCCGGGCAGCATGTCCGAAACGATGCGGACTCGACGGATTTCCCCACGCGTTGTGCATTGCTGCATCCATGGCGGCCAGAGCTTCCGGCAGCAGGGGGGTGGTGGCATTGTGATCCAGGTAGATCATCGTGGTTGCGCCTCCCCCTGTTGCCGCGCTTCCCAGTCGGCGATCGCCGCCTGGAGCCCACGAACTCCGAGCAGGGAACAGTGCTTCTTGTTGCCGGGGATGCCACCCAACGACGCGATCACGTCGTCATCGCTGATCTGCCTGGCCTCGTCGATGGTCTTGCCTTCGGCCAGGGCGGTGAGCATGCTGCTCGTGGCAATGGCGCCGGGGCAGCCGAATGACAGGAAGGCGATGCGAGCAATGCGGCCGTCGCGCACCTTGATCGTCAGCTTCATCTGGTCGCCGCAAGTCGGGTCACCCACCAGACCGACTCCATCCGTGTCCTCCGGGGGCAAGTCGCCCACGTTGCGCGGGTGGATGAAGTGCTCGATGACACATTCGTTGTAGAACAACGTAGGCACCGTATCGGTCGTGACATCGGGTTCAGGTTCGCGTGGTTCATTCGCCATGGCCAGCCTCGTGTGCATCTGTCTGGGATGCGTGTTGAAGCACAACGACATCATGCAGGAAACCGTTCATGTGTGTCTTGCTGTGCCACCCTTCCCTGGCCAGAATCTCTTCGGCCAGAGCCAGAGTCGTTGAAGTCCGGGGGTGTTCCTGTCCTTCGCCGTGGTGGAGCCGGGCAACCAGGTCGAATCCTTTGTTGTCGAAATCCGCGATCAGTAGCCATCCCGTAGTGCGCACCACGCGCACCATCTCTTGCAACACCGAAGCCGGCTCTTCCAGATGATGCAACACATCCATCATGACTGCGCCGTCAAACTCACCGTTGGCAAAACCAGTCGCAGCAGCGTCTCGTGTCACGAAAGTGATGCGTTCGTCGACGCTGGCCTCGTCCGCCAGGGCACGCGCCAGCGGCAGATCGCGGTTGTCCAGGTCGACCGTGACCACCGATAAGCCTCGTTGGGCCAGTGCGATGGCAAAGATCCCCTTGCCGGTTCCAACGTCAAGGACGGTTCCCAGTGTCTGCGGCAGGGCATCCGCCACGAAGCGCGCGGCGCCCATCCGATCGTGCCCCAACCGCAGATACGCGCGATCACGCGCCAGGAATGCCAAGAGGTGGTCGTTTGAAGGCGCCCCCGTCGCGCCGTTTGTTGGCTGCATCTTCATTTCTCGCGCGGGTAGGGCCATGCCGCGATGCCGCCCTCCATCACCTTCACGTTGGTCCAGCCATTCCCCTGAAGGACGCGTGCTGCCTCATAGCCGCGAAGCGAGATCTTGCAGTAGCAGATGATCTCGGCGCTGCGATCCGCAGGGAGTTCATGAAGACGGGATCGAAGAGCCCCGAGCGGAATCAGGTGCTCCCCAATGCCGAGACGGATTTGCTCGTATTCTTCGGGGCCCCGTGTATCCAGGAAGAAGGGTTGTTCGCCCGCATCGAGCTTCTGTTTCACCTGCACAGCCGAGATGCCGTTCATGCGATGCTTGAGCTTGTTCTGCATGATGTGCGCAGTGGCGATACTGTGGTCGATGGCCAGCGAGAAGGGGGGGGCGTAAGGCAGGTCTGCGTGGACCATGTCCTCGACGGTCAGCTTTCCCCGGATGGCCATGGCCCAGATCGCGAGCTGTTTGCTGACGTCGCCCGG
>CAYRIB010000155.1:0-4503 GCA_964424165.1 uncultured Myxococcales bacterium | reverse complement strand
GTCCACGTGCACGGTTGCCAGCCACTGCTTTGAGCGACGGTTTTGGATCAGGCCGGCGTTGAGGCTCGATGGCGACTGGGGTCAGGCAGTTTCATGGTCCCGCGAGCGAAGCGAGCCCTTGGAGTGCGGTAGCTTGCTACCGCTTTGACGGAAGTTGGTATCGCTCCAACTCTGGTCTTCGAAAATTAGCGCTGGCACTCGGTGCGGCGGGTCGGGGCCAGGCGGTGGAATTGGGCAGCGTGGATTCCTCGATCTTTTGTTCGGCTGATGCTATTAATCAAATTGACGGTCTGTGGACCTCTCTGTAGGGCGTCGCCTCTACTCCAGCAAGCCTGTCGGGGGCAGTGAAAGTGATGGGGCGAACGGTGGCTTGGCACGAGCGAGTCCCATGGGCAAGCAACATGTGCTGCTGATGGCGCTGCTGTCGGTATGGTTCGGGTCGAGAGCGCAGGCTTCGATCACGCACACGTATGTCCCGACAGCCGGTTCTTATGGAAGCTGGGTGTTTGAGGACAGTTGGCCGTTGCAGGGAGACTACGACTTCAACGACGTGGTCTTGGATTACAACATTCATCTGGTTTCGCCCGATTCGCTCCCTGCATCTGTCGCATCGATGGAGGTTGTTACGCGTGTGAAAGCGCGGGGCGCCTCGTATCATATCGGGTTCGGAATCAGCCTTCCGAGCGGGGTGACGGTCGGAAGTGCAACGTTGTTGTCGTCGGGAACCACTCGTTGCGAAACCGTTGCTGTTGAACCTGAGGATAATGCCACGGGACCGGCTTTCGTGCTGTTCGATGATGCGTTCTCCGTACTGCCGCCGCCCTCTGGATGCGAGTTCGTGAACACCGACGATCCGACTCTCGGGCCGATGTGTGTTGCCGCGTCCAAGGAATTTACGCTGCATGTGGTGTTTTCCGGAACGTTGCCTTCGCTGGCACTACTTCTTGCTGGGAACGACCCGAATCGAAGGGTGTCCGGAATCAATCCCTTCATCTTCAGAGACGTGGATTCGGAAGCGGGGTTGCGGACAGAGATTCACTTGGCAGGATTCGCCCCGACGTCACGGATGAACACGGCGTTATTCGGGACGGCAGGTGGGGGGGATGACAGAACGGAGTACTCTGCCGGGGCGTGTTCGAACTGCTTCATGACGGCGAATGGATTGCCCTGGGGATTGGACCTGCCCACCCGATTCGTGTGGCCCCTCGAGAAGATACCGATGGATGCCGGTTACATGCATTTCGTCGAGTGGGCGGAGTCCGCCGGTACTGTGTTTTCGGACTGGTTCGAGAGCGCGGTCGGGTACAGGAATCAGGAGGTTCTGTGGGCGACGGAGTTGACGGATGACGCCTGTTCCTGCCCGCTCGGATGGGTGCTCGTCGACGGAGCATGCAGTCCGGCCTCCGATTCACTGCTCTTGCTCGACGCCGCGTCCCATGCCTCCTATCCGGGCACCGGCGATTCGTGGATAGACCTCAGCGGTCGCGGGAATCACGGGACGCTGAAGAACGGGGTGGCCTACCTCGCTGCCAGCGGAGGAACCTTCGGTTTCGACGGCACGGATGATTTTGTTCGATTGGCCACCCAACCGCTCCCCACAAGCAATTTCACGATCACCGCTTTCGTTCGCGGTCACAGCTTCGCCAACATCGGGCGTTTCCGGCGAATCATGGCCATCGATGCAACGGGTGGAAACGAGAATCCGTTCTGCTTGTTCGTCCAGAATGGGGGCAAACTTGGCTATGTGTTTGGAACGGGAACAAGCAACGTGGACTTTCAGGTTCCTCTGGTCAACAGCCCGGTATTGGCGACCGGGATTTGGTATTTCGTGGCCCTGACCTTCGATGGAGTTTCGAAGAGACTGTACGTGGACGGTACGCTGCGGGCTACCGTGAACAATAGCAAAACCTTCACGAATCCCAGAGCAAACCCTCTTCTTCTTGGGACGTACGGCATCCACACCGAAGGAGGCTATTGGGATGGGGAGATTGCCTTCATCGAGATCCTTGACCGCGTTCTTGATGCCGCGGAGATCTCGCAGAGATCCGATATCATGAGAGCACGGATTCAGTAGCGAGGCCACCAGGCGTTCTGAGATGCGCGTCGGTGCTTTGAAGCTGTCAGCCGCAAGTCGCTTGTCCGTCCACGGGCGCCGTACTAGCGTATCGGAACTTGCAAGGCGGTTTTGTTGTGCTTGTGCTGGTATGGGTCTGTGTGGGTAAGGCGTTTGAGGGCAAGAAGCCCGAGGGCATGGCAGCGTGATGCCGTGCAAGGTCCGGTTGTGGCCAGCGGCCACGAAGGGGCGGTAGAGTTCCAGGCTGGAGGCACTGTCGACCCATTGTGACAGCGTCTCCTCGAGCGGTTCGCACAGCATCATCATCAGGCGCACGAGCGATTCAAGTGGCAGTATCGTGCCGGGTCGAGGCATGATCGTGATACGAATCTTTTCAAGAACTTGCTTGTGGTTTTCCTTCTAGCTGCCGGAATATGCCCCGGGATGACAGATGCGGATGACAAAAGATGTCGTTGCGAGGCGCTAGGGTGAGATTGTTGCTGGCAGCAGGGTACCCCTCACGCTGGACACGATGGGAACGCCTGATCCGTAGATCGTGAGTTCCGCCTGGAGCGTCGATGCCGCGGCCCAGACCACGAACCGGCCGCCGGCAAACGTGCCGGTCGAGAGGTCATACCAGAGCCTGTCCGGTTGGCCCGCGGCGGTCTGCCCGATCATCTGGGGGGCACCAACGGAAGCCTGCTTCCAACCGCCGGACACCAGCACCGGATAGGTGACGTTCCCGGCCACCGGCTCGTATTCTGCCTCGTCCAGCGGGTCGGAGGGCAGGGACACGCTTCCGGGTGCACCCTTCCATTCGCGGTCCACCGCAAGGATCCAGTCCCCGTCGCGGAACGTGCCGCTGATGTTCCCTTTGCACAGGCAGTCTGCCTCGATGGTGTAGGGGCCCTCCGCGCCGGCGTATCCGTCCACGGCGAGGACGTAGTCTCGCGCCGCCAGGGCCGGGAACGCGACGGTCTCGAGAGTCTGGATGTCCAGAGGGGTGGACGAGCACGCGAGGCTGGCAAAGGGGTCGCAGGCGTCCAGCAGGAAAAGGTCGATGTCGGTGGTGAGATGGGTCAGGCGCACCGACACCTGGCAGGCCCCATCCGGCCGGAAATCGTAGACGGTCTCGCGGCCGCTCTCCAGGCGCGCCGAGCAGGCATAGCCTCGCCAGTCGTCGGGTCGTCCCTGTACCGTGGTGTCGTGATCCAGGCGGTCCCCGCATCGCAGGGGCAGGGCACCCGGACAGGATGATGCCGGGGCGTCGGCCGCCATGGTCTCGACGGTGTCGGTTGGGGCCGGGACATCCTTGTCCGTCGGGTCCGCCGAATTCCCGGAACAGGCCCAGACCAAGGTCAGGCATGACAAGGCAATCGGAAGAACCGGGTTTCCGGATTTGCGCATCATGGGGTCCTCCCGGATGGGATGTGTTGCCGAGAACAAGGTTAGTCCCGGGACGCCGTCATGGGCAAGTCGATGTTCTCGTCCAGGATCCGGTTCCGATGAATCCTGAAGATAGTCCTTTTCCGAACCGCCAGGAGCCTCTATCATCGGGGCAGGGAGACAGCGATGATCACCGCCATCAGGATGTTGAACGAGCTGGAGTCCCGGGGCTTCTACTCGAAATGGGCCCTCGGCGGAGCGATGGCCATTACCTACTACCTGGAGGCAACCGAGACCGACGACGTTGATGTCCTGGTCTTGATCCCACCCGTCCCCGGCCAAACGCTCGTCGACCTGGATCCACTCTACGCCGAGCTGCACGCCCGAAACTGCCAGTTCGTAGGCGAACATGTCCTGATCTCTGGGATCCCGTTGCAGTTCATCGACGTGGCGCCTGGATCGCTGGAGGCCGAAGCGTTGGAAGAGGCCATCGAAACCAACCTCCAGGGTGAGCGACTGAGAGTGGCGCCCCTGGAGCACCTTCTTGCGGTCGCGATCCGACTCCAGCGCGGCAAGGACAAAGTCCGGCTGGAAAAAGCCTTCACCGAGACCCCGGACAAGGTCGACTTCGAAAGGCTCGAGAATATCCTGTCTCGCTTCGGACTCCTTCAACGATATCGGGAGTTCAGGAGTCGGTATGGATGACAAACGTCTGGCCCAGAGCAAGGCCGATTTTCACCGGCACCAGGCCAATCTTCCTTTCGAGGAGAAGATCCGGGCGGTGGTGCGGATGCAACAGGCGGCCCTGGCACTGTCCCTGGTTGGCCGGAGGGCCCCGCCTCGGTTCGTCTGGGACATCGGGGACTTGCTAAGCGAGCCCTTGGAGTGCGATAGCGTGCTACCGCTTTGACGGAAGGTGGTATCGCTCCGGCTCTGGTCTTCGAAAATCAGCGGTGGCACTCGTTGCAGCGGGTCGGGGCCTTGGACGTGGGTGCGGCCTTGTTGCTCTTCTGATGGCACGCCGAGCACTTCACGTCCGAACGGCCGTCCTTGGCCTTGTGGTG
>CAYRIB010000154.1:0-4673 GCA_964424165.1 uncultured Myxococcales bacterium | reverse complement strand
CTGGATCGCGGCCGAGATATCGACGAATGTGCCATACTCGAGCGAACCTTCGGCGCCGGCTCCCTTGTTCTCCATCTCGCCGCTCAACGACTTCATCTCCTTGATGCGGGCGCTGGCACTCCAGTTCGGGTCGCTGCTTCGCTTTTCGAGTCCGAGGTCAAGGCCGAACTTCTGCGTCGCGCCGGGAATGGGAATAAAGTTCACCGCGGACATGATGAGCGATGGGATGTCCACCGAGTGTCCCGCACCCATCTTGCCTGCGCTCGACGTCTTTTCGAAGGCCCCCAGGAAGGCCCCGCCCCTGAGGAACGCCTGCACCCCCGTGGCAATCTGCTGACCGGCCCCCGGCAACCCGGGGAAGCTGCCGGTCAACTCGAAGGTGAACGCATCTGTGCCATTCCCCAAGAAGCGCATGGCCACGCGAATGGCGACCTCCGAATTCCCCACGGTCAGCGCGCCGACCGCTGCCACCTCGGCGAACATCTGCGCGTCACGGTCGTCGACGTCTTCCACGCCCATCTTGGTCTCGTACTTGCCCGACGCCTTGGCGTCCTTGTTACCGAGTTCCAGACCACCGCCAGACCCCACCGAGACTTCGAAGCCGACCTCGGGGTTGTTTTCGAAGAATTCGCAGTACCTCGCGTAGCAGGCCTGAATCTGGTCCGCGGCCATCAGTTGCCCGATCTTGGGAAGCACGAAATACGGAGACAGCGGTCCCGAAAGCATGGACAAGCCGATTTCCGCTGCCTGCTGATACCAGGGACGCTTCGAGAAGGCCACAAGGTCCGCGAGATTACCTTCCACATAGGTGGCAATCAGGATCTGCCGCACCGTCTGCTTGATCGCATCGATCAGCGCGGCGCCCAGACTGGCCCCCTGGAGCTTGAGCGAACGCATCTCCTGGCGGTTGACGTTGATGATGTCGAGGAACGACCACTGAATACCGATGGTCTGGCTCAGTTCGAGTTCCTGCTGTCCACCCTGAAGGCGGCAGTACTCGCCATTCATGCCAAGCGTCAGCGAGAGGCCAGGGACTTCGGGAATGGGCACGTCCACGCCGATATCGACCGCCACGAAGCTGCCGAACACCAGACCGTTGTCACCCTTCTCCGGGGCCTTGGCCGTTCTTCCGATGGCGTCGATGGCCAGGCCCAAGTCCTTGAGTTCATACGACCCCTTGATTCGCTGGACGTCGGGGTGCGTTGCATCTGCCCCGCCCGAGGCCGCGCCGGTCTTCGCGGTGGGACTCGACCCCTGTTTGTGGCGCAGCAGATCGTCGACGATCTCCTTTTTCCATGACGGGAGCTTCGGATTCGCGGCCATCTTGAGCAGCTCCGTGGTGCTGCTTCGGCTGGCATCCACCAGAAACTGCTGTTTGTCCGCCCAGGACGGATCTTCCTGGGGTTTCAGCGCGGTCTGCTGCTGTTCATAGCCGCTTCCCGGCGTCAAGAAACTCGGCATCTTGACCGTGCGGTCCGGGGTGCCGCTGGACGTGGACGGTTTGCGCGTGGACACCTGATTCGACGGGTCTTTCGCGTAGGGCATCGAAGAAGCCTCTGTTCCAACAAGGCGATATCATACCCAGTGTTGACTCGGCTTGCCAGTACTGCTCCGTTCACGACGAGCCTTCTACCACCTGGGCTTCGACCTCGGTCGCTACATTGCCTTCGATTGCGGTCCTGGACTATCCTCGTGTCTGGAGGTCCAGCATGAGTAATCACTTCATCCTGCATTCGGGACTCACCTTGCTCTGTCTGGCCATGACCGTCGACGCCACGGCCAACGACGCCGCCTTCTGGGGCCAGGGTGCGCGCGTCGTGGCAGTCGAGGAGGCCCGGGTCCGCATGGAGCGCGAAACGGTCGTGATTCGCTATGAGCCCCTGGTCGATGAGCAAACTCCCCGCACAAGGGGCGAACGCTGGCACGCCGATGCCACCTTCGAGTTCAGGAACGTTACGGGTACCGCCTTCACCATTCCGGTCGGTTTCCCGGACTGGGAGGACCTGTCCGAGACCGCCCCGAAGGGCCCCGGTCCCCACTGGGTGATCCGGGACTTTCGGGTCTGGGTGGACGGGCAGGCCGTGGCAGCCACCCATCGCGAGGTGACCACGGATGTGGCTCAGACCGGTGCGACCACGGTCCCCAAGGCCATCCACGATCTCGGATACCGCGCCGCCTACACGTGGGACGTCACCTTCCCGCCGCACAAGACCGTGACGGTTCGCAACACATATCGGTTCGGAGGGTTCCATTCGAACGGCCCGTTTTCGGCTTGCGTGCAGAAGGCCGACACACGTGCTGCCCAACGGGCCTTCTGGCGCCAAGCCCACCCACCAAAGAACGGCTGGGCCTTCGGCGACGGGATTTGCGAACGCATCGCGTACATCGTGACCACCGGCCGGACCTGGAACGGCCCGATCGGCGAGGCGGACATCACGATCGAGATTCCGCCCGGAACTCCGCCGCATCTGTTCGTGCCGACGCCCGAAGCCACGCAGGTGACCCCGACCATGGTGCGTTGGCACTTCAAGCACTGGCGGCCGAAGGGCGAGGTGGCGATCCTGTATGCCCGGCCGATCCCCGGCGAAGGGCAGGAAGGCCTCCCGGCATGGCAGACCCGCGCACAAAAACAGGCTTGGCGACGTTTCGCGGCGGCCAACCACTTCACTGCCGAGGCGATCGATCACGTGCTGACCTGGATCCGGGCCGCGCGCGAGGGCCGCCTCGATGATCCGGTGCTCGCGCCTTATCTTTCCTCAACAACCAAGACGTATTGACACCCAGATCCGTTCGATTCATCATGAACATAAGGTTATCGATTGGTTGGGATTCTTCTTGGGGGGAGGTGCGTCATGAAGAAGGTCGTTGTTCTTGCCGTGTCCTTCGGCATCCTGTCGTTCACCCTGCCCGCGTTCAGCGCCAGCGGCGGCTTCAACGCCTCGACGCCCGACGAGTGGTGCGCCAAGGTTCTCGCAAGCGTCAAGTGGAATGGCCTCGGAAGTCCCAGCCAGGACGCCATGCTGTGCCTGATCTGGCAGCGACTCGGCGACATCGAGGCCAAGGTCGAGGCCGCGTCTTGCTGCGATGTCGTGGTCCCGAAGCTCGACGCGATCCTCGAGACCCAGGACGTCTGCTGTGCCGGAATCGAGCCGGATCCCTGCGCGGGCCTCGACGGGATGAGCTGCGGCGGGCCGTGTTCGTTCCAGGGCGTGGAGGGTGTGTGCACCTGGACGTTCAACACCAAGACCGGCAGTTGCACCTGCCAGGCCGGGGGCGGGTCATCGTGCAAGGTGGGCTGCTCGAGCGAGCTGGACTGCTCAGCGCCCATGCCCTATTGCGTGGACGGTTGCTGCAGCAGCACCGAGCCGATCAACCCGCTGTGCTCCAGGGTGCGGTGCGAAAGCCAGATGGGCGTTCAGCAGGAAATCCTGTGCCAGAGCCTGACCAAGGACGAGAACGGATGCTACGTGTTCGACTGTTGCGAAGTCGGGGTCGAGACTTGCGACCAGACGACCGGGCTGTGTGTTCTGATCGTGCCGTAGACCGCCTTGGTGACCGCGCCCCTCTGGTGCGAGTTCCCGGGTCCTTCGGCTGGTATTGAATCCCCCGTGCGCTCCGGCTATTCTTGACCCAAGTTCGACAGGAGGACCCCCATGGCACGGCAGTGGCTTTGGTTCGGCCCATTGGCCGGAATCATCTCTGCATGGATCCTCATCATCTCGGCATCCGCGTCGGCACAGGAAACCCCGCAACCCCTGTTGACCGCCTCCGAGCAAATCACGAACGGCCTGATCGTGGCCGTCGACGAACCGACCTGGGCCGCGGCTTGCAACGCAGAAAAAGCGCGGCCCTGCGCGGCCGAATTGCCGGTGGTGTTCACCAACCGCGGCCTGGGGCCTGTACGGATCGAGCGCTTCGAGGTCGTGCGCATGGAAGGCGAAGAACCCCTGTCGCGCGTGGAAGCCACCGTGCGCGTGCACAAGCCGACCCCGCGGCGCATCCGAATCGCCCCGACCGCGAGAATCCCACGCGATTGGCCGCCAGGGAGGCGTGCACGGCCCAGCGGGGGCTGTGGGGGGCGCATGGCAAGTCCCAGCGCCTGCACTGCATCCCACGGACCCGCGATGGCGGCAAGGAGTGCCACGATGGTGCCGATTGCGAAGGTCTGTGCCTTTACGAACGGCACGAGATCGTGCAGCAGACGCGCTGCATGGGGTGCAAGAACTGGTCGCTCGGACGGCCGAAGGGCCGCTGCTCGGAGTTCGCACAGGTGTTCGGATGCGTGGACGTGGTCGGCAATGGGCAGGGTCGAAAGCCCCCGGTGAAGCTCCCGGCGAAGCCCGAGCGGATGTGCAGAGACTGATGCGGAAGTGATTGCAAGCCCGGTCTTGCGAGGAGGTGCCTGATGCGATGGTTATGCGCCCCAGTGGCGGCCTTGATGATGGTGACGATGCTGGTCACCGCTTGCGGATCGGACTCGGCCGACCCCGCGGACGTGACCTCGGCCGACGAAGACCCCATCATGGACACGGCCGATGTCACCACGCCTTCGGATCCGGGCCCGCAAAATGACGCGGCTGCGGACGTTGCCTTTGACGCCCCATTTGACACGGAATATGAACCCGGGGACCTGGGCGCGGACCCCATGCCGGACCCCGGACAAGACCTCATCG
>CAYRIB010000153.1:0-4694 GCA_964424165.1 uncultured Myxococcales bacterium | reverse complement strand
TGCGTCAGGAACCTCGAACGCTGGCCTCACTCGAGCACCCCCTCGATACGGCCCCGGGCACGCGCACCACGTCTGCAAAACCGCCTGCCATCGAGGTGGCCAGGTCCTGCGACAGAATGGCCACCGCGGTATCGATGTTGGCCAGATCGTAGTGGCACAACAAGCCCCTTTGGCCCTCGGACACGTCCTGCCAGGAAACGGGGTTGACCACCCGCGTGCGCATCCAGGGCACGGGAACGAACCGCCGCGGCCCGCCATGGACGCGCGGGGAGTCGTAGGCCTGGGACATCAGTTCGGTCATCCCGAATTCCTCGATCACGTCGTTGGCTTCGATCCCCAGGCACTGCGAACACCAACGCCACAGGTCCTCGTGCACCAGCACGCGTCCACTCGCCTTCTCGCCCCCGGTGTGCATCACGCGGCTTCCCGCAGGCAGGCGCCATGCCTTCCCCGCTTCACCGATCGCGCAAGTCAGGGTGTCGAAATCGAGCGTGGTTCCCAGCAGGCATATTGGTGTCCCCTGCGCCACTGCCCAATCGAGAAAGCCGCACACAACAGCCTGATCGATGGCGTCGCCATGTCGGGCCCACACGGCCTGCTCGCGACCATGCAGCACGAATCCCACCATGTGCGACAGGGAAGAGGTCGGACGGGCGTTGGGACCGGGGATCAGGCTGACAAACGCCGTTGGCACCGGATCGTACAGACAGTTCATCACAAACCCGGCCATCGCTGCCTGTCGATACCAGTTTAGGTCGCGCACCAGATGCCGACCGCATTGGCCACGGGTGGTCCCCGACGTGTGAAACTCGGCAACCGCCTCACCGGGGGGAAAATGCGCCACGGTCATCAGCTTGAACATTTCCTCGGGTGTCGGGCGCACGGCATCGAGGCCATCCCCCTCGTCAAGACCACCCTGGAACTCGGCGATCCGCCCGCACAAATCCACGAAAACAGAGTCGGGGATGTCCCCTCCCGATGCGATGCATGCCTCCACCTCCGCACGCAGACTATCCGCGGTCACGAATCGCCTCCAATTGTCGCTCGACCACATCCAGCGCAAACCCCAGGTCTTGGTCGCTGATCACCAGTGGGGGGGTGAAGGCCAGGACATCCCCGGCCGGCCCCTCGGACAGCAGGATCACCCCGGTTTTCAGGGCGCCCGAAATCACCCGAAAGGCCTTGTCCCCGCCCGCGCTCGCAGCATCCGATTGCAACGGCACGCCCATCATGGCACCTCGGCCGCATGCCGGGCCCACGAACGAAAAATCCCTCTGCCAACGCAAGGCGCGCTCGCGGATCGTGGTCTCGATGCGCCAAGCCGCTGTCGTGGCATCCAGGCGCCGCAACTCGCCAAGCACCGCAAGCCCGGCCACGCAACCCAAGGGGTGCCCCAGGAAGGTGGCGGTATGCACGGCCTCGGCCCCGGCTCGATGCACCGCATCGGCCATCCGGGGCAGCATGGCGCAGGCCGAGAAGGGAATCCCACCCCCGAGCGCCTTGCCGAGGCACACGGCATCCGGCACCATCCCATCCCAATCCCCGGCCAGAAAGCGGCCCGTGCGCCCGGTGCCGCAATAGATCTCGTCCGAAATCACCAGCATGTCATGCCGGTGTGCGACCTCGCACAAGGCCGCCAAAAATCCTGCAGGCGGAACTCGGATGCCCCCGCGCCCCTGGATCGGCTCCACGATCACGGCTCCGCGATCCCCGGCCGCACCCAGTGTCTGTACCGTGCTCAGCACCGCATCCGTGTCGCGGCCTTCGGTCGGAAACGGAACGAAGGCGGCCCGGCCGGACAGCAGATGCGCAAACGGGTCGCGGAATTCCGAGCGATGAGTGACTTCGAGGGCACCCAAACTCAAGCCATGATAGGCCCCTTCGAATGCGATCACCTTGGCCCGCCCCGTGGCCACAGCCGCGAACTTCAGCGCGGTTTCGACCGCATCGCAGCCGTTGTGCGACAGTACCGTGCGATAGCCGCAAGCGGGCAGACAGGCGCACAGGGCCGAAAGGAAGCGGGCCTTCACGTCCGCGGGATGCACGTCCCCCATGGCATGCAGCAGGCGGCCGGCCTGGACCCGGAGCGCACGCACCACGGCCGGGTTGCGATGCCCGACCAGGGCCGCCCCGAAGAAGCCCGTCAGGTCGATGTACCGGTTGCCGTCCAGGTCCCGCACGCGGCATCCCGTGGCGCGCGACAGCACGATCGGGAAGTCCGAGGTCACGTCCAGGACCTCGGGGGCCTCGACCACGCCAAGTTGTTGCAGCATGCCGCGAGTCGCCCTGCGATGGGTCTGCCCGAACGGGGCGCGCTTCGTCAGCCGGGGTTTTCTGGGCCGAAGTTCGTCGATCACGGCGCCACCTCCCCGAGCACGGTCAGCAACTCGTCATGCAGGTGAGCGTTGGTGGCCACCACGTCCCCGTCAAAGACCGTGGCCGCGGCCCCGTCCCCACGGGTGATGCGGCCGCCCGCCTCGGCAATGAGGACGAACCCGGCAGCCACGTCCCAGGGGTTCAGGCGCAGTTCAAAGAAGGCATCGAATCGTCCGCAAGCGGTGTGCGCCATGTCCAGGGCCGCGCTGCCATCCCGGCGCAACCCCTCGCAAACCATCTGCATCCGGGCGAATCGCCGCATCGGCAGTTCCAGTGCCAGTCCCCGGTCGTACACAAAGCCCGTGACCACCAGGGCACGGCGCAGTAGCGTACAGGCCGACACGTGCATGGGTCGATGGTTGATCGTGGCCCCGAATCCCCGGGCCGCTTCGAAAATCTCGTCGCGCATGGGGTCGTAGATCACGCCCACGCGGGGCTCACCATCGATAAGGACCGCGATCGACACGCAGAACACGGGATAACCGTGCGCAAAGTTCGTGGTGCCATCCAGGGGGTCCACCACCCACAACACCGAGCGGTCCCGGGCCACCTCTGCCCCGCCCCCCTCCTCGGACAGGATCGCATGGTCCGGGTGGCGGTTGCGGATGGCGTCGAGGATGATTTTTTCTGCGGCCAGGTCGGCCTCGGTCACCAGGTTCACTTCCCCCTTGTAGCGAATCTCGTGCACGCATCCCAATCGCTCGCGCAAGAGACGTCCTGCATCGAGCGCCGCGCCGCGGGCCGTCTCGAGAAGTTCCTTCACCGTGCCACCTCCCCGGCCGCCGGGCGACCCAAGTCCATGTTGCGAATGGTCTTCTCCCAGGCGGGAGTGAAGTAATCCCCGCCATCCTCGAACAGCGGGACCGCGCCGTCCCCGTCCTCGGACATCACGAACAACAGTTTGGGGCCGCGACGGGTCGAGGTGAACACGATCATGCGCCCGTCGGGCGAAAACGAAGGTTCCTCGTCGTCCCACGCCCCGCCGCTCAGGCGTTCGATGGCCCCGGACAGCAGGTCGACCTTCCAGATCGCGAAGCGACCGTTTTCGCCGCGGCTCTGGTACACGATCTGGAAGCCGTCAGCCGACCAGTCGGGGGAGGTGTTGTACGACCCGGGCAGCGACAACGGCCTCTGTTCACTACCGTCTGCGTTCATCATCCACAGATTGGGATTGCCGTCCCGGTCCGAAACGAACACCATGCGCCGCCCGTCCGGGGACCAGGACGGACTCGTGTCGATGGCTCGGGATTTCGTCAAACGCGCCACTTCCTCGCCCGTGCAACCGTCCACGAGATACAAATCCACCCACCCGTCCACGGCCAGAGTCAGGGCTGCGTAGCGGCCGTCGGGCGAAAACGCGATCCCGGTGTTCTGTCCCGGCCGCGATGAAAACAGGCGGTCGCCCACGTACACGTCGGGGTTTCCCCGTCGGTATCCCGTGAAGGCCAATGCCCCGCCCGGGGCCCAGGCCGGAAGCAGGGCCAGGACCCCATCTTCGCTCACTCGGGTCTGGCCGGGGGACCCGAACTGCGTCACGAAGATCTCCTTGACATCCCCGAGGCCCACGCGCCGGGCATAGGCAATGCGCGTCCCAAACCGTCCCGGAACGCCGGTCAGGCATTTTTGCAAGGCGTTGACGAAGCGGTGTGCGAAGGCCTCGGCATGCAGGGGGTCCACGGGCGCCGCGGCCCCCCCGATCCGCAAGACGTCCCCTTCCTCGGTCAGGTAGGCATCGAACCGCAAAGACAGCAATCCCTCGGGGCCCGGCTGCACCTCGCCCACGATCACCATCCACACCCCGGCCTCCTGCCACCCCAGATAGTCGAAGGCCAGTGGGCTGCTCCAGGTGAGGGCATCGGCCGGGGCATCCCCGACCGGACGAAGCCGGAACAGGCCCCCCAGATCGAAGTCGCGCCCCATGGCCTGCTCGATGCGGGTCGTCAGTTCGCCATACTGCCCCCGCAGCGTAAGGTCCATAATGACCAGGGCCACGGGAATGAGCGGTCGCCCTCGACGCTTTTCCAGGCCGAACTGCCCGCACCGATCATCGTCCGGATAGGGGGTTGCGAACATGGCCAGACGCAGGTCTGCCCAGGCTGTACCCATTGGCTGCATCAGCGCGGCAAACGTCGCGAGCAGCAAGACCGCGCGTGGCAGTCGCCCCTGCATCATCGTCGAAACAGCGCCCCGTCGAGGTCGATCGTCATGCCCCGGCTGTTGATGTAAGCCAGGGTCTTGTTATCCGGGACCGGCAGCACCTCTTTGCCGCCCTCCCGCGGAACGAACTTCAAGATGGCCTGCAGCGCGGCCGCATTGAA
>CAYRIB010000152.1:0-4739 GCA_964424165.1 uncultured Myxococcales bacterium | reverse complement strand
GTGGTTGTCCACGAACGTGCAATCGGTGATGACGACCACGCTGCTGTTGTTCACGACGGCCCCGTTGGTGTAGTAGACCGCCGGATTGCCCGTGTTGTCGGTGAAGCGGCAGTTCGCGATCGTCAGCGTCCGCGAGATATTGTTGTTCAGCATGGCCGCGCCATGGCCATAGGACCCCGACGTGTACCCGTGGGTCACGGTGAAGCCGTCGAAAATGGCCCCGTTCGCCCCCAGCAGGATGTGCTCGGTGTTGTCCGCCACGCTGAGCACGTCCCCGAGTTCGCCGCTCAGGATGGTCGGGTGCTCGGTCCAGCTTCGCTCGCTGCGCAACGCTTCGGTCGCGTCGAAGCCCCCATAGACGTGGACATCCTCACGAAGCTGGAACGACACGAGCCGATCCGTTTCGTGCGGTTTGTACGTCCCCTCTGCGACCCAGATCTCGTCGAAGGGACAGGCGTAGGCCAGGGCCGTATGCAAATCGACGAACGCATCCGCCCAGGAGGTCCCGTTGTTCTGACCGCCCACGGCATCCAGATCAACCCGGTGAATCACCGGATCGACCGGAGAGACCGTCAGGTTCACCGTCGCCGTATTGCTGTACAAGGTGCCATCGTAAGCTTGGTAGGTGAACGGATTCGCGCCGGTGAAGCAATGCGTGGGTGTGAACGTGAGCTTGTTGCCCGTGATCGTGCCCAACGAACCGTTTCCAGGAGTCCCGACAATGCTGTAGGTCAGCGTATCTCCATCTTCGTCCGTGGCGTCGAGCGTGATCTCGACCGCCGTGTCTCGTGGCGTATCGATGGTCACATTGCTGGCAACAGGCGCGCGGTTGGGCGGGGTCATCTCGATGGTGAACGTCTGCATGGCCGAGGTATCGACCCCCCCGTTGGCCGTTCCACCGTTGTCGTGCAGGTACACCGTAACCGTTGCCGAGCCGCTGGCATTGACCTTGGGAGTGAAGGTGAGGGTACCATTCGGCGCAATGGCAGGTTGTACGGTGAACAGACTGTTGGCGTCGTTCGTGACGATGAAGTCGAGCACGTCGTATTCATCCGCCGGCCCCGACGACATTTGATAGGCCCATTCGGACCTGGTCTGAGCAGCTCCGTCCGAAAGCACTGACCAATAGGTTCGCAATGTGAATGACGGCGCATCGTTCACAGCCCGGACTGTGAACGTGAACGTCTTCTCAGCCGATGTGTCCACCCCGCCGTTTTCGGTTCCGCCGTCGTCCTGAAGTCGCACCGTTACGTTGGCCAATCCGTTGGCATTCGCGGCAGGGGTGAAGGTCAGGACGCCATCGGGGTCGACCGATGGCTGGTCTTCGAACAAATCGTTGTTGTCGTTGGACACCAGGAAGGTGATGGACTGCGACACCTCGTTCGCGGGACCTGCGGTCATGTCCGTGGCCCAATGAAGGATCGTCTGTGGCCCGGCATCCTCGAGGATCACCTGGTCAGCCCCCTTCGTGAAGGTCGGCATGTCGTTGACCGGGAGCACCGTAATGGCCACGGTCGCGGCATCCGATTCCAGATCGCCATCAGACACCTTGTAAGTGAAGGCATCCTCGCCGTGCCAACTTGCTTCCGGGGTATAGGCGAACGACCCGTCCGGCTCCAGCGTCAACGCGCCGTGGCTCGGTCCGGTCACCACGATCGCGGTCAATGAATCCTTGTCCAGGTCCGTGTCGTTGGCCAGCACGCCTTCATCCGTCGCGATGCTCAGAGGTTCGTCCTCGCGGGTCGAATACGTGTCCGCCACGGCCAAGGGCGCATCGTTGATGGGCACGACGATCACCGCAATCACGGCCGTGTCAGTGCCGCCCTGTCCGTCGCTGACCACCACCGAGAACTCGTCGGTCCCGTGGTAATCGACGACCGGAACGTACGAGAGTTCGCTTTCCAGACCTGTTGGGCCTGCTGTCGCCTGTCCATGGCTCGCAGCGGCTGTCTCCGGGATCGACCAGGTCAACGCGTCCCCATCCACATCCGTGGCATGCAACGTCAACTCGAACGAGTCCGGTTGACCGTCTTCGGAAAGGGTCACCTCCACGTTCGCACCTTCCGTGATGACAGGCGCATCGTTCACGGCCTCAATCACGACCGACACTACGATCTCGTCCGATCCTCCCCGGCTATCGATCACCACGACCGTAAAAGCGTCGTCCCCATTGAAATCCGGGCCAGGAACGTATCCAACCTGCACCAGATCACCGGTTGCCTCGGTCAGCACGGCCGCACCATGCTGCGCGCTTCGGTTTTCGGGAATCGACCAGGTCAGACCGTCCAGATCCGCGTCCGTGGCATGCAGCGTCAGATGGAAAGCGGTGGGATGCCCGTCCTCGGACATCGTGACGATCACGTTTTCACCCTCTGAAATCTCAGGGGCATGATTCTCGCCGGGACCATCGCCTCCGTCCGGAGCAAAGCTCCAGGCCACCGGGACCTCGCCTCCAACACAGCCCACCAAAGGCACTAGCACCGCCAACGCCATGAGAACCGGGATTGGGTGGCCCATACGAATCACGATTCACCTCCACGAGACCAGTGAGTAGACGACGATTCCACCGTGACAGTATAGCGTGAGATGACATGCGCGGGCCATGCCCAAACAGCCGCCAGGCATAACCAGATCAACTTGGCCGATCATTCGGAAGGTTGCAGCGGTCGTTGTTCACCACTCGACGGCGTAAACCATCGAGGCCTTCGGGAAGGCGGCCAGGCGCTCGGCAATCTCGTCGGCGTGCACCAGGTGCTTCTGGTCGCCCGTCACGAACGGGTCTACCAGGGCCTTTGCCCCCGCCACGTCACCCGTGGCCTTCGCACGCCCGACCTTCTGCATCAGTCGGTCCATCGCCGGGGCGAACCGGTCGAAATGGGCTGCGAACCGTCCCATCGGCCGCTTGGTCTTTGGATCCGTGGTTACTTCCCAGGTCAGGGCGCCCTCTTCCATCAGGGTCCCGATGTGCACCGCTGCCAGCTGGCTGTAGGCCTTGGGATTGCCCGACGCCGTGAACATGCCCTGGGCGATGTGCCCGAACGACCAGGCCAGGGCATGAACATACAGGTGCTTCACGCTCTCGTCGGTCAGGATCCCGCGTTTTTGCAGCAATGGCACGTAGAACAGCGCCCCGGTCTGCGCCTTCAATTCCTCGAGCACCGACGCCAGCTTTCCCCCGAAGATCTCGCCCGGCCCCTTGCCGTTGACCTTGTAATCCGAGTAGGGCCCGAGATTGTGCGTGGCCTCGTGCAGAATGATGTCGATCAAACCCGGCATCGGGTCGTCCGAGTAGTAGGCCATGGTTTCCGGCGTCAGCAAAAGGGCCGCCTTCTCGCGACCCAGGCGTTTGCTGTCCGGGTCCATGTACAGATTCGTCATGACCACGGTCCGCCCCCGGCCTTCGTCCGCGACCTTGCCCCAGTTCGGCAGCGACTGACCAATGGTGGCCCCAAGCGCCGAACGCGAGTCCCCGGCATTGACCACGATTTCGATGAAGTCCGGCATCTGGAACGACACCTTGCGTGCCTTGTACGGCGCCCCGATCAAGGCCGCCACCGACTGCTCCATCTCGTCACGCACTTGCGAAAGCTGCTTCTGCAACGCCAGTGCACTCGGGTCGATCCGGGCAAACGACAGGTGGAACCCCGCCTTTTCCTGGCACAGGTCCCAATAGACCTCATCGGGCCCCACTCGCAGGTACCAGCGGCTGTTGCTGCCGTTCATGGCGGCCCACGCCTCGTCGGCCGCGGCCCAGTCGTTGGTCTCGAACCCCTTGGCCGCGGCCAGAAGGTAACGCTCGAGCGACTTCTCTTTCATGCCCATCGCGATCTTCGCGGCCAGGCGAAGATCGCCCGCCACCGCGGCCATCTCGGGGCCGTACTCTTCGATCAGCGTCCGCGCCACATATTGCCCATTGACTTTGCGCACCACCGTGAAAGGAGCCAGCAACTCCTGGCCGTTGGGTAGGGCCTTGAGGCGATCGCACAACTCGGCATCCTGTGCCTCGTCGATCGGGTAACTGCCCCAGCGCTGCGGCCGAAAATCGGGCGTGCCATTGCAAAACGGGTCCTTTTCGGTCTGTGCGGCCTCGCACCAGGGCCCACTGTTTCGATGAAACAAGGCGCGCGAGGCATCGTCATCCGGGGCCAGCCCCTTATCCAGGCCATCTGCCCCCAGTTGCTTCATGTACAACGCATCGATGCGCCGTGCAGCAACCACGAGATGCTTCACGAGTTCCCGATCGTCGCGCGACGCCTTGGACAGGTCGGTCCGCACCAGCGTCGGTCGCCCTTGGTCCAGTTCCTTGCGCACTGCCTCGCGCCGCCGGACTTCGACCAGCCGCTTCCAGGCCTGCTCGAACGCGCTCGTGAAACCCTTCTCGTCGATCCATTGGGAACGATCCGCACCCACGCCAAGCACTACCACTTCGGCTGGGTCGATCATCCCCGGATGCACGCTATCCTCGTTCCAGAACAGCGGCACATTCGCGGCCCTGGCCAGACGGTTGAAGTCGTCCCGTTCGAGCATGGGCAGACCATACATCGTCGCTGCGGCACCCTGCGCGGTTGCACACACCAGCACCCCCAGCACCAGGCCCGCACCTGCAAAACCAAAGTCTCTCATCGCATCCTCCTGCAACATGATGCCATCGGCGAAACCCGCTACGGCCCAGGGGCCATCGGCAGTTCCCGCCCCTCTTCATCGATACGGACAATCGGGCCCATCCCCTTCTCGCGCAA
>CAYRIB010000151.1:0-4740 GCA_964424165.1 uncultured Myxococcales bacterium | reverse complement strand
GATACCCCGCAGTCAGCCCCGACGAGATGCGCGTAAACGCGGCCTGCTGATCCGTAGTGAGGACCAGACTTGGCCCCGGGTCCATTGGAATCGGCGCCGGTGCGGGTTCGTCGAAGTCGATGATCCGCACGCATCCCGTGGCCAGCAATCGGCGCAGTGCGTCGGCAGCCCCTGGCACGAGGCGACGAACCGACACAACGGGGATCGGACCCGCGGATTCCACGTTCGAAAGGATCGTGCGCATGCGTTCGGATTTGAACGGCTTCAAAGGAGGATGCACGAACTGCACGGCTTGGGTCGATCGCGGCACACGCCGGGCGAACAGCGTGGGCATGGCGGTGCGTGCCACGACGCCAAGGGGTGCCACGTAGTAACTCGACATCCAGTGGATCAGTTCGATCAGGTCTTCGGGCCAGGGCGGGCGCATCGTCACCACGTCGGACAGGCACTGCAAGGGCGGGTCGTCCGCCTTGGGGCCGCGCACCGAGATGACCAGACCGTTGATGTGCCGATGGCGGACGGGACAGAGCACCTGCACGCCACGCCGCACGGAGGCGATCAGTTCATCCGGAATCCGGTAGGAATAGGTCTTGGCCAGAGGAAGCAGAAGCAGGACGTCGGCGACTGCACCAGGGAGGGTTTTCGTCATTCCCCCTGCCGTCGCACCCGGAACGCCATCCACCCGATGGCAAGCAGCAACAGCCCGGGCAACATCCCGCGCGGCGTCCCGGTCCCGGCAGCGCAACCAAAGCCGTGCAAGGACACCTCGCCGCCCGCGGCGCACTCGTCGCCCACGCACACCACGTTGCCCTCGGGTTCGGGGGTGGCCGCATCGGGCACAGGCACCGCCATGTCGGGCAAATCCCGCAGCGGCACTGCGCAATCAACCGTGGTCGCATTGCCCGACGGGTCCGTGCCCGTGGCCGTCCACGACAGTCGGTTGGCATCAGGGCCAATGTTCTTGACGATGACCTCCCCGTTTTCGATCACCACGTCGCATGGCAGGACCTGACGACTCGACCCGTCCGCTCTTACCGCCAGACATTCCAGGCCCGTGATCTGCAAATCCGCCTGACAAACGTCCGTGGCCGTCACCACGATCACGGCAGGCAGGTCATCCCCGGTCAACACCGCTGGCGCATTGCATCGCACCACCGGCGCCACTTCGTCGGTGACGATCACGTTGGTCACGCACTGGGCTTCGTTGCCCGCCGCATCCGCGGTCCCAAACACCACCTCGGTCCGGCCCACCGGATAGTCGCGTGAGGTCATCCCCAGCTTCGACACCCCGTCGCACTGATCCGTCACGTCCGCACTCAGCGCACCCACCCATCCGCAACGGTCTGGCAGCACGTTCTCGCGGATCACCGGTTCACAGGCAATCACCGGCGGCGTTTCGTCACGCACCTGCACCGTGCTCGTGCACGTCGCCTGATTTCCGTCGTCATCCGTCACCACCCAGGTCACCTCGGTCACCCCGAGGCCCAGCCACTCGCCAGGGCCGCCCACGATGACCAGTCGATCCGCGGCCGTGCACGTATCCTTGGCCACCAGGCTCACCAGAGCCCCGGACACCCCACACGTTTCGGCACCGCTCACGAGGCTCGTGGCCTCCGGACAGATCAATTCCGGGGCCTCGTCGTCCATCAGGCACAGTTGACACGTCGTGCGCGGCACCACGGTCACGAATCCGTGAACCGCCTCGCCTTCGGTGGTCATGGTTCCGTACAGATGCCCCCGCGGCCCGATGCCCGCGACATCACCACCCGATGCCGCATCCACCTGCGTCATCCCGTTTTCCGGCAGCCACACGAACGTGGCAAGGGTCCCTGTCGCGTCTTTGGACACGCCCGTCACCTGTCCGAGGTCATTCATGCCCCGCACACGCGTCTCGCCGCCCTCGGACAAGGCTCCGATGTCCCGCATTCCGAGGCCCTCGGCCCATACGAAGCCACGCACGGTACCATCACCCACCGTGGACCAACCCGCCACCTGACCTGCGGCGTTGATCGCCACGGCCTCGCTGCTGTCCCCGCACGTGCTTTCGGCCGCACCCGCACAAAGCACCCCGAGGTCTTGCATTCCGCCTGCAGCCGTCCACAAGAACGCGCGTGGCTTGCCCGCCGCGTTGTCCGCGCTTCCAACCACCGCACCTTCCGCGTTCACCGCGAATGCGCGTGACGTCTCGCCACCCAGGGTTCCGAGGTCATGCATCCCTTCGTCGCGTTCCCATACGAACGCACGCGCCTTGCCGGCCGCGTTGTCCGCCTCGCCGGCGACAAAGCCGTTTTCGGACACCGCCATCGGTCGCACGTAGTGGCCGCCCGACAGCACCGGGATCACCACGCTACCCCGGTCGCGCTTCCACGCATGCCCCGACCAAGCCACCCAGCCGTCCTCCGACGGGCCCACCACCCATCGATCCGAATTTTCGTCTACAGGGCCCAGCACCTCGAATTCGCCCGCCGCGTCGTACACGAACGCCTCGGTTGCTTCCTCGCCCATCTGGATCGTGCCGGCCACTTGGCCGGCCTCGTTGATCCCCAAGGCTCGCGTCTTCGCGCCCACCGCGACCGGGATCTCGGTCATGCCGGCCGAACGTGTCCACGTCACGGCCCGCACCAGACCGGTTGCGGTTTCGGCCTCGCCCACGGCGATCCCACCCGCGGTCACGTCCCAAATCGCGCTCGACGCCCCACCGAGCGTGCCCACATCGAACACCCGCACGGTCATCAGGACCTCGTCATCCTTGAACCGTGTTTCGCATCGACCCGTCAGCGCATTGCATACCCCCGGCGTATGGCATGCGTCCGTTTCCGGGCAAATCACCGGCCGGCTTACGCACGCGCCGTCCACGCAGGCATCCCCCACGGTGCACCGTTCCCCGTCGTCGCACGGCATTCCGTTGAACACGTCGCTCCATGCGCTCGTGGAATCCCCGGGCCAGCAGCGCTGACACACGTTGCCCGGACGCAGCGTCCCGCCCACCACGCAGCTTTCGTCGATGATGCAATAGCGTGCTTCGAGTTCGTTGTAGCAGCCTTCCTTCGGGTCGCACCCGTCCGCGGTGCACTCGAACTCATCGCCGCACTCGAGTGCCGTGCCTGATGCACAGGTTCCAAGGCCATCGCACGCCTCGACGCCGTTGCACACCGTATCGTCCTCGCACGGCGTCCCGCTTCCCGAGTTCACGTACGTCCCGCAGTCCGGCTCCGTGTTCGACACCAGACACAGTCCGAAGCCCTTGCACCGAGCCATCATGATGTCCTGATAGTCCCGGCACGCCCGGTCCAGACCATCGCAGTCGATGACCCCGCAGCCCGTATCGTCCAACGGCGTGCTGCTGCACGAACCACCACCGTTACACGTCATGCACACACCGCACACCGTTCCGACGTTTGCATCGGCAAACGACGTGCAGTCTGCGCTGTTGGCGTCCTTGCAGTCCCCCATGCCTTCGCACCGGTTCGCGGTCAGGTCTGCAAAGTTTCGGCAGGTCGTGTCCCGGCCATCGCAGTCGACCACCCCGCAAAGGGCATCATCAGCCAACGCCGTGCTGCACGCACCCAGGCCATTGCATCCCGAGCACAAGCCGCACCACGTGCCGCTACCCGAATTGACGTACTGCTGGCAATCCGCGCTGTTGGCATCCTTGCAGTCCCCGAACCCCTCGCATCGTCCCGCTGCAAGGTCCAGGTAGTCCCGACACAGTCCGTCGAGGCCGTCGCAATCGATCACCCCGCAGCTCACGTCGTCTGCCGGCGTCCCAAGGCAGGCACCAATCCCGTCGCACGTCTTGCAAACGCCGCAACTCGTCGTGCCCGAGGCATTCACCCACGCCGTGCAGTCCGCGCTATTGGGGGTCTTGCATTCCCCGATCGCCTTGCATCGACCCGCCAACAGATCCAGATAGTTCCGGCAGGTCGCATCCAACTCGTCGCAGTCGATCTCTCCGCAGACCGGGTCGTCGATGGCCACCTGCGAACACAGTCCCGTTCCGTCGCACGCCGCACACAAGTCGCACAGCGTCCCGGCACCCGAATTCAGATACGCGGTGCACGTCGCCGCATCGTTCGGCAGTTTGCACATTCCCGCGGCCGCACATCGGTTGGTGGTCAGCACCGCGTAGTCCCGGCAGTTCGTGTCCAGCCCGTTGCAGTCGATCTCTCCGCAGTCCGGGTCGTCCGCCGTCGCCACATTGCAGCCCCCCGCGCCGTCGCACTCGGTGCACAGCTCGCAAGCAGTCCCGCTGCCCGAATAGGCGTACAGAGTGCAGTCCTCGGAATTCGGGTCCTTGCAGTCCCGCAGTCCTTCACACCGCGCAAACGTCAGGTTCGAGTAGTCCACACAAGCCCCGTCCAGTCCGCTGCAGTCGATCTCGCCGCAGGCCGGGTCATCGATTGGCATGGCCGTACAACTACCTCGACCGTTGCACACTGCGCACAAGTCGCAACGTATCCCGGGTTTCAGGTTCATGTACTGATCGCAATCGGTCGTGTTCGGGTCCTTGCAATCCCCGAACGCCTCGCAGCGGCCCGACGTCAGATAGTGATAGTCGCGACAGACCGTATCCATCCCGTCGCACTCGATCACCCCACAGTCCGGGTCATCCGGGGGCGTTGCCGTGCAGAACCCCGTTCCATCGCAGGCTTGGCACAGTCCGCACGGCGTATCGCCACCCGAGTTCACGTAGACCGCGCAGTCCTCGGGGGCTTCCTTGCAATCGCCGAGCCCCTCGCA
>CAYRIB010000150.1:0-4879 GCA_964424165.1 uncultured Myxococcales bacterium | reverse complement strand
GGCAGCGCGTGCAGCTTCGACTCGGACTGCGCTGGCTTCGGTCGCTGCGTGAGCGGGCAGTGTGGTCGCTGCAGCTTCGATTCGGACTGCAAGGACAGCGGTCGTTGTCGTGACGGCCGTTGCGAGGGCTGCAGCTTCGATTCGGACTGTGGCGCCCACGGTCGCTGCCGGGACGGCCGTTGCGGGGGCTGCAGCTTTGATTCGGACTGCAAGGGGTTCGGTCGCTGCCGTGACGGCAAGTGCGGGGGCTGCAGCTTCGACTCGGACTGCGGGATCGGCCGGTGCAAGGACAGTCGCTGCGGGGCGTGCAGCTTTGATTCGGACTGCGCGGGCGGCCGCTGTTCGAGCGGCCGTTGCAGCAACGCGCGGTAGCCATGCATCACCAACATCTGCGGATCGCGATTTTGCTGGGGGCCGCTTTGTGTGCGCGCGGGACCCTGGCCGAGGAACTCCTGGTCAACGGCTCGTTCGAAGACGGGATGTCCGGGTGGAGCGGTGGCGTCCTGGACGAGGAGGCCGCGTATCTGGGCGCCGGATGCGTGCGCGTGACCGACGATTCGGACACGCACAACGCGATTGCCACAACGCTGGATACGATCCCTGTGGACAACACGCAGCGCTATCGTCTGGAAGGCTTCGTGCGAGGGGGCGTCGATGATCAGAAGGTGCTGGCGGCCATCCAGCAGTATGGTGACGATGGGTCCTGGATCCCTCACCACAACATTGACCTGCCGATCGTCGCCGGACTCGACTGGCAGGCATTCTCTTATGATTTCTGTGGGTTTCAATCGGACACCGCGGCCATCCGTCTGACCCTGTTTGCAACGATGTGGACCGCTGCAGGTGAACTCACGGGCGAGGCCTGGTTCGACGAACTGTCGCTGACGCCAGTCACGGTCGCGGAGTTGCCGACGGGACAATGGCTCACCGATCCGACCCAAGACCCGGTCGCTGCCTGGATCGCCCCGGTCGAGCACAAGGTTCGACGCAACGGCATTCTTCCCCTTGGCACCCAGACCGCCGGTGCGATCGCTATCGAGGCAGCGGCGGGGGAAACGGAACCGGCTCAGGTCGTCCTGTTGCCGGCTCGCGACGACACGTTGACCGCAGCCACGATGTCGGCGCTTGTCGGACCCAACGCGACGCTTCCTGCCGCGGCCGTCCGCTTGCACGAGGTGGCCTACGTCGAGGTGCGCGAAACCAGCGATCATGCGGTTTGTCGCGGGGTCTACCCGGACCCACTCCCAGCACTCGAATTGCCACTGGCCCTCGCACAGGGCATGGTCCAGCCCCTGTGGCTGTCCGTACGCGTGCCTGCAGGAACGCCGGCAGGCGACTATCTTGGCGAACTCCATCTGGCTTTTGGTTCACGGGCCGATTTGCGCCTACAGGTGCGCCTGCACGTCTTCGGATTCGAACTGCCGCAAACGCACCATCTGCAGACCGCCTACGGACTGTCGCTCGATACCATCGATCGCTATCATCACCTTCAAGGGGACAAGGCCCTGCGGCGCGCCACGTTCCGGCTGTATCTGCAGGACTTCGCGGCGCACCGCATCAGTCCATACGACCCCGTGGGCGACGACGTCTATGTCCTTGGCTTTCCGGACGTGAACTGGGATCCGTCTTTCCTGGCCGACGACCCAAACGGGGCAGGAGGGGACAACCGGGTCCTCGAAGTGGTCGATGTGGACGAGGAGCGATCGGTGTCGGTCGCCACGTTGATGCCCATCATACCCGACTGGTCGCAAGCGCATCGATTCGCGTGGCGCGTCCGGACCGACGGCACGCATCCCTACCTGGTTTCCGTGGTCCAGTTCGACGCGGACGGGGCGCACATCCCGGGGCACAACCTGGACTTCGTGCGGCAGGGCGACGGTGCGTGGCAGTCGGACGAGGTCGTATTGGCCTCGTCTTCCTGGACGCTGGATACCCGGTTCGTACGGATTTACCTGTATGCGGTTCCCTGGAGCCCGGTTGGCGAGGGCACAGGCCGGACCTGGTTCGACGACGTGTTTTTGGGGGTGCCCGGAGGCGATAACCTCGTCAAGGACGGGGACTTCCAGCAAGCCGACGCGATCACTCCAGTCCTCGACTTCGACCGTTTCGACGACGCGGCCGGGTTCGCCCTGGACGGCCTCGGCTTCGATTCGTTCATGGTGAGTCTTCCGGGCTTTGCGGCCGGGTCGTTCGTGCAGCACTACCTGCCCGGACCGTTGATGGGACGGGTGTGGGGAAGTCCCGAATACGACGCGCTCTACGGCCAGATCCTGACGCTGCTCGGCCACCATCTGCAGGAACGAGGTTGGCTCGACAAGGCGTACTCGTACTGGTTCGACGAACCCGAGCCGCGGGACTATCCGTTCGTACAACAGGGCATGCAGGTGCTGGCCGAAGGATCGCCCTCGATCCGCCGTCTGCTCACGGAACAGGCGGAACCCGATCTGTTCGGATACGTCGACATCTGGACGCCGCTGTTGAACGAGTGGTCACAGACCTGGGCCGCGCAACGTCAAGCGGCTGGCGACGAAGTCTGGTGGTACGTGTGCACGGGGCCGAAGTCGCCCTATCCCAACAACTTCATTGAACAATCCGGTGTCGGCGTGCGCATCCGTCCCTGGATGGCCTGGGCCTGGAACGTGCAAGGCGAGTTGTATTGGCACGTCAACTACTGGACCGAGGACCAGCATTTCGTTCCGCCGGACTTCCAAGACCCCTGGCAGGACCCGATGAGCTACTCGTTCATTGTGGGCGGCGATTTCGGAAACGGGGACGGTCGCCTGCTCTATCCGCCGAGGGCGCACGCGGACGGTGTGACACGGGTCGAGGGACCCACCCCATCGATTCGATGGGAACTCCTTCGCGAGGGGCTCGAGGACTACGAATACTTGTGGATGCTCAAGACGCTGACCGCGCAGCTTACGCAACGGGGCACGAACCCCGGGCTGATCACCGAGGCCTTGGCAGTGCTCGATCTGCCGGGAACGTTGTTCTCGTCGCCCGTGGAATACACCCAAGATCCGGGTCGTCTGGCGGCTGTCCGCCGACAGGTGGCCGGCATGATCGAGCAGATTCAGGCGGCGCTCGAGTCCGAAGTACCGGATGACGCGCCGGATCCCGAGGCAAAGGTCGAGAGCGCAGAGGTCTTGGAACTCTCTGACGACTTGCTTGCAGAGGCACCTCCCGAGGTCGTGGAGATCGTGGAACCTCCCGGTCTGACGGACGTTGTGGAGTCCGTGGACGCCCAGGATTCCGCGGAGCACGAACACGACGATGGGATACCGTTCCCGGACGAGGACACCGTGGTGGACGCGTTCGCCCCGGACGTCCCTGTTGACCTGCCATCCGATTCCGTGCCGCCACGGGCTGCCGGCGGCGGGGGCTGCCAGACGGGTGCGGGCAACGGGGCGTCATGGATGCTGCTGATCGCATGGACCCTCGTGTTTTTGTTCATCCGCATCCATCCTCACCGAAACAAACGTCATTGACATCTGTCGCACGTCGGGGCAAGGTAAGTTCAACCGTCTCTTATGGAGGACTACCTATGGTACGTACGATTCTGGTGACGATGCTTTCGCTCGGTCTGGCGGCATCCATGGTCGCGTGCGGCGGCAGCAAAGAGCAGGTGAAGCAGGAAGCCCCGGCCCTGACCGAGGCGATCGGAACCGTGGCCCCGACCACCCACGGCCAAGCCCTGATCATCAACGATACCGGCTATGCGCCCGAAAGGATGGTCGTGGCTCCCGGAACGACCGTGATCTGGCGCAACTCGGGCGTGGGTACCCACACCGCGACCGCGGCGGGCCTGTTCGACTCGGGCAACATCGAACCCGGAGCCGCGTGGGCGTTCACGTTCACCAAGGCCGGGACCTACACTTACGGCTGCACCGTTCACCCCGGCGTTACGGGCACGATCGTCGTGCAGTAGCGACACACCTCACGGCTTTGCGAACAAACGCTTCCATTCGGCCTTGGCCCGGCTCACAACTGCGGGCTTCCACGCGCCAGGGGGTGGCTCGGGCTTGTAGGATCCGCCTTCCACGCGGCAATCCTCGCAGGGCCTGACCGCGGTCGAGCCCCGCAGGATCGCCTTGTTTCCACCCTCGAGGACCAGGAGCTTGCTGTGGACCGGGGACACGTCGCTGGCACAGTCGACATGGTATCCGAACCAGAGTTCGCCGATGCCATTGCCGTCGAGGTCCGTCACCTGCACGGAAGACATGACGAACGTGGTCAGGTTGTCGGCATCCCCGCACTTTTCGAACTGGTCCTTCACCTCGCGGGACAGCGCCCAACCGCTGCCCGGGTTGACGTAGTGGTATGCACGAAGGTACCTGCTGTTGTTCGACGCCACGGCGCGTTGCGTGAAGATGGCGAGGTTGTTTCCAGCAGAATCCTTCCATTCCAGGGCATGCACGACCTTGCCCTCGTAGCGGACCGCCTTGGGAAGAGCCTTGAAATCAACCGTCTTCATGACCGGGGCTGCGAGCGCTGCCAAGGACGCAGTGATTGCGAGGGCAACGAGCAGGATTCGGGCGCTGAACAAGACGATGCTCATGGCAGTTTTCCCCTGTTGGATCCCAATGACTGATCGACCAGGACATGCTACCGCGGCTGGACTGGCAGTCAAGATCTGGTCTGGTTCTTCCACTTCACGATTTTCGGAAAGTCACGATTGCTGATTTGCTAACAGACCCGGGGGTAGCAACGTGTTGTCCCTGTCGTTCGTTGCCTTCGATCGCGAACCGCAAGATATAAGCCATCCAAGTGTCGGCTCCGGGCAGACGCACGGCTCCCCCGCCCCACGTCTGCATCCCCGCGATCTTCCTTGGGAGGCGCCACCCGGATTCGGACCGGGGATGGAGGTTTTGCAAACCTC